>WHTV01000119.1 GCA_009377535.1 Kiloniellaceae bacterium
AAGGGCGTGGTCATCGGGCAGCTCCTGGTTTCCGTTATCGGCTTCGGGAGGCTGTTCGAGCTGTATTCCTCGCGCTTCCTGATGGAGCACTTCTGGGCGCTGCTCTTCGTGCTCTTTGCCTTCGCCTTCAGCCTCAATGAAGTGCTCGCTTGGCTTGAAAGAAAGGTCGACTACTATGCCGCCGCCCGACACTAGCACCCTGCAGTCCTCGTCTGGAGAAAGTGAGACTATGAGTTTCGTGATTACGCCGCCCAAGGCTGCGGTCATTCCGGTACGCGCAAGCGACGCGGTCTTCCCGGTACACCGGATCTATTGCGTCGGGCGCAACTACGCCGCCCACAGCATCGAAATGGGCCACGACCCGGACCGCGAGGATCCTTTCTTCTTCCAGAAAAACCCCGACAACCTGGTCACCGGCGGCGGCGACTTCCCCTATCCACCGCAGTCGAGCGACGTGCACCACGAGATCGAGATGGCGGTCGCGCTGCACAAGGGCGGCATCGACATTCCGCTCGACAAGGCCCTCGACCATGTCTGGGGCTATGGCGTGGCGCTCGACATGACCCGCCGCGACCTGCAGGGCGAAGCCAAGAAGACCGGCCGGCCCTGGGAGGTCGGCAAGGCCTTCGAGCACTCGGCGCCCTGCAGCGAACTGGTCCCGGCAAGCGAACTCGGCCACCCGGACAAGGGTGCCATCTGGCTGAAGGTGAACGGCGAAATGCGCCAGGAAGGCAACCTCGACCAGATGATCTGGAAGGTGCCGGAGATGATCTCCTACCTCTCCGGCCTCTTCGAGCTGGCGCCCGGCGACGTCATCCTCTCCGGCACGCCCTCCGGCGTTGCGGCGGTCAAGCGCGGCGACGTGCTGCACGGCCATGTCGACGGCATCGGCGACCTCCACACCAAAGTCGTCTGAGCGTCCGCCGGCGCCCGCTGCGCGGGTCTCCGGCGACTTCGCCTCTTGCGGAAACGCCCCGAAGCCCGCGGCTTCGGGGCGTTTTCTTTCGTTCGGTCGGCGCCGTGGACGGTGCCATTATTCTTGGTCGGTCGAGACGATCGCGGCAGCGGCGCCACGGCGACTGTATGAAAAACCTTCACCTACCGTGGCCACGCGGCGGGTGTTATCGTTGGAATGGTCGACGAGAGCGCATGCGCGCCGTCGCAATGATTCCGCCGTTATCATAATCCATTTTCAGGGATTCCTTCGCAGGCCGTTACACCGAGAGCTGACACGGGAGGTGAAGCGCCATGGTTGAGAGACTGGTCCTGAGGGGCACAAACTCAAACAACACTCTCGATGTGAGCTCGGCGCTGCAGCCCTATGAGATCTATGCCTTGAAGGGCAACGATACGGTCTTCGGCACGGCCTTCGATGACTTGATCGACGGCGGACCGGGGCACGATAAACTGTTCGGCGGCGCCGGAAATGATACTTTTATGGTTTCCGGGGCTGCCAACGGCCAGGACTTCATTGATGGCGGCGACGGCTATGACCTGATCCTCGGTGACGATGGTGACACCAGACTCCAGCTGGGGAGACTGACGGTCGGCCAGTCGGTCGAGGAGATCAATGGCGGCGGCGGCGACAATGTGGTGGCCGGCACAGCCTTCAACAATCTTCTCGATTTCAGTGCAACGCGGCTGGTCAACGTCGCCCTGATCGATGCTGACAGGGGGAATGATCGAGTCATAGGCTCGGCCTTCGACGACCTGATCAAGGGAGGGCCGGGCCATGACACGCTGACGGGCGGCGGCGGCATTGACACCGCGGTCTTCAGCGGCAGCATCAGCGGCTACCAGATCACCGTCAACGCAGACCGGGTGGTCGTATCCGACCAGGTCGGCGGCGACGGCAGGGACAATCTATACAATTTTTCCTATCTGCGGTTCAGCGACGCGATCTTCGACCTGACCGGCGGGACCGGGGCGACCCCGCCGGAGGCCCAGGCCGACACGGCCTCCGGCGCGGAGGACAGCGCCCTCACCATCGACGTTCTCAGCAACGACAGCAGCCCGGGCGGCGGCGTGCTGCGCGTGGACGCGGTGACCCAGGGCGCCAACGGCAGTGTGGCGATCAACCCCGACAACAGCGTGACCTACACACCGGCGGCGGACTTCTTCGGCACGGACAGCTTCACCTATACCGTCAGCGACAGCCCGTTGGCTTCCGCGACGGCGACCGTCACGGTGACCGTGACACCCTTGCCGGATCCGCCGGTGGCGCGGGACGATGAAGCCGTCACTACCCGCGACACACCGGTGTCGATCGACGTGCTCGGCAACGACAGCGATCCAGACGGCGATAGCCTGACAGTCGCCGGCTTTACGCAGCCGACCAACGGCAGCGTCACCCGCAACGCCGACGGCACGCTGCGCTATACGCCGGATAGCGGCTTCGCCGGCAACGACAGCTTCACCTACAGCGCGTCTGACGGCAGCAGTGCGAGGACCGCCAGCGTCTCTCTCCAGGTTGTCACGACGCCCCCCACCGGCGACAACTTCCGGCAGATTCTGACTTCCGCGCCGGAGGATAACTGGATCCGGCTGAACATCAATCATTTCCAGGACGTCTGGACGCCCTTCCTGCACCGGGCCAACGGCGGCAATCAGAAGCCCGACGCTGTAATCGGCGCGTGGAGTTCCATGGCCTGGGACAGCGAGCGCGGCGACCTCATCTTCTGGGGCGGCGGTCATGCCAACTACCCAGGCAACGAGGTCTATCGCTGGCGCTCCTCGACACTCGAATGGGAGCGCGCGTCGCTTCCCAGTGAAGTGGTGAACATCGCCGGCTCCCGCTTCGAGGCGATCGACGGCTACCTCAATGCGCCGATCTCCGCGCACACCTACGACAACTCGGAGTACCTGCCGATTGTCGATCGCTTCATGGTGCTCGGCGGCGCCGCCTTCAATACCGGCGGCGGGTTCGTAAGGACGGACGGCGTCACGCCGACGGGCCCCTACTTCTGGGATCCCGCGAAGGCGGACGGGAACAAGGTCGGCGGCACTACCGGCTCACACGTGAACCCGCAGCTCTT
This sequence comes from Kiloniellaceae bacterium, assembly GCA_009377535.1. Classification (GTDB taxonomy): domain Bacteria; phylum Pseudomonadota; class Alphaproteobacteria; order Kiloniellales; family Kiloniellaceae; genus Pelagibius. The sequence continues at coordinate 3,036 of WHTV01000119.1, forward strand.
TCCCGAGGTAGTCGGCGGTGAGATGTGGGAGAACCGCGACAACCGCCCGGCAACGAACCTGGTGAACAGCACCTCCGCCTACGCGGAAGAAGACGGCAAGGACGTGATCTACTTCGGCCGGAGGGATCTGTGGAAGTACACAGTCCACGACATCGACGATCCGTCAAAAGACACCTACGAGCAGGTCGGGCGCACCTGGGAGCCTTTCGGCGGCGACGGCGCCGGCGCGTACAGCCCCGACCTCAACGCCTTCGTCCGCACAGCCCAGTTCAAATTCGTCATGTGGGACCTGGACAACGCCGGGCCGGGCAACAGGAACATGAGCTTCGTTCCCGACGACCCGACCGACACTTTTGATTTCAGCCTCCTCGCAGACTACGGCATGGACTACGATCCGGTGCGCGATGTCTTTGTCTTGTGGGGCGGCGACGGAATGGTCTGGGAGCTGGCGCCACCGGACGATGTCTCCACCACGGGCTGGGTCCTCACGCCCCTGGACAGTGGCGCGGTGGATCAATTTCCCGACACCCGGACCGTGGGCGTACTGGGCAAGTGGAAGTACGTGGCGGAGCAGGACATCTACATCGGTGTCAATGACAGCAGAAACGGCGACGTCTGGGTCTACAAGCCGGATGACTGGCAGCCCGGGAACAGCCTTCCCCAGCTGGCCGTCGCCAGCAGCACGACGACGCTGATGCAGGCCCAATCCGGCACACCCATGCTCGCCGACCTGATCGACTGGTCGGATGACGACGGCGACATCCTGAGCTTCGGCTTCACCGACCTCAACCCTGCCACCGACAGCGGCTACCTGCTCTTGAACGGGGCAGTCCAGCCGGCGGGCCAGGAAGTCGTGGTGAGCGAGGAAGCCTTCCTGCTGGGCGACCTGGTCTGGATTCCAGGAGAGGGGGATACGGTCGATGACGTCGCGGTGCGGGTATCGGACCCCTTCGGGTCCTCGCCGCTTGCCACGCTGCTCCTGCCGGGCGACGCCGGCCACGCTTCAGCCAGCCTCCTCGCCGCCGATGCCGAAACCCTGCCCGGCGAGCCGCTCAACTTAGCCGATCTGGTCTCCGCCCCTGACGACGATGACGCGGCCCTCTCTCCGGCGGAGGTCGCGCAGCCGGACGCGCAGGGGACTGCCGTCACCGGTCTTGGAGAAACCCGATCCGGCGCGCCGAGCGATGCGACCGGTACCAGCATGACGCTGCAAGCCGACGGCCTTGAATGGCAGACGCTGTCATCTCTGGAAGCAGCCACAGCAGCAGCTGCCTAGCGTCAGGATAGCGGCGTCCTGGTACGCCGCCGCTTCGGCACAACATCGTCGGACGTGCGGAGGCCAGCCGGTATCACTGCAGCCTCCTGATATCGCCCGTCAGGCCGCCGAACTTTTCCGGATTGCGCATGATGTAGATGTCGCTAAGGGCGCCGCTTTCGTCGAAGCCGAAGGTGATCGAGGCGCGCACCACCTCGCCCTCGAACAGCACCATGCCGAGGACGCCGTTGATCTCCTGCCGCACCTGTCGCCACAGCGGCCAGGCGCTGCCCAGGACCTTGGTCAGGAAACTCAACACCTCGTCCCGCCCGCGCAGCACCCGGTCGGCCGCCGCGGCCTTGCCGCCACCATCGGCCCTCAGCGCGATATCGTCGGCCAGCAGCGCGCTGAGCGGCTCCGTCGCGCCGCTGTTGACCGCCAGCTGGAAGGCGTCGAGCAGCCTCTCCTGTTGGTCGGCAGGCACCACCTGGCGGGACTTGGCCCGACGCACGGCGGCCTGGGCTCGCGACACCAGCTTGCGGCAGGCGGCTTCCTGCAGGCCGAGGATCCGCGCCGCCTCGGCATAGTCGTGGTCGAAGATCTCGCGCAGCAGATAGGCGGCGCGTTCCTTCGGCGTCAGACGGTCCAGCAACAGCAGGAAGGCGGTGGTGACCGAGGCGGCGAGCTCCGCCGGCGCGTCGTCGGTGGCGGTGTGCACCGGCTCCGGCAGCCAGGGGCCGACGTAGTCCACGCGGCTGCGGTGCGCGCTCTTCACCAGGTCGAGGCAGCGCCGGGTGCAGACGGTGGTGAGCCAGGCCTCGGGCACCGCGATGTCCGAGCGCCCGGCGGCCTGCCACTTCAGGAAAGTATCCTGCACCGCATCCTCCGCCTCGGCCAGGGAGCCGAGGATGCGGTAGGCCAGCCCGCGCAGGGCCGGCCTGGCCGCTTCGAAGAGGGCGAGGTCGCGGTCGTCGAGCATCGTCAGTGGCTTGCCACCATCAGCCGGTTCCAGAGGTTGATCATGGCGATACACGCCGTGAGGGCCGCGATCTGCGGGTCGGAGAAGAACTGCGCCAGGCGCTGCTTCACGGCGCTATGGTCGGCCCCATGATCCAGGAAGGTCAAGGCCTCGGTCCAGGCCAGGGCCGCCTTCTCGCGCTCGCTGAAGTCGTCGACGTGCTGCCAGACGATGACGCGGTCGAGCCGGTCGTTGGTCTCGCCGTCCTTGCGCGCCTCGGCCAGGTGCATCTTCACGCAGAAGGCGCAGCCGTTGATCTGCGAGGCCCGGAGCTTCACCAGGTGACGCAGCATGGGGTCCAGGTCGCCCGCGGCGATGGTCGTTTCGGCGGCTACCAGGGCCTTCATGATCTCGGGGATCTGCTGGCGGTAGTCGAATGCATTGGTCTGCAGCATTGTCTTCTCCTTGTGGGGGGCCAAAGGCTTGCTTTCAGAGAGATGACGATCGGCCGGCCGGACTTGTGACATGGCCCAGAATTTTCTTTAAGCCCCCCGCAGGACATCGAGGTCGCAACCCTGCTCGGCCTGCAGAACATGGTCGCGCCAGAGGCGCCGCCAGCCGCGCTCAGCGCCGACCCCCGGGCCGGCCAGGAAGCTCGCCCGCCGCCGCGCCAATTCGGCCTCCTCGACCAGCAGGTCGAGCCGCCGCCCGGCCACCGAGAGACGGATGCGGTCGCCCTGGCGCACCAGCCCCAGCGGACCGCCGAGCGCCGCCTCCGGCGAGACATGGAGCACGATGGTACCAAAGGCGGTGCCGCTCATGCGGGCATCGGAGATCCGCACCATGTCCTTCACCCCGGCGCGGGCGAGCTTGGCGGGGATCGGCAGATAGCCGGCCTCCGGCATACCGCTGGCCAGCGGCCCGGCATTCTGCAGCACCAGGAAGTCGTCCGGCGTGACGTCGAGCTCGGGGTCGTCGATGCGCCGGGAAAGATCGTCCAGCGAGGTGAAGACCACGGCGCGGCCCTCCCGCTCGAACAGGGCCGGCGTCGCGGCCGCCCGCTTCAGGATCGCGCCCTTGGGGGCAAGGCTGCCGGTCAGCGCCACCAGGCCGCCCTGCGGCGAGATGGGATTGTCCAGCGGACGCACCACCGTGGGATCGACCCAGGGATCACTGGCCTCAAGCACTTCTCCCAGGGTCTGGCCGGTGATCGTTGCAACGCCGAGGTTCAACTGGTCGCGCAGCGCCCGCAGCACCGCCGGCGCGCCGCCGGCCGCATGCAGATCCTCCATGTAGTGAGCACCCGTCGGCTTCAGGTCGACCAGCACGGGCGTCTCGTCGCTGAGGCGGTTGAGCTGGTCCATGTCGAGCGCCATGCCGAGCCGCCCGAAGATCGCCGCCAGGTGCACCACGGCATTGGTCGAGCCGCTGATGGCCAGCAGCACGCGCAGGGCGTTCTCTACGGACCCTTCGGTGATGATCCTGTCGAAGGTGAGCGCGCTGCCGACCAGCTGCGCGGCACGCAGGCCGCTGGCTTCGGCCTGGCGCAGGCGGTCGGCGTGGACCGCCGGCACCGCCGCGCCGCCCGGCAGCATGAGGCCCAGCGCCTCGCAAAGGATCGCCATGGTGCTGGCCGTCCCCATCACCGCACAGGTCCCTTGCGTGGTGGCGAGGTTGCCCTCGATTTCGGCGATCTGCTTGTCGTCCAGCCCGCCGGCGCGGTACTGCGCCCAGAAGCGGCGGCAGTCGGTGCAGGCGCCGAGCCGCTCGCCGTGATAGCGCCCGGTCGACATCGGTCCGGTGGCCAGCACGATGGCCGGCTTGCCCGCCGAGACCGCACCCATGACCAGGGCCGGCAGGGTCTTGTCGCAGCCGCCGACCAACACCACCGCGTCCATCGGCTGGGCGCGGATCATCTCCTCCACGTCCATGGCCATGAGGTTGCGATAGAGCAGACTGGTAGGGTTGAGGAAGACCTCTCCCAGGGAGATCACCGGAAAGTCGAGCGGCAGGCCGCCGCCTGCCAGCACCCCGCGCTTCACGGCCTCGACCAGCTCCGGGACGCCACGATGGCAGTTGTTGAAGCCGCTGGCGGTCCAGGTGATGCCGACCACGGGCCGGCCCAGCATCTCCTCGGAGTAGCCCATGGACCGCGCGAAGGAGCGCCTGAGATAAGCCGCGAAGTCCGGATCGCCGTAGTGGGTGAGGCCGTTAAGCAGCCCGCGTTTCTTCTCTTCGGCCATCTGGTCATCCCTCTCGGTACCGGTGGCCCTGGGACCACCCCCGGGGGCAGTCTAGACAGTATCCGGTCGGATTGGTGCATTCTGAGCGGATCATGCTCTGGCCGCTGTCGACAGTCCCTGCAGCGTCAGCCCCGGCCTGCCTTCCCCTGCGATCCCCCGGGGATCCGCACAGGTTGATTAAATACAACCCAAAATATCTAGCGCTTTGATTAGCCACTCCTTAAGAGGGTGCCGCTAGGGTGCTGATACTGGCGGTGCGACCGGTCCGTACAGCCCAGAAATCGCTTCGCGAAAAAAGCAGAAAACAGCCAATTATGAACGAGAAGCAACCCAGCAGGTCAGCCCGCCGAGGCTTCCGGACCGTGAGCGTCCAGCTTGCAGCGATCGTTGCCATCAGCATCAGCATCGGCTTTGTCATCGTCATGGGTTTTCAGATCGCGCATTCACACTCCCTCCTCAAGGACGCGGAGTTGCTGCGCAATACCTCCAAGACACAGCTGATCGCCACCCAGATCTACGGCGACGTGCGCTGGCGTCGGATCGAAAACCTGGCGGAGATATCGGCCGCCGTGGTTGCCCGCAACTCAATGGACGTAGCGGCGGTTGTCGTAGCCGAACGTCGCGGCTCCGTCTTGCACAGCTATCAGCAGTCTGCCGAGGAACCGGTCGACTTCGTCGAGGCGATCCGGGCGGCAGCCGTCAGTTCCCACAGCAATGACGTCTTCACCACCATGCTCGGCGAGCATTTCATCGTTGTCGCGCCAGTGCTCTCCTATGATGGGCAGGAGCGCGCCGGGACCTTCGCCATCGCGTGGAATCTCGAAAGCCTCAAAGAACTGGCGCAACATACCATGCTGTGGGAGGCAAGCGTCTCCCTGGCGACGATCGTCTTCTTCGTCATCGTCTCGCTTGCTCTCGTCAACCGTCGCCTCGGCCGGCCGCTGGCCGACATCGCCGCGGCGACGGACCGAATCGCGAACGGCGACAAGGGCTTTGAAATTCCCTGGACAGACCGACGCGACGAGATCGGCGAGATGGCGCGCTCGCTCGTCACCTTCAAGGGAAACGTTGCTCTGATCGACCGCTTGACGGCAGAGCAGCAGCAGCAGACGCAACGCCTGGCCAACGCGCTGGAAAAAGAGCGCGAGTACAATGCCCTGCACCGCGAGTTCGTCACCATGGTATCGCATGAATTCCGCACGCCCGTAGCCATCATCGACGGCGCGGCTCAGCGCATCGACCGTCGGATCGGGAAGGATACGCCGGAGCAGCTGCAGGAACGGGTCGGCAAGATCCGCGGCGCAGTGGGGCGCATGATCGAACTGATCGACAGCACCCTCAGCGTTTCGCGGCTCGAGGCGGGTATGATCGGGCTCGAGCTGGCGGACTGCAATTTGGGCGCTTTGCTCAAGGAGGTATGTCAGCGCCAGCAGGACATTTCGAAAAAACACAAGATCCACCTCACCATCGCCGACCTGCCCCCGACGGTCTTCATAGATTCCAAGCGCATGGACCAGATCTTCACCAACCTGCTGTCCAACGCCGTGAAATACGCGCCGGAGAGCCCAAAGATCGAAGTCAAGGCCGGCACCGTCGGGGACAACATCATCGTTGCGGTGCGCGACCACGGTCTCGGCATCCCCAAGGACGAGCTTCCAAAGCTCTTCGAGAAATTCTTCCGCGCCAGCACCTCGACAGGCATTCCCGGCACAGGAATCGGCCTGCACCTCGTCAAGCATCTCGCCGAACTGCACCAGGGACAGGTCACCGTGGACAGCACCGAGGGGAACGGCACCACCTTCTCGCTCAGCTTCCCGATCGGGAAATCCGAAGAGCAAAAGCCAGAATCTGTGGAGGCAGGCGGCCCTGCGGCCCTCTCCGCCTAGCCGATGTCAACAAGGAACCAAAAGGATAATTCAACGAAAATGTTCAAGATTCTCTGTGTGGAGGACGAAGCCGATCTCCGCCAAGACCTGGTAGAGGTCATCGAAGAAGAAGGATACGAGGTAGCCGCGGCTTCGAACGGCGCCGAAGGTCTGCGAGAGCTCGTTCGCTTCAAGCCGGACCTGGTGATCAGCGACTGCCTGATGCCGGTGATAAGCGGTGCCGAAATGCTCCGGAAGATCCGCACGGGGTGCAAGGACTTCGCCACCGTGCCGGTCATCTTC
>WHTV01000011.1 GCA_009377535.1 Kiloniellaceae bacterium
CCTCCTGCTCCAGCCGCGCCAGCGCCTCGCGGATCGGCGTGCGGCTGATGCCGAGCTGCTCGGAAAGCTGCCGCTCGTCGAGCTTCAGCGAAGCATCGTCGGCATAGATGTTCATCGAGGTGATGCCTTCGCGAAGGGTCTCGTAGATGTGCCCCTTCAAACTGAAGGTGTTCTCGATCGGTTTGAATTCGAGCTTGCTGGGCAGCATGACGACATTCGCGACATTCAAAGGCAGGGCGAGGAACGCGAGACCGATGTCCGGCGGGGCGGCTGGTTCGTGGTATACATTAGCCCAGAGACCAGGGGCCGACAACAAGAATCCCGCACCGGTAGACCTGCGAAGTTATCCCAGTCTTCGCTGCGAAGCTGAGGAAAAGAAAGCAAACCACTGACCGAACAGAAAAAACAGGCGCTGGTCTGGCGGATGCTCAAAGGCAGCGCCCGGAAAAAGCGGCGCCTTTTCGTCAGTATGCGAAGAAGCCGGCCGTCGGCCTCAATAGCGCTCGAATCCGCGCTTCAATTCCCAATCGGTCACCCGGCGGTCGTATTCGAACTGCTCCCAGCGGGCGGTGTGGAGGTAGTGTTCGACCACCTCGTCGCCGAGGGCGCCGCGCAGCATCTTCGACTTCTCAAGTGCTGTGATGGCCTCGCGCAGGGTCTTGGGGATGTCGTGCAGTTTCTTGCCGCTGTAGGCATCGCCCATGTAGGGCTCGGGAAGCTCCAGCTTCTCTTCTATGCCGGCGAGGCCGGCCGCCAGCAGCGCCGAGAAGGCGAGGTAGGGATTGAGGTCGCCGCCGCCGATGCGGCATTCGACGCGGATCGCCTTGGAGCCCCCGCCGCAGAGCCGGAAGCCGGCGGTGCGGTTGTCGAGGCTCCAGATCGCCTTGGTCGGCGCGAAGGTGCCGGCCTGGAAGCGCTTGTAGGAATTGATGTAGGGCGCCAGGAAATAGGTGAGGTCGTCGGCGTACTTGAGCTGGCCGGCGACGAACTGGCACATGGTCTTCGACATGCCGTGCTTGGCCTTGGGATCGAAAAACAGCGGCTTCTTGCCGAGCTTGTCCCACAGCGAGGCATGGATGTGGCAGGAGTTGCCGGCCATGCCGTAGTTCCACTTGGCCATGAAGGTGAGCGCCTTGCCCTTGAGGTGGGCGATCTCCTTGCAGGCGTTCTTCAGGATCACATGGTTGTCGGCCATGGTGAGCGCCTCGTCGTAGCGCACGTTGATCTCCTCCTGGCCGGGCCCCCACTCGCCCTTGGAGTTCTCCACCGGGATGCCGCAGCCCTGCAGGCCCTTGCGGATCGCCCGCATCACCTCCTCCTCCTTGGAGGTCTGGAAGATGTGATAGTCCTCGATGTAGTAGCCCTCGGTCTTGAGGTCCTGGTAGTGCTTCTGGTGGGCGCTCTCGTAGGTCTCGTCGAAGAGGTAGAACTCCAGCTCCGAGGCAAGGAAGGGCTTGAAGCCCTTGGCGGACAGGCGCTCGATCTGCCGGCGCAGCATGGCCCGCGGCGAATGCGGCACCGGGGCGTGGTGCTGGTGGTCCAGCACATCGCAGATCACCATGGCCGTACCCTCCAACCAGGGCGTCACCCGCAGCGTCGAGAGATCCGGCTTCAGCACGAAGTCGCCGTAGCCCTGGGCCCAGTTGGCCACCGGGTAGCCCGGCACCAGTTCCATGTCGATGTCGTTGGCCAGCAGGTAGTTACAGGCATGGGTCTCGTCCTCGGCGGTGTCGAGGAAAAACTCGGCCTGGAAGCGCTTGCCGACGAGGCGGCCCTGCATGTCGACCATGCAGACGAGAACGGTATCGATGCTGCCATCGGCAACGGCTTGCTTCAGCTTCGGCAGGCTCAAAACACCAGACATCGGGAATCTACTCCGGTTCGGGATAATCGGGGACGGCCGCCCCCTATTGGAATAAGAAAAACACCGCACAATAGTCGCCCGCCACGCGCCGGTCGAGGCTCGTTACAGGACAGTAAACCCACCTCCCCGCAACCTGCCGCAGCAGCCTCTGCCCGGCCTAATCCCCGTCGTGCAGGCGGTGGTTGATCCCCGTAAGGACCCGGCGCGCCTCGTCATAGATCTCGAAGGTCCGGCCATAGGCGGCGTGCCGCCCGGCATCGGGCCGGTTCTCCTCGACGATCCGGCAACACTGGCGCACCGCCGCCGCCGGGTCCGCGAAGACGCCGCCGCCGACCCCCGCCACCAGAGCCGCGCCGAAGGAGGCATCGCCGTTGGCCGGCACCTTCATGGTGAGGCCGGTGACGTCGGCGATGATCTGGCGCCAGGTGGCGCTGCGCGCGCCGCCGCCCAACAGGCACATGTCGCCGAAGGTGGCGCCCGAGAGTTGCCGGGCCGCCAGCAGCACGTCGTTGAGGGCAAAGGCGATGCCCTCGTAGCAGGCGCGCGCGAAGTGGGCGCGGCCATGGCCGAGGGTCAGGCCGATGAAGTCGCCGCGCAGCTTGGGGTCCCAGTGCGGCGCCCGCTCGCCCAGCAGGTAGGGATGGAAGATGAGGCCGTCGGCGCCCGGCGCGATGCCGGCGGCCAGGCGGTCCATCTCGGCGAAGGCGGTCTCCGGCGGAAGCTCGGCGAAGAAGGTGTCGCGCACCCAGCGGTGCGCCGTGGCGCAGGCGTTGATGCCGGAGGCCATGTACCAGAGCCCCGGCATGATGTGCGGGTAGCAGGAGACCGGCGGATGCACTTCCGGCCGGTCGCAGGCCAGGAAGACGACGCCGGCGGTGGCCAGCTTGATGGCCCCCTGCCCCGGCTCGATGGCGCCGGCGCCGTAGAGCTCCACCGTGGTGTCGTTGGCGCCGACCACCACGGGCGTGCCTTCGGCGAGGCCGGTCGCCCGCGCCGCCGCCGCGCTCACCCGGCCGGCGATCTCCTCGGGCTGGCGCACCGGCGGCAAGCTCGCCATGTCCCAGCCGATGAGGTCGCAGAGGTCCGGCGACCAGCTGCGGGTCGCCACGTCCGACATCAACGCGCCGAGGGCGTCGGAATAGTCCGTGGTCCAGTCGCCGGTGAGCCGGCTGCGCAGCCAGTCCTTGGCGAGGTAGAGCCGCTTTGTACGGGCAACGGCGTCGGGCTCGTGCTTCTGCAACCAGGCGAGCTGGCAGAGGCTCCAGGTCGGGTTGGCGCGGTTCAGGCCCGTGGCGATGATCGTCTCGCCGGCGCGGTCGTGCAGCTCGCGCGCCTCCTGGATGCTGCGCTGGTCGTTCCACATGATGGCCGGGCGGATCACCTCGCCGTCGGCGTCCTCCAGCACGGCGATGTGGGCGCCGGCGGAGAGGCCCACGGCGGCGATCCCGCCGGCCGGCAGCCCGGCCTTCGCCAGCACCTGAGGCACCGCGGCCGTCAACGCCTGCCACCATTCCGCCGGGTTCTGCTCCGACCAGCCGGGCTTCGGCGTCTGGCTGGCGATCGGCGCCGCCGCCTCCGCCAGCGTCCTGCCGGTCTCGTCGATCAGTGTCGCCTTGAGGCTGCCGGCGCCGAGGTCGACGCCGAGAAGGGCGGGCATCAGACCGCATCCTCCGGGGTCACGTAGGCGGCGTGGATGCCGCCGTCGACCAGCCAGCCGGCGCCGGTCACGTAGCTGGCGGCGTCGGAGCAGAGGAACAGCGCCACCTCGGCCACCTCGACCGCCTTGCCGAAGCGCCCCAGCGGCATGTGGACCCGGCGGCGCTCCAGCTTCTCCGGCGTGTCGAAGAGCTGGGCGGTCAGCGGCGTGCCGATCGGCCCGGGCAGCAGGGCGTTGGCGCGGATGTTCTGGCGGCCGTACTGCACCGCGATCTCCCGGGTCATGGCGAGCACCCCGCCCTTCGAGGCCGTATAGGCGAGCTGCGGCACCGCCGCGCCCATCACCGCCACCAGCGAGGACATGTTGAGGATGGCGCCACCGCCCGCCCGGTGCAACGCCGGCAGGCCGAAGCGGCAGCAGTGGAACACGCCGGTCAGGTTGACGGCGATGGTGCGGTCCCAGATCGCCTGCTCGGTGTCCTCCGGGCCGTTGTCGCCGCCCAGCATGACGCCGGCGTTGTTGAAGAGAACGTCGACCGCGCCGAGGCCCGACTCCGCCGCGACAATCATCGCTGCGACCGACTGCGCATCGGCAACGTCCACCGCGATGGCCAAGGCCTTGCCGCCGGCCGCCGCGATCTCCGTCGCCGTCGCCTCGGCCGCCTTGGAATCGAGGTCGGCCACCGCCACCGCGGCGCCTTCTCGCGCGAAGAGCAACGCCGATTCGCGGCCGATGCCGGCGCCGCCCCCGGTGATCACTGCGTGCTTTCCTGCGAGGCGTCCTGCGCTCATTGACTTCCCCCTCCGCCGGCTTGCCGGCCCCTGCCGCTGCGCTGGACCGGCGCAGGCCAGCCGCTATGGTACTGCCGGCGAAGGTAGCTTGCACCACTTGGCAACTGCAACATAATGTTGGCAGTTACCAACTCCAACGAAAACAGAACACTTGAGGAGGCTTAGCATGGCGGGGGATGCGGTGAAGGAGATGATGGCGGCCTTGAAGAAGACGGGCGCGCGCTACGTCCGTTTCGAGCTGCCGGACCTGCACGGAACCAGCCGCACCAAGGTGATCCCCGTCGGCAAGGCGGAGAGCTATGCGCGCAAGGGCCTGAACCTATACGGCGGCGCCGTCGGCCTCGACACCGCCTCCAATGTGATCGGCGGCACCGGCCTCAACGAGGAGGTCAGCTACCGCGACCAGCTGCTGTTTCCCGATCCGTCGACTCTGCGCGTGGTGCCGTGGCTGGAGGACACCGCCAAGGTGATCTGCGACGCCTACTGGTCGCCGGGCGAGCCCATCAACGCGACCCCGCGCACGGTGCTGGCGAACCTGCTGAAGCGCGCCGAGAAGCTCGGCTACCAGGTGATGATGGGCCACGAGTTCGAGTTCTACCTGCTCGACCCGGAAACCCGCGAGCCGCTGTTCGGCGGCGTCCATATCTTCAATGCCGTGCGCAACCAGTACGTCCCCTTCCTCGATGTCCTGCTCGACCTGTTGCAGGAGGCCGGCATCGACGTCATCACCCACAACTGCGAATACGCGCCCTCGCAGTTCGAGATCAACTTCGGCCCCGGCATCGGCCTGGAGGGCGCCGACAAGGCCTTCACCTTCAAGAACGCCATCAAGGAGCTTGCCCACCGCAGCGGCTACCTCGCCACCTTCATGTCCAAGCCGGCGAGCGCCATGGCGGGCTGCGGCTGCCATCTGCACATCAGCCTCATCGACCGCAGGAACGGCAAGAACGCCTTCTACACCAAGGGCGCCAAGGGCGGCATGAACCCGCTGATCCGCCGCTTCGCGGGCGGCCTGCTGACCCACGCCAAGGCCATGCAGCCGCTGATCAACCCGACGCCCAACTGCTACCATCGTCTGAAGCCGCACACCTTCGCCCCGTCCAACATCTCCTGGGGCGTCGAGGATCGCACGGCCATGGTGCGCATGAAGGACGTCGGCGAGGCGAACTGCCACATCGAGATGCGCGCCGCCTCCGGCCTCTCCAATCCCTACCTCTCGATCGCGGCGGTGATCGCCGCCGGCCTGCTCGGCCTGGAGGCCAAGGGCGATCTGCCGATCCCTTCGGAAGGTCCCTCAGAGGACGACCCGAAGCACGAGAAGCTGGCCGGCAGCCTTGAAGAGTCCCTGGACGCGTTGAAGAAGGACAAGGCCATGCAGGACATGCTCGGGCCCGACCTGGTGAGGGTCTTCACCGCCGTGAAGGAGGCCGAACTCGCCCGCTTCCGCAGCCACGTCACCGACTGGGAGCGCAACGAGTACTTGGAGCTGTACTGAGCCGAGTGGGTCTCAGATAGACAGCTCTTGCCTGCCCCGCTGGCACCCCCACCCCAACCCTCCCCATCGAAGGGGGAAGCTATGGAATCGGTGTCTGCTGGTCTTCGACGAGAGGAGATCAGCGATGACGAAACGCAAGCGGGGTTGCCGAGCTGAGGAGCGAGGGTAAGCTTGTCGAAATCAGCGGCAATCCCTCTGGGGGCTTCACTCGGAAGACCCGATCCTAGTTGAGCCGCAACTGCGGACTGTCCTGCATGTTCGGCGTCGGGGCGGCGCGCGGCGCTTGCAGCGACTTTTGCCTGTCGTCCGTCCTTTGCTGCGCCGGTACGGGCGAAACCGGCGAAAGTGCCATTGTCGGCACGCCGTCATTCAGCCGGGCACGCCCTACCGCCTCCCGTACTGCGCGGGCAAGATGGTCGGCCTCCGGCGTAGCAGCATCGATGATCATGGCGAAAGCCAGCGGTCCGTCGAGCCAGTACCGGACCGCGACGTCCTCCGCATCGGCCTTGCCCACGCCGCTGCCGGCTCCCTCCCAGCGTGGCCGCAGGAACAGATTGATCGTGGTGCTGTCGCCGCTCTGGTAGACGAGCCGGACCATGGGGTCGTCCTCAGGCCCGAGCAGTTCCTTCGCCACCAGATTGAATCCGTCGGTCGTCAGGTCCGGCGCCGCCAACTCCAGCGCAATTCGCTGATTCAGCCAGCCCAGCGGCTGCAGCATCCTGTCGCCACCGGCGGCCGGTGAGGCCGCCCCGATGGCCGCTGCGTGATGAAACGTCGCGGCGCGCTCGACGAAGTCGCTCAGGTGCCATTGCGCGTCCTGCCCCTTCTGCCCGAGCAACCATCCGCCGCTGGTCGCGGCCAGCAACAATGCGGCGAGCGCCGCCACCTGACTCAGCACCCTGCGAACTGGCTGCGCTGGCTCCGAGCGCAGGACGGCTGTCAAGTGCTCAGGGACGGGTTCGGACAGGAGCGATCCGTAGTGTGCCCGAATGTCGTCGTTCTGCGCCGAGATCTCGGTGACGAATTCCTCTGCATCGGCATGCTCCGAGAGATAGCGCTCGACTTCAGCCTTGCGCGCCACATCCGCCTCTAGCAGTCCGTCGGCATAGGCAAGCAGGTCGATTTCCTGAATCGGCTCTGGTCTCCTGGTCATTTCACCCTCCGCAGGATGCGTGGCTGCATGGCCGACGCGCGAAGATCGCGCAGCGCCTGCCGTCCTCGCGACAGGCGCGACCGAACGGTGCCGATCGGTACTTTCAAGACCTCGGCCGCCTCGTCATAGGTGAAGCCTTCCAGCGCGACAAGCAGAACGGCGCTGCGTTGATCTTCCGGGAGGCGGTCTAGCGCCTCGCCGATGTTCCGGCATTCGACGTGATGTTCCTGGTTCGCCGGCTGCGTCTGCCTGGCATTGATGACTTCGGGTGCGGTGGGCAGGTCCCGCCGCCGGTGTGCTCTGTGGTGATCAATGTGCGTGCGATAGAGCATGCTGAACAACCAGCTACGCAGGCTCCCCCTATGGTGCCAGAGATGACGCTTTTTCAGTGCCCGCTCAAGGCAGTCCTGCACCAGGTCGTCGGCTTGATCCGGATTTTTCGCCAGCGCAAGCGCAAAGCGTCGAAGATGTGGGATCTGTCGCGCGATCACCCATTTGACGTCGTCCACCGATTTCTCCTTATGCCCGCCGAAAGCGACGCCGCTCATCGTTTCCCGGGGCGCTGCACAACCATCCGGTCGTTAATGGACGACGCCCGGCGTCCAAAGGTTCCCTGGCGCTGGAAAAAATCGGCCGAAATGCCGGAACCTTCCGTCGTCGCCACCCGTCCATCCTGGCGAATGCGGCTGCACGTCGCATCACGTCACGAGGATTCACGAACAACCAGGAGTAACTTTCCATGCGAAGCGCCGTCAATGGAGTTATCGATAGAACAGCCGCCACCCGGCCTGCTGTCCTGCACGTCGCCCTTCTGGCCGCACTGCTGTTCTTCTTCTCTATGCTGGCTCTCCCTGTGGCGGCCCAGCAGACTGAACCCGGCGCGTTCAGCGAGGATCAGCTCGAGGCCTTCGCGGCTGCATCTCTCAGGGTCCAGGAGTTGAGCAACAAGTGGCAGCCGCAGATCGCCGAGGCGCCGTCCCCGGAAGACGGCAATGCCATGCGCCAGCAGGCGATGGGGGAGATGACGGAAGCCGTTCGTGAGGAAGGTCTTTCCGTCGAAGAATACAATACCATTCATGATACTGCGCTGCGCGACCCGCAGGTCATGACGGTCATACAGGAGTATCAGGAGGAGTTGCGATAGCTGGCAACGTCGACGGGGCATTCCAGGGACCTGCCCTCGGACTTGCTCCGTCGATCTTTTCATCTGAGGGTCGAAAAGGCTTGCGATCGCTCACAGCACCCTTCAATAGCTGGGGTTCGGCAACTCGACAGGTCGAAGATACGCAAGGTAACGATCAACCTTGGCCGCGCCCCCCTGCAACCAGATGGAAGGTAACAATGCTGTGAGCAAGGAATTCGCGACGTTATCCGGGTTCAGTCCGGGCTTCATCGCTGCCGCATGGAACCGAAGGAAGCTCAGCGCAACAGGGATCGCTGGACTTGGCTTGGCGGGCGCATCTCTGGTTGTCTGGTCCCTGAGTACCGCAGCGGGCGCCGCTGCCCAGGAGTCGCGCGACACTGAGGTGATTGAGCGGCTTGTGCGCTGCATAGACATCGAGCGCGAAGCGCTGCGGTTGCAGTGTTACGACTCCCTCGTGCAGCCACTGGCAGAAGCCCGGGTTGATCCGGAGTTCGAATCCGAGAGCACCTTCCAGTCCTTCTCGGGCCGCGACGATGAAGACACCGAAGTGTTCACCGCCAAACAATCCTGGCGCCTGCGCTGGACGCTCGACGGCAGCCTGCTGACAATCGAGCTGCGCGGACGGGACAACGCCTTGATAGACATCGTCGGCAATCAGATCGGCGCGGGCCACGGCCAATCCGAGAAGTCACTGCCGCCAGGTGACTACCGCTTGGCGGTCCGGGCCATCGGCGACTGGCAGGTAGCTGTTGAGCCGGAGTAGTCTCCCTTTATCCTTCTCAGCTCTCCGCGTGCGGAACTTTTTCCCTCCGCGCTCCGTCCATCAGTCGCATGGCCGCTTGGCTTGTGGGATTTCGCGAAGCGAGACCCGGCCGTGCACCCTGACGAGAAGCAAGTGGAGGTCCCAGATGAGACGTACCCTTTCCCTTCTATTGGGAACGCTGTTCCTGACTGCCGGGCTCGCTGCCTGCGATCAGCCGTCCGATGGCGGCGGCGGCCAACAGCCGCCACCGGCGCCCTCGCAACCGGCTCAGTAAGCTCTGGGGACTGCGTCAGGACCGGTGTCGGCCACGACGCCGGTCCTCGGCTGCCGGCTCCAGCGCCTTGCGCTTGTTTTCGGTGCTGTTGTTGCGGCCGGTGGAGGCGTTGAGGACCTCGACGACGACGCGGGGATCGAGGACTTCGCCGGGCTGATCGAGGCCTACGCGCAGCACGGCGCCCGCCCGGGCTAGCCGGATCGGGGATCACTCTGCCGGCGCGCGCCAACCGCCGGGCGTCCGCGGCTGCGCTTGCTCCGAAAAGGTCCCTTGACGGGGTCGCGGTGCGGTCCCCACCGTTTCGGGCAGGCCCTGGGCCTTGTCTGCGGGGGCGGGTCCCGCGTGACACCATCCACGGAGGTGAGAGGCCAGGGTCTCCGAGAGGTTGCATTCCGAGGAGGCGATGTCATGCGCATAGCACCTCTTTTCGCGACGGCGATCTTCGCGCTCTGCTTTTCCACCGTCGCGGCTCCTGCCTTGGCCCAGGTGACGCCGGCTGTCCTTGAGGAGCTGCGGCAGAAGGCCGATGCCGCCTTCAAGGCTTCTGTCCCGGCACCGCCGAAGAAGACGCCCGAGCAGGTCGAGGCCGAGAAGAAATCCATCAAGAGCCACTGCGACGCCTTGTTCGCCCGCGCGGCGGAGCGCGACAGCAAGCTGCCGGGCAGCTGCAGTTAGGCACCCGGCGGCGCGTCCTCCATGCGGCGCCAGGGGTGCAGCACGCGCCTGTCTTCCCAGGCCAGGACGAAGTAGTGGCCGCCGCCGGCCGGCTGGTCGTGGACGCGGGCGATCGCCAAGCCGGCATAGTGGCAGTAGAGCAGCGTGCCGACCGCACCGTGGCCGACGAAGAGCAGATCGCCCGCCATCTCGCGCGCCAGCACCGCCTCGGCCTCGCGCACGATGCGGGCCTGGGCGTCGACGGCACGCTCCCAGCCGCTGACGCTCACCGTCGGCTGAGCGAAGAAGGCATCGGCCACGGCCTCGAACGCCGGTGGCGGCAGGAAGCCGGTCGCCGCGCGGTCGTTCTCGTGCATCGCCTCGCGTATCTCGACGTCCAGGTTCAGCGCGGCAGCGAGGATCGTCGCCGTCTCCAGCGCCTTGCGCTCGCCGCTGGAAACGATCCGGGTGGTGCCCGCAAGCCAGCCGGCCGTTGCCAGCGCTTCGACACGCGCACGTCCCTCGGCGCTGAGCCCCCAGCGCGGCACGGGCACCAGCGGGTCGACCTGCACCTGCGGATGGGTGAGATAGCGCACGCGGGTCATTCCTGCCCACCGCCACCCTCCGGCGTGGCCTTCAGCTGCGCCAGGTAGCGGAAGATCTCGGTGTGGTCGGCGCCGGGGCCGAGCATGCCATCCGCTTTGGCCCAGAGCGCCTCGCAGGCATCCGCCAGCGGCGCGGCGACGCCGAGGTGGCGGGCGATCTCGGCGGCGGTGTGCAGGTCCTTCGCCATGAGGCGCAGGGCAAAGCCCGCCGCGAAGTCGCCGGAGAGCACCTGCTGCTTCAGCTTGTTCTCGGTGCTGTTGTTGCGGCCCGTGGAGGCGTTGAGGACCTCGACGACGACCAGGGGATCGAGCCCGAAGTGCGTGCCGACGATGACCGCCTCGGCCGCCGCGACCAGGCCGGCCGCCGAGACGTAGTTGTTGAGCGCCTTCATGGCATGCCCCGAGCCGAGGGCGCCGGTCGGGAAGATCGCGCCGCCCAGGGCGGCGAGCAGCGGCCTGATCCGGCTGATCGTGTCCGCTTCTCCGCCGACCATGATGGCGAGGCTGCCGTCGAGCGCCCGCTTCACGCCGCCCGACACCGGCGCGTCCACTACGGCAAAGCCGCGCGGCCGCAGCGCCTCGTCCAGCGCCAGCGTGTCGATCGGCGAGGAGGAACTCATGTCGACGACGCAGGTGCCAGGCGCCGCGGCGGCCAGGGCGCCGTCCGTCCCGCCGCCGCAAAGGACCTCGCGGACGCTGCGCCCATCCGGCAGCATGGTGATGACGGCCGCGACACCCGCGCAGGCTGCCTCGGCGCCGGCCACGGCCGGAAGCCCGGCGGCCGCCTCGAAGCCTTGCCTGGCCGGTTCCGCCCGGTCGTAGGCCTGCACGGCAAAGCCGGCCTGCACCAGGCGCGCCGCCATCGGCGTGCCCATCTGGCCGAGCCCGATGAAGCCGACGGCGGCCGGCGGCGCCAGCTGCTCACCCCGATCGCTCATGGCCAACCTCCCTGGACGTCTGCGCTGCGGGGCAGCCTACACCAGTCCCGGCGTGCGCGCCGCCTGCGAGCGCGGCCCCAAGCCCTCCCTAGCGCTTACGCAGGCTCAGGTCGGTCAGCGTGGTGTCCTGCCCCGGCGGCGGATGATCGATGGCCGCTTCCAGCGAAGGCTCCTCGGCCCATTCCTCGGGCGGCCGGGAGGGGCCTTCCCAGGGCATCTGGTCGAGGCCCCAGTAGATCTCCAGGCGGTGATCGTCCGGATCGCGGAACTCCACCGCGACCTGGGCTCCGGCCCGGCGGCGGCCCTCGAAGTCGATCGCCACGTCATTCCGCTTCAGGTGGTCCCGGGCGCGCAGCACCTCGTCCAGCGTCGCCACTTCAAACGCGAGGTGATGCAGCTCGCGATGCTGCGACTTCGCGCTGCCCTGCCCGACCAGCGCGATGCCGTGGTGATCCGCGTTGAAGCGCAGGAACACCATGCGGCCGTTCATCATGCTGTCGGGATAGACGTCCGACACTTTGAAGCCGAGAACCTGCGTGTAGAAGCGCACGGACCGCTCGATGTCCTGCACGATCAGCACGGCGTGGCCCAGCTTGGTGATGCTGAAGGGCAGAGCGGCCGGGGGCTCGATCGCTCTCAGGGCTTTCACTTCGGGGCTGTTCAGCCCGGCGAGATCGACGACGCCGCGTGCCATGGGGACTTTCCTTCCTGCAAGACGCAAAACCAACGGCGCGGAGTCTAAATCTAAGCGACCACCGCCGTCACCTCTGCGTCTTCGGCCGCTTCGGCCAGCGCCTTGGGCAGCGGCTTGTCGGTCACCAGGTCGGTGAGGGCCGCGAGCGGCATGACGATCTCGAGCAGGCGGATGTTGAACTTGGTGTGGTCGGCCATGAAGATGCGCCGTTCCGCACGCCTGAACATGGTGCGCTTGATCCAGCAGGCCTGGGAGTCGACGTCGGTGATGCCGCCCTCGGTCAGTCCGCCGGCCGAGGTGAAGGCGACGTTTGCGTGGAAGCGCTCCAGATACTCGCAGGTGTCCTGCCCGTAGACGCCCTTCTCGTGCGCCGAGTAGGCGCCAGGGCAGAGAATCACCTTCACGCGGTCGGAGACGCCGACCGCCTCGGCGATGTCGAGGCCGTTGGTGATGACGGTGGCCTCGATGCGCAGGGCGGCGATCTTCTCCGCCAGGTGGTGGGTGGTGGCGCCGGAATCGATCATCACCACATCGCCCGGCGCGATGGCCTGGATGGCCACGGCGGCGATGCGCTGGCGCTCGCTTACCATGGCGGCGGTGCGCTCGCCGATGGAGGGTTCGCGGCCCATGGGCGCGGCGGCGCCGCCGTAGGTGCGCGCCACCAGGCCGCGCGACGACAGGTCGTCGATGTCGCGCCGGACCGTCTCGGTAGAGACCTTGAAGGCCTCTGCCAAGTGCGAGATGCGCACCGTCGGGTTGGATTTCAACTCGGCGATGATGCGGCGGTGGCGCTCGTCGCGGTCGAGCCGGCCGTTGCCCTTCACGGGCTTCAGTTCCGGTTTCGCTTCGGGCTGCTGGCCGGACTTCTCGGCGGCCGTCATGCGGTCGCTTCCAGGATGTCTTCCAGCTGCGAGGCCAGCGCGCCCTTGCGCGGGCTGAAGGAGCCGTCGAAGGCGGCCGAGCCGATAGTGAAGGCGTTGGCGCCGGCCTCGGCCAGCGCGCGGATGCGCTCCGGCGTGTCGATGCTGCCGGCCACCACCAGGGTGCCGCGGGTAGCGCGCCGCGCCGCCCTCACCAGCTCCAGCGGATCGGCCTCGGTGGCGCGGTAGGCCAGCAGGTCGACGCCGGCGCAGCCCATCGCCTCGAAGCGGCGGCAGTCCGCCTCGACGTCGCAGGCCCGGCCGCCCAG
This sequence comes from Kiloniellaceae bacterium, assembly GCA_009377535.1. GTDB lineage: Bacteria > Pseudomonadota > Alphaproteobacteria > Kiloniellales > Kiloniellaceae > Pelagibius. Next base: position 13,222 of record WHTV01000011.1, read on the forward strand.
CGCCGTCGGGTGACCGACCGGCCGGCCCGGGAACGGCAGGTAGTCGATGCCGCTGCCATCCAGGATCTCCAGGATCTCCTGCGCCTCGGTGCCGCCCATCACGCGGTCGACGCCGATGCGCCGCGCCGCGCGCGCGGATTCCAGGCAGGCCTCCTTCGTCGAGGCCACGACCTCGAGATAGCTGACCGCCCCGGCCTCCTTGATGCGTCGGTTGAGTGCCACGAGAGTGTCGAAGTCGACGCCGATATCCTTGAATCCCATATGTTTCACGCCGGCCCGGGCGACGGTCTCGAAGACCTCCAGGCAGTCCTCGACCGTCTGGTCCGCCCGGGTAAACATGAAGATGAAATCGATCGCCGGTCGCGTCATACGGGGGCCGTTCCTCTGCACCACTTGCCGGCCGCTTCGGAGGCGGCAGGCGCTTCGCTCGGTTATGCCCCAAGTTAGTGGCGAGTACAACAAATCATGTTGGAATTACCACTTTTTGCATGGTACTTTCATCATCAAACAGGGACCTAAAGGCACACGAGAGCAAATTCGGGAGACACCACCATGCAGTTCGACCGTCGCAGTCTGTTGAAGTATTCCGCCGCCGCCGGCGTCCTGGGGCTCGCCGGTCCCTTCGCCGGCAGCGCCTGGGCGGCACGCGAGAGGGAAATGAACATCCTCTGCTGGGAGGGCTACAACTCGGCTGACGTGCTCGACCCCTTCCGCAACGCCGAGAACGCCACCATCAAGGCGGAGTCGCTGACAAACGACCCGACCATGATCAACCGCCTGCGCGCCGGCGAGACCAACGTCTGGGACCTGATCAACGTCAACAATCCCTGGGCGCGCAAGGTCATGCACCCGGAGGGGCTGATCACGCCGCTCGACCGGGCCAGGTTCGAGCCCTACTTCGAGACCATGCTGCCGGGCTTCGAGCCGCCTTACAAATGGGCCATGAGCGAAGACGAAAAGGACCTGCTTGGCATTGCGCAGCGCTTCGGGCCCTACAGCTTCGTCGTCAACACCGACAAAATCAGTCGCGCGACCGCCGAGGACCAGGGCTGGGATCTGTGGAACGATCCAGCCAACGCCGGCAAGTACGGCGTGCTTGAATCGGACGACTGGAACGTCTTCGACATCTTCCTGATCGCCGGCATCGACCCCTTCCGCGAGCACAGCGACGAGGAGTTCGCCAAGTTCGACGAGGCCGCGAAGACGGTTTTCAAGGGCGCCAAGGTGGTGGGCGACATCGCCACCATGAACCAGGCGCTGGTGTCCGGCGAGATCGACTTCCACCTGACGGGCGGCATCTATTCGGCCTCGCCTGCGCGCTTCGACGGCTACCCGAACATCCGCGGCGTGACGCCGATGAAGAGCGCCATCCCCGGCAAGGGCGGCGTGGCCTGGATCGAGATCACCTCGACGGTCAATAACCCGCAGCTCTCGCCGCTCGCAGCGGAGTTCCTGGAATACGTGCAGGATCCCGAGGTTGCGCACACCGTCGCCTTCGCCGAGGGAACCTTCAACCCGGTGACCCAGATGGGCAATCCCAAGTGCTTCGAGCTCTTCACCAAGGAGGAGCTTGATGCGATCCAGTGGGACAGCCTGGAGGAAGAGATGGCGCGTTCGGCGGAATACGATATCGTACCGGACTATGACCGCGCGCTCGACCTGATGACCGCCGCCAAGCGCTAGGCGTAGGTTTAGCGTAAGACCAGCGATCGGCCGCGGCCCGACGCCCCGGGCTGCGGCCCCCGCTCGTTTTTGAACTGGGCCCGTCCCTGAAAGAGTAGCGTTCCGTGGCCGAACCCATCCTCCGACTCTCCGGGCTGACCAAGCACTTCGGCGGCTTTACGGCGGTCAAGCAGATCGACCTCGACATCGAAGAAGGCGAGTTCTTCACCATCGTCGGCCCGTCCGGATCCGGCAAGTCGACCCTGGTGCGCATGCTGGCCGGCCTCGAGGAGCCGAGCGGCGGCGAGATCCTGCTGCGCGGCGAACGCATCAACGAAACGCCCGCCAACCGGCGGCCGACCTGCATGGTGTTCCAGTCCCTCGCCCTGTTCCCGCACCGCACCGTCGGCCAGAACATCGAGTTCCCGCTCAAGATGCGCGGCGTGGCGCGCAAGGCGCGGCGGGCGCGGGCCATGGGGCTGCTGCGCTTGCTGCAGCTGCCGGAGTCCTATTACGGCAAGAGCGTCACCCAATGCTCAGGCGGCGAGCGCCAGCGCATCGCGCTGGCCCGCGCGCTGGCCTTCGACCCGGAGATCCTGTTCTTCGACGAGCCGCTGTCCGCCATCGACTACAAGCTGCGCAAGACGCTCGAGAAGGAGCTGAAGGACATCCATAAGGAGACCGGCAAGACCTTCATGTACATCACCCACAGCCTGGAAGAGGCCATGGTGATGTCGGACCGCATCGGCGTCATGCGCGACGGCAAACTGGTCCAGATCGGCACGCCGGAAGAGATCTATACCCGGCCGCGCGACAAGTTCGTCTCGGAGTTCATGGGCGAGGTGAACCTGCTGAAGGTGAAGCGCAACGGCGCCGGCCTGCACTGCCCCTCGCTCGACGCCACCTTCACCGGTCCGGCATCCAAAGGTTTCGATAGCGGATACCTGGTGATCCGGCCGGAATACCTGCGCTTCCTCAAGCCTGGAGAGAGCGCCGAGAACCAGGTCGAGGGCGTCCTCTACAACGAGTACGCCCTGGGCAGCCGCATCCAGTACCAGGTCCGCGTCGGCGAACAGGTCTTCCTGGTCGAGAAGCTGCGCGAGCAGCGCTACCACGGCCGGCTCGACGACCGGGTGACCATCGGCTGGGAGGCACGCGACAGCATGCTGGCGCCGGAATGAGAAGCTCAAGAACTTTTCCCTCGCCCCCTGCGGGCAACCTATCCCGCCTTCCTCAATTGTCACCCTCGCACTTGATGCGAGGGTCCATGGTTGGGCTTGGCGTCTGGCCCCGCAATGGATCCCGGATCGCGCTCGCTCGCGCTCGCTTGTCCGGGATGACGGCGTTGGGAACGGGCGAGAGGGCTGAAAGGTGAGCACCCTCAGCGAAGCCGTGGCGGAGACCTCGGTGCGGCCGGCCCGCCGGATGCCGCGGCGGCGGCTTTTCAGTCCGGGCCTGCTGGCCGCCTTGCCGGTACTGGCGCTGCTCGCCATCGGCTTCCTGGCGCCGCTGATTGCCGTGACCGCCTTCAGCTTCGCCGAGCCGCGCAGCTTCACCGTCTTCGGCGCGCCGACCCTGGAGAACTATCGGACCATCTTCAGTCCCGCGAATACGGTCTATCTCTCTTTCGTCTGGTCGCTGGTTTTCGCCGCGCTGGCGGTCGTCCTGCTGGCTCTGCTGTGCTATCCGGTCGCCTATGGGCTGGCCCACATCTTCGGCCGCTGGGCCAATCTCATCACCCTGCTGCTGGTCTTCCCGCTGTTCATCTCCGAGAACATCCGCCTGTTCGGCTGGGTGTTGTTCTTCATCAAGAACGGCGTGCTCGACGGCACCTTGAAGAGCCTCTTCGGCCTGGAGCTGCAGTCCATACTGTTCACGCCGCCGGTCATCGTCTTCGGCATGGTCTACGTCTACCTGCCCTTCATGCTGTTCCCTATGGTGCTCGGCCTGTCCATGGTGCCACGCGAGGTGGTGGAGGCGGCCGGCGACCTGGGCGCCTCGCGCCTGCAGACCTTCCGCGAGGTCGAGCTGCCGCTCGCCATGCCGGGCTTCATCATCGGCGGGCTCCTGACCTTTGTGCTGGCGGTCGGCGCCGTCGCGGAATCCAAGGTGCTGGGCGGCCAGTCGGTGATCGTCATCACCCACGACATCGAAATCGCCTTCACCTACGCCCAGAACTGGCCGCTCGGGGCTGCGCTCTCGGTGCTGCTGACGGCGGTGGTCGGCACGCTGGTGCTGCTGGTGCTGCGCTACCTCGACCTCGACCGCATCCTGGGGCGGCGCTGATGGGCGGGCCCGGAAAATCGCGCGGCCCCGGCAGGATGGGGGGCTGGATCGGGGCCTGGACCCTGCTGGTTATCGTCTTCCTCTACCTGCCGGTCGCCTGCGGCGTGCTCGCCTCGCTGTCGCAGTCGCGCTACTTCGGCTTTCCCATTACCCAGTGGTCGACGCGCTGGTGGCAGCGCACGGTGGATTCGATCGAGATAGGGATTCTGATCCAGACCTCGGTCCTGATCGCCCTCATGGTAACGGCGGTCTCGGTGGTGCTGGCCTTCATGGGCGCGCTAGCCTTCGCCCGCTATGACTGGCGCGGCCGCAAGATCTTCCAGCGCATCGTGCTGCTGCCGATCTTCTTTCCCCAGGCAGTGCTCGGCCTGGCCTTGCTGTTGTGGTTCAACACCCTGGGGCTGCCGCTCTCGTGGAAGACCGCGGTCTTCGCCCACCTGGTCTGGATCGTGCCGATCGCCACCCTGATCATCTCGATCCAGGTCTACAGCTTCGATGCGGCGCTCGAGGAGGCGGCGCTCGACCTGGGCGCGACGCGCTGGCAGGTGCTGCGCGAGGTGACCCTGCCCGTGCTCGGGCCCGGCATCTTTTCGGGCGCGCTCTTTGCCTTCCTGCTGTCGTGGGGCAACTTCCCGCTGTCGCTTTACACCACCGGCGCCGATTCGACGGTGCCCGAGTATCTCTACGCCAAGATGGTGGCGGGCTACACGCCGGGAGTTCCGACGCTGGGGGCTTTGACGACCGGCGGCGCCGCCGTCATTCTGGTGGTCGGTTACGTGTCCTGGATCTTCATGCGGCGCGCGCAAGGGAGGTAGCCAATGTCCGGTGCCGTCGAGTTGGAGGAGAGCCTGCGCGGCGCGCGGCTGGCGCTGGAGGAGATCCCGGTGATCGACTTCGCGCCCTTCCTGACCGGCGACCTCGCCGCGAGGCGGGAGGTCGCCGGGAAGATCGGCGCGGCCTGCCGCCACATCGGCTTCTTCTACCTCGCAAACCACGGCATCTCCGACGCGCTGGTCGCCCGCAGCTTCGCCGAAGCCAAGCGCTTCTTCGACCTGCCGATGGAAAAGAAGCTGGAGATCGACATCGAGAAGTCGCCTTGCCACCGCGGCTACTTCAGGGTCGGCGGCGAGAACCTCGACCCGGCCAGGCAGAAGGCCGGCGGCGACCTCAAGGAAGGCATCAAGATCGGCCGCGACCTCGCCGCCCACCACCCGCTCGTCACAGCGGGCACGCCGCTGCACGGCCCCAACCTCTGGCCGCGGGACCTGCCGGGCTGGCAGGGCGCCATGCAGTCCTACTTCGATGCCCTGGTCGGGCTCGGCAAGCAGATCATGCATGCCTTCGCCCTGTCGCTCGACCTCGACGAGTGCCATTTCGACCGCCAGCTCACCGACCCCATGGCGACACTCGGCCCGCTGCACTACCCGCCGCAGCGCGGCAGCGTCACCGAGAAGCAGATCGGCGCCGGCGCCCATACAGACTTCGGTTGTCTGACCATCCTGGCGCAGGACATGAACGGCGGCCTGCAGGTGAAGAACGCCGCCGGCAGCTGGATCGATGCGACGCCGATCTCCGGCAGCTTCGTCATCAACATCGGCGACATGATGGCGCGCTGGACCAACAACCTCTTCGCCTCGACACAGCACCGGGTGATCAATGTCTCCGGCGCCGAGCGCTATTCCCTCCCCTTCTTCTTCGATCCGAACTTCCACGCCGAGGTCACGGCGCTGAAGACCTGCGTCGATGCCGACCACCCGCCGGTTTTCCCGCCGACCACCAGCGGCCAGCACCTGCTGGACATGATCGACGCGACCTTCGACTATCACAGGGAAAAGAAGGGCAAGCCTTGACCGGGAACTACGATTTCAGCCTCACCGCCGGGCACGCCGCCCTGCTGGTCGTCGACCTGCAGCGGGGCTTCTGCGATCCTCAGGTGAGCGAGGCTCTGGGCTTCGACAGCAGCCCTCATTTCCGGCAGCGGGTCGATGATCTGGTGCTGCCCAACGCCTGCCGCCTGATCGCCGCGGCGCGCAGCGCCGGGGTCGAGGTGATCTACACGGTGATCGAAGCGCTGACGGCCGACGGCCGCGACCGCAGCCTCGACCACAAACGCTCGCACTTCCTCATTCCCAAGGGCTCGGCCGGCGGCGAAGTGATGCCCGAGATCGCGCCGGCGGGCGACGAGATGGTGCTGGCGAAGACCGCCTCGGGCATCTTCAACGCCACCAACATCGACTACCTCCTGCGCAACCTGGGCATCGAGCGGCTGGCGATCCTGGGTGTCTACAGCCACCAGTGCGTGGAGTCCGCCGTGCGCGACGCCGCCGACCGCGGCTATCTCGTGACCCTGGTGTCTGACGCCTGCGCGGCGAAGACGGCGGCGCAGGAAGCCGCCACCGCCGAGGGCATGAGGGCCTACGCCCGCGTCACCGCGACCGAGGATCTGCTGAAGGAACTGCATGCCCGGGGAGTCTCGGCCGCATGAGGCGCCCGCTCGTCGGCGTCACCGCCGACCTCCGCACCTACAACAACTCCCTCATGCACACGGTCGGCGACAAATACGCCCGAGCAGTCTGGGAGGCGGCCGGTTGCACGCCGATGATCATCCCGGCGATGGCAGAAAGTCAGGAGGTGATGGACCTGCTGGACTCCCTCGACGGCCTGCTGTTCACCGGCAGCCCCTCCAACGTGCACCCGACGCGCTACGGCCGCGACCCGCACGAGAGCGCCGAGCCCTACGACGAGGCGCGCGACGCGGTGACCTTCCCGCTGATCGACGCGGCGCTGGAAAAGGGCCTGCCGAGCCTCTTCATCTGCCGCGGCTTCCAGGAGCTGAACGCCGCCCTCGGCGGCACCCTGCACGCTCGGCTGCACGAGGTGGAAGGCCGCCTCGATCACCGCATGCCGCGGGACGACGACATGGACCTGCGCTACGGCCTGCGCCATTCCATGCGCTTCATCCCCGGCGGCATCTTCGCAGAGATCGCCGGCGCCACGGAGATCCAGGTGAACTCCCTGCACGGCCAGGGGATCGACGAAGCGGCGCCGGGCATCGAGATCGAAGGCCGCGCCCCCGACGGCACGCCGGAGGCCGTCTCCGTGAAAGGCGCCAAGCGCCTTGCTGTCGGCGTCCAGTGGCACCCGGAGTACAAGCCGCTGCAGAACGACTTCTCCACCCGCCTCTTCCGCGCCTTCTCCGAGGCCGTGCACGGGAAGAATTGAGGCCTTCCCCCGCGAAAGCGCTTGAAACCGAGACGCGAATTTGCGACTCCTCTACAATCTCAAAGCTTGGGGGAGGCGGCAGACGGATGCGGAGATTCTGGGCTTGGGCGCTCTGCGCGCCTCTCCTCGTGGGGCTTGGGGGCTGTGCAGGCCCGCGCCCCAACCTGCACGAGCCGACCGAGACGGAAGTAGCGGCCAACCTGCGCACCGCCTTCGACTATCTCTACGACAACTACTACGAAGAGATCCGGCTGGAGAACGTCGTCATCCCCGGCCTGGAGAATCTCCGCGTCCTGGAGCCCGACCTCAGTGTGGCTCTCGCGAGAATTTCGAAAATCGAGGCCTATGTGGAGGTGCGGCTGCGGGACGAACTGATCTACCGCGTCCGGGATGCTGCGTGGTATGCGGGAGACGGCTGGTCCGCCATCGTGCGGAGCACGATCAAGGCGCTGCGGACGGCGTCGCCCAGAATGGCCGACGCCACCTGGGTCGAGACCACGGACCTCGTTCTCGCAGGTGTTGCCAAAGCTCTGGACAGCAACGCCGTCTACCTTTCCCGCTCGGAAATGAAGGCCGTTGGATTGGTCGTCGATGACGAATCCGCAAAAGACGACGGCATCAAGAAACCCCGTGAGCAAAAGGCCGCAGCCGGCATCCGGCTGCGCTACCTGGATCGCACGACCAGGATAGCGCAGGTCCGGCGCAATTCGGCCGCGGCACAGGCCGGGCTTCGCCCCGGAGACACCGTCGAGACCCTTGAAGGCCAACCGGCGGACACCTACTCCCGCCTGCAGATGAACATGCAGTTCGTCGGAACGCCGGACAGCGAAATGACCCTGACCGTCCGCAGAGCCGACGGCACCGAACACCGGACCGTCGTTTTGCGGCGCGAGACCGTCGATGATGACTCACCGGTTGCAATGTGGCGCAACGGCATTCTCTATTTGCAGGTCACCGATCTCTGGGGCGAGACGGTTGATTACGTCAAGAAGCTGCTGCAGGCGGAACGGGAAAAGGCCGCTGAGGGCGTGTCCGGGATCGTCATCCACCTGCGCGGCACCGCCGTGGCCAGCCCCTTCGCCGCTGCACGCTTCCTGGACGTCTTCTATGAGGGCGACGAACGCTATTTCAGTACCATTGGTCAGTCGTATCTCGGGAACTACACCTTCCGGCCCCGCGAGAGGCCGGAGGACACAGCAATCCGCCTGGTTGTCCTGGCGAACGGCGAGACGGCGGCGGCCGCTGAAGGCATGGTGCTGGCGCTTCAGGATCTGGGACGTGCCGTCGTCGTCGGCAGCGCCACCAGCGGCCAGGGCTATCTGCAGACCGGTTCATTTCTGTTGAACGGAGGCCTTATCGCCTTTCCCTACGCCCGCCTCGTTACGCCTGCGAATTTTGCGATCGAAAAGCGTGGCGTACTGCCCACGGTTTGCAGTGGCGCCCTGAATGAGGGCCAAGCCGCCGTCGTGCAGTTGAAGAGTGGCCAAGGGATCATCAATCAGGCGACCAGGAACCGCAAAATCGCCACAGGCAACAATGCCGCCATCCGGGCACACCGCGATTTCTGCCCGCCACGCATCGACCAGGACGACCGCGACCTTGAGCTGGCCGAAGCGATCCTCGCGGACCCGACTCTCTACGATCAGATCCTTGCTGCGGGAACGAACTGAGCCTGCAGGTCAGGCAACAGCAATCGCCAGGGCCGTGCGCGGCACGGACCAGGCTGCATCGCAAAACCCTCCCCGAAGGGTTGCATTCGCCCTGAAACCTTTACGGGAATTTGCGACCTCTTAGAAAGCGGCGGAAGCAGGGAGACAAATGTGCAGGCGCTCGTAACGCAGGGGCTTTCGTCTCTGGTGGTCATCGCAATGCTCACAGGCTGCGCAGGCAGCGACGGTCTGGACGGCTCCCTGTCAATGGGCCAAGCCCAGCGAACCATCGAAACCGCACTTGAGGATATCGAAGACATCTACTACCGGGAGACCAAGGCCTCGGAGCTCGTCGATGCCGGCGTGGGAGGGATTCACAAGCGCTATCCCGCGGTCGCGTTCAGCCGGCAGGGCGAGGCGATCGTTGTTACCGTCGAGGGAAACCCTGTCTACGATCTCGCAATCCAAAACGACAAGGGAGCGTCGGACAAGTGGGCCGAACAGTTGGCGCTGATGCTGGTGCAGATCGCGGCGACGCTGAATGGCGACGATAAGCCCGACCTCGCGGATTTGACCGACAGCTTCCTGGATGGCACCGCCGACAGCCTCGACACGTTTACCGGTTACAAGTCGCCGCGCGAAGCCAGGGCCGAACGCCAGAGGTCCGACGGCAAACCGGGCACCCTCGGCATCCGCGTGAAGCCCGAAGCCAGCGGTCTACGGATCGTGCAGATCTACGATGCGGACGCGCTTGGATCGGGTCTGTTGCGCCGGGGGGACTTAGTCGTCGAGATCGACGGGGTTCCTACGACCGGCATAACCGAGGGTACCTTTCATGACCTCATCCGTGGCGCAGTTGGCAGCCCCGTCGTCCTCAAAATCCTGCGTTCCGATGACGAGGCGCCGGTTACCGTGACCTTGCAGCGTGAAAAGGATGATGCCAATGCCGTCGCAGTCTTCCGGGAAGGCAATATCCAGCGGATTGTGGCGGTGCGATTTCATGAGCGTATGGCGAACGATTTGCGGGACCTGCTGTACGACCTGAAGAACGAGCCACAACCGGCCAAGGGAGTCATCTTCGATCTGCGGAACAATCCCGGGGGCCTTCTCCATTCCGTCGTCTCTACCGCCGACTTCTTTCTGAGCAAGGAGCGCATCTTCACGACCCGCGGCCGCCATAAGGACAGCCACCAGAATTTCATAGCCTCGTCGACGCCGCAGGCAATCGACCAGCCTCTGGTAGTGCTCGTCGACCAGGACTCCGCCGCCGGCAGTGAGATCGTGGCGGCAGCCTTGCAAGACAACGGGCGAGCCGTCGTGGTCGGCACGGCCACTTTCGGCAGAGGCACGATTCAGACGGCTCTGCCCATGCCGAACCACGGCGTATTCGGCCTCACCTGGGCGCAGATGCACAGCCCGGCCGGCTACCGTCTCGATAAGCGCGGCGTAATGCCTACTGTCTGCACTGGCGGCAGCGTGACGGCGGGGGAGGTTGTCGGCGCCCTGCGCAGCGGTGGCGGCGTCATCGCCCGCGGCATCCGCACCCGGGACGTCGACCTGGAAGACGCCGCCGCGGTCGAGGCCTTCCGCGCGCTCTGCCCACCACGCGAGGACGGGGCCGATGATGTCGCGCTGGAGGTCACCAAGGCAATCCTGGCGGACCCGGCGCTTTACAACCGAGTCTTGGCGGCCGCACCGTAGCGCCTCAGCCCCCCGTCCCGCCCTTGATGACGCCGCAGGCGATGCGGTCGCCGGCATCGCCGGCCGGGTCGCTGCGGTAGTCGTCGGCGCCGGCGTGGACCACGATGGCGGCGCCGTCATCGTCGAGCAGTTCGTCGGACAGCGTCAGCTGCGCGTTGAAGACCTCGAGCGTCACCTCGCCGGAGCTGGGCACGTGGAAATTGGGCATGTCGCCTGCGTGCATGCCTTCCGGCACCTCCAGGCCATGCTTGGCACCGGTCGGATTGAAATGGCCGCCGGCGGAGGTGAACGGCGGCTCGCAGCTGCCGGTCTCATGCACGTGGAAGGCATGGACTCCTTCCGGCAGATTCTCCAGGCTAACGATGAGCAGCGTCCCGTGTGGCGTTTCCGTCAGCTCCACCGTGCCCACGGGCTCGCCCTCGGCATCCACCATGGCCGCACTCGCGCTGTCCTCCGGGGCGGCCGAGGCCGCGGAGGCCAGGGCCAGGCCGGTCACAGCCAGGATCGCGCTCAGCAGGCCGGCCAGCGCCGCCTGCGATCGGAGATCGCGCGCTTCAGCGCGGGTGGAAACGGTTCGAAAAATTGACATATTGCCTCCTGGCAGGGGGGTTATCAGGATGAACGCGGGCAGCACACGCGGGTTCCGTCGGCCCCGCCCCGGTGCAAGGCGCTCAGTCGGGCGGCGGTTCGATCTGCTGGTCGATGGCGCCGAAAATGCTGCGACCCTCGACATCATGCATCTCGATGCGGACGCGGTCGCCGAAGCGCAGGAAGGGTGTCTGCGCCGCGCCATGGCGCAGCGTCTCCACCGTGCGCTGCTCGGCAATGCAGGAGTAGCCGCGCCCGCCCTCGGCGACCGGCTTGCCCGGACCACCCTCGGCATCGCGGTTGGAGACCGTGCCGGAGCCGATGATGGAGCCGGCGGCAAGCCGCCGGGTGCGCGCCGCGTGGGCGATCAGCGCCGGGAAGTCGAAGGTCATGTCCTCGCCGGCCTCGGCGCGGCCGAAGGGCTCGCCGTTCAGTTCGACCAGCAGCGGCAGGTGGACCTTGCCGCCGTCCCAGGCCGCGCCCAGTTCGTCCGGCGTCACCGCCACCGGCGAGGCGGCCGAGGCGGGCTTCGACTGGAAGAAGCCGAAACCCTTGGCAAGCTCGCCGGGGATGAGGTTGCGGAGGCTCACGTCGTTCACCAGCATGACGAGGCGGATCGCCGTCGCGGCCTGCGCGCGGGTGGCACCCATCGGCACGTCGTCGACGATCACCGCGACCTCCGCCTCGAAGTCGATGCCCCAGGCTTCGTCGGCGAGCGCGATGGATCGGCGGGGGCCGAGGAAGGCGTCGGAGCCGCCCTGGTACATCAGCGGCTCGGTCCAGAAGCTCTCCGGCACTGCGGCGCCGCGCGCCTGGCGCACCAGGGCCACGTGGTTCACGTAGGCCGAGCCGTCGGCCCACTGGTAGGCACGCGGCAAGGGCGCGTGGCAATGATTGGCATCGAAGCCGAAGCTGTCCTCGCGGGCGTGGCGGGCCAGAGCGTCGGCTTCGTGGGCAAGCTGCGGGGCGACCGTCGCCCAGTCGTCCAGCGCCGCCTGCAGGGTCGGCGCGGACTCCGCCATCACCGCCCGCTCCAGGTCCGCGCGCACGACCAGCAAGCGGCCGTCGCGCGACCCGTCCTTGAGGCTGGCAAGCTTCATGCCGTCACCTTCTCAGGGATTACCGTCGAAATGCTTCTCGATGCCACTCCAGCAATCCTGATATTCGACATCAAGAGTCTCAAGTTTTCCTGCAAATTCCGTAATTTGCTGCGGTAATCTCGTCTCAAACATGAAGGCTAGCGTGCCGCTCTGCCTGACCGGTCTCAGGTCTTCTCTCGAGGCCTTGGCGAAGGCATCGGCGTCGGGCCCGTGCGGCAGCATGCCGTTGTGCAGGCTCATGCCGCCCGGCACGAAACCGCCGGGCTTGGCGTCGTAGACACCCTCGATGAGGCCCATGAATTCCGACATCACGTTTACATGGTACCACGGCGGGCGGAAAGTATTCTCCGCCACCATCCAGCGTTCCGGGAAGATCACAAAGTCGACATTGGCGATGCCGGGCACCGCCGTCGGCGCCGTCAGCACCGTGAAGATCGAGGGGTCCGGATGGTCGAAGAGCAGCGCGCCCACCGGGCAGAAGCGCTTCAGATCATAGACATAGGGCACGAAGTTTCCATGCCAGGCGACCACGTCCAGGGGCGATTGGGCAATCTCGCAAGCGTGGAAGGCGCCGCCCCATTTCACGGTCAGACGCGACGCCTCTTCACGGTCCTCAAAGGCGGCGACGGGGCTGAGGAAATCGCGCGGGTTGGCCAGGCCGTTGGCGCCGATCGGCCCGCGCTCCGGCAGGGTCAGCGGCGCGCCGTAGTTCTCGCAGACGTAGCCGCGCGACGGCCCGTCCAGCGGCTCGACGCGGAACTTCACGCCGCGCGGCAGCACGCAGACCTCGCCCGGCCGCACCTCCAGCAGGCCGAACTCGGTGGCGAAGCGCAGCCCGCCCTGCTGCGGCACCACCAGCAGCTCGCCGTCGGCATTGTAGAAGTACTCGCGCTGCATCGCCGCGGTGACCAGGTAGACGTGCGCGGCCATGCCGAGCTGGGTCGCCACATCGCCCGCCGTGGTCATGGTGCGCATGCCGGTGAGGAAGGTGAGATCGCCGTTTTGGGGGATCGGCACCGGCCCCCAGCGCAGCTGGCCGAGCGGCAATCGGTCCCCTGCCAGGTCGGGCGCCGAGCGCCACAGGGGCAGGTCGCGGCGGCCGAACCGGCCCTGGTGCTTCACCGAGGGACGGATGCGGTAGAGCCAGGAGCGCTGGTTCTGGGCGCGTGGCGCCGTAAATGGGGAACCGCTGAGCTGTTCGGCGTAGAGCCCGTAGGGGCAGCGCTGCGGCGAGTTCCGCCCTTGCGGCAGGGCGCCGGGCAGCGCCTCGCTGGCAAACTCGTTGCCAAAACCCGAGAGATAGCTGAGCGACATGGCGTAACCCGTTGCTGACAGACGGCTGTTGCGGTTGACGTCCCTCCTTGTGATAGTTACAAATGTAACTATCAAGCCCTCCAATCGACTTCTGAGGCCCCATGGACCTGCGACTCGAAAGCTTCCTGCCCTACCGGCTGAACAGGGCCGCGGCAGCGGCAAGCAAGCAGTTTTCTCGGATCTACAGCGCCGAATTCGGCCTGACGGTGCCGGAATGGCGCGTGCTGGCGACCCTCGGCCATCGCGGCAGCTCTACCGCCAAGGAGATCGGCCGGGATTCGGCCATGCACAAGACCAAGGTCAGCCGCGCCGTCGCTTCCCTGCAGCAGCGCCGCTGGGTGGCGCGCGCGCAAGACGAGGTCGACCGCCGCATCGAGCACCTCACGCTCACGGCAGCCGGCAGGGCCGCCTTCGGCCGCCTCGCCCCCAAGATGCTGGCCTTCGAGGAGGACCTGCTGGCCCGCCTCGATGCCGTCCAGCGCGCCAACCTTCTGAAAGGTCTCGCCGTGCTGGAACAGGCGCTGGGGATTCCGTTGGTGGAGGACATCGAGGAAGAGATCGGCTGATCACCCGCTGCTCCTCCCGTCGCCCTCGTGCTCGACACGAGGATCCATGGCAAAACGAGACCGACCGTGCCATACCATGCCACTATAGAGAGCCCGGCACATCCATGGATGCTCGCGTCAAGCGCGAGCATGACGATCCTGTGCAAGGCTCCGCCGATGCAATCGTCGGCGGGAGGGACCATTTAGAAGGCCTGCTGAGCAACCACAACCGGGGAGAGCGGCACAGCGATGAGAATACGGGCCGGTTTCACCCTGGGCTACGACTGCCCGCAGCCGACGCCGATGCTGCTGGTCCTCAAGATCCACCCGTCGCGGCGCAAGGACCTGCTGACCGACGAAACGCTGGTCTTCGATCCGCCGGTCGCGGCGGCCGACTATACCGACAGCTTCGGCAACACCTGCACGCGCATCGTGGCGCCCGCCGGCATCACCACCATCTCGACGCACTTCGAGATCCACGACAGCGGCAAGCCCGACGAGGTGGTGCCGGACGCCCCGCAGCACGAGATCATGGACCTGCCGGACGACGTGCTGCTCTACCTGCTCGGCAGCCGCTACTGCGATACCGACCGCCTTGCCAACCTCGCCGGCTCCCTCTTCAACGACACCCCGCCGGGCTGGCCCCGCGTCCAGGCGATCTGCGACTACGTGCACAACCACATCGCCTTCGACTACATGAAGGCCGATGCCTGGCGCACAGCCTACGGCGGCTATAGCGAAAGGACCGGCGTCTGCCGTGACTTCGCCCACCTCGCCATCGCGCTGTGCCGCTGCATGAACATCCCCGCACGCTACTGCACCGGTTATCTCGGCGACATCGGCCTGCCGCCGGACGCGGGTCCGATGGACTTCAGCGCCTGGTTCGAGGCCTACCTCGGCGGGCGGTGGTACGCCTTCGACGCCCGCCACAACACGCCGCGCGTCGGGCGCACCCTGATGGCGCGCGGCCGCGACGCCACCGACGTGGCCCTCGCCACCATCTTCGGCCCCGCCCTGATCGCCGGCTTCGAAGTGATCACCGACGAAGTTCCCGAGACGTAAAGCGCTATCCGCCAGGAAACGGCCCGGCCTGGCCACGGCTCCCGGGACAGCTTCCTTATTCTTGCCATCTTGATGGAGCACAAGGAGCGGCATCAATTCAGCCGTCCTCGTGGAGAATGACCTTTGCCCGAATCACGCAGCCTGCTTCGGCAACACCCAGATAAGACCCTGTGGTCGGCGGCTCTCTTCCTCTGGCTGACGGGTACCCCGGCCCAGGCGGAAGATGATGCCTGGGTCTTCGACGTCGCCCATGCCCATATCGCCGAGAATTATGCTTGGCCGCAATCTGACTATCACCTGCGCATCAGGAGCCAGGATGCAGATCGTGTCCTCGTCTACGTATGGCACAAAGACGACGAAGGCATGGGCCAGTTGAACAGTCAGGGATTCATCCGAGCCGGGGGCGGCAAGTCGTTCGAAATTTACCTCACCACGAAGACCCGCAGCGTCATCAGCGAGCGGTATTTCCAATAGGCCTTCGTGCCTCGCCACTCCCCCAATGTCACCCGCGGGCTTGACTCGCGGGTCCATTTTGCCGCTCGCACGAGCCGGTCCGGCATCGGCATGGATTGCCGGGTCAAGCCGGCAATGACAGCCGTGGAGTGGCGCGCGCGTGCGACCGGCCGCTCAGACTCCCAGAAAGCGGTCCTGCAGCACCGCATCGCCTGCCAGCTCCGCCGCGCTGCCGTGCCACACTGACCGGCCTTTCTCCAGGATCACGCAGGCCTCGGCCAGGGGCAGCAGGTCCTTCAGGTTCTTGTCGACCAGCAGGATGGACTGGCCGCGACCCTTCACGTCGCGGATCGCCGCCCAGATCTCCTGGCGGATGACGGGTGCCAGGCCCTCGGTCGCCTCGTCGAGGATCAGGAGGCGCGGATTGGTCATGAGGGCACGGCCGATGGCCAGCATCTGCTGCTCGCCGCCGGAGAGCGTGCGGGCGATCTGCCCCGCGCGCTCGCCGAGGCGCGGGAAGAGCGCGGTTACGGCGGCGAGGTCCCAGCCCTCGCCGCGTGCGGTCGCGATGAGATTCTCGCGCACGGTCAGGTTGGGAAAGCAGCGCCGCCCCTCCGGCACCAGGCCGAGGCCCAGCCGCGCCACGCGGAAGGCCGGCAGACGATGGATTTCCCGGCCCCGAAAGGTGACGCTGCCGCGCTTGGCTGGCGTCAGGCCGCAGATTGAGCGGATGGTCGTGGTCTTGCCCATGCCGTTGCGGCCGAGCAGCGCCACCATCTGCCCCTCGCCCACCACCAAGTCGACGCCGAAGAGCGCCTGCGAGGGGCCGTAGAAGGTTTCCAGGCCGGCGACCTCTAGCATGACGGCGCCTCGTGGAGATCGCCGAGATAGGCCTCGCGCACCTCGGCCGAAGCACGGATCTCCGCCACGCTGCCGCTGGCGATGATCCTGCCGTAGACCATCACGGAGATGCGATCGGCCAGGGCGAAAACGGCATCCATGTCGTGCTCGACCAGCAGCATGCCCGTTTCTGTCTTCAGGCCGGCGAGAAAGGCGGTGAGCTCCCGGGTGCCTGCGGGGCCGAGGCCGGCCATGGGCTCGTCGAGCAGCAGCAGCTTGGGCCGCAGCGCCAGGGCCATGGCGACCTCCAGCAGGCGGCGCTCGCCGTGGGACAGCGCGCTGACCGGATCGCCGGCGCGCCGCGTCAGGCCGACCCGGTCGAGCACGCCCAGAGCCTCGGTCCTCAGGCGCGCGTCGCGGCGCACCGGCGCCCAGAAGCCGAAGGCGCCGCTGCTGCGCGCCTGCACCGCCAGCATGACGTTGCGCAGCACGGAGAACTCCATCACCAGGGAGGAGACCTGAAACGTGCGCCCAAGGCCGAGGCGCGCGCGGGCGGCGACCGACCAGCCGGTGACGTCCTGCCCGAACAGGCGCACCTGCCCGGCGTCCGGCGTCAGGCCGCCGGCGATCTCGGCGATGAGGGTCGACTTGCCGGCGCCGTTGGGACCGATGAGGGCGTGGATCTCTCCAGGCAGGACCGTGAGATCGATGTCGTCGCTCGCCTTCAGCGCACCGAAGGCCTTGCGTAGCCCTTGCAGCTCCAGCAGCGGCCCCAGCAGAGAGTCAGTCATGGCGCGCCCTCCCGGCGAGCAGGCCGATGACGCCGCCGCGCGCGAAGAGCACCACGCTCAGCAGCACGAGGCCGAGCACCAGCTGCCAGCGGTCGGTCCAGCCGCCGATGAAGCTCTCCAGCAGGATGAAGAGCGCGGCGCCGGCGACCGGCCCGAAGAGCCGCCCCACGCCGCCCAGGATGACGAAGACGATGATCTCGCCGGAGCGCTGCCACGACAGCATGGCGGGGCTGACGAAGCCGTTCAGCTCCGCAAAGAGCGCACCGGCGAGGCCGGTGATCATGGCCGAGAGGGTGAAGGCCGTCAGCTTTACCGGAAAGGGCGCGATGCCGAGGGTGGCGAGCCGCTCCGGGTTCATGCGGGCGCACTGCAGCGCGGCGCCGAAGCGCGAGTTCACCAGGCGATGCGTGAGGAACAAAGCCGACAGCAGCAGCGCGTAGCAGACCAGGAAGAAGCTCAGCGGATCACCGGTGTCGACGAAGGGCAGGCTGCTGCGCAGGTAGATCGACAGCCCGTCCTCGCCGCCGTAGGTCGGCAGCGAGATGGCGAAGTAGTAGATCATCTGCGCGAAGGCCAGCGTGATCATGATGAAATAGACGCCGGCGGTGCGCAGCGAGACCGCGCCGATCGCGAGCGCCACCACCGCGCTCACCGCCAATGTGACGACCCAGACGACGATCATCGACTCGCTGCCGCCGATCTCCAGGGGCCAGGCCAGGAAGGCCGAGCCCTCGAAGGCATGCAGCGCGGCGATGCCCGCCACGTAGCCGCCGAGGCCGAAGAAGGCGGCATGGCCGAAGCTCACCATGCCGCCGCTGCCGAGCGCCAGATTAAGGCCGACCCCGGCCAGCGCCAGGATCGCCACGCGGCTGGCCAGGCCGACGTAGAAAGGCTCGTCGAGGGCCACGGCCGTCAGTGGCGCTATCAATAGCGCCAGCACCAGGACGGCATTGACCAGGGGCTCTCTCATGCGCTCAGCCATCGACCGGAAACAGTCCCTTGGGCCGCCAGGTGAGCACTGCCGCCATCAGCAGGTAGATCGCCATGGCCGCCAGGGAGGAGCCGACCGAGGTGGCCTCCGAAGGCGGCAGGAGGAGCCCGAAGAGCTGCGGCAGGAAGACGCGCCCGAGAGTGTCGGTGACCCCGACCAGGACGGCACCGACCAGCGCGCCCTTCACGGAGCCGATGCCGCCGATGATGATGACCACGAAGGCGAGGATGAGCACCGGCTCACCCATCCCGACCTGCACCGACTGCAGCGCCCCGACCATGCCGCCGGCCAGGCCCGCGAGCGCAGCGCCGAGGGCAAAGACCGCGGTGTAGAGCCGGCGGATGTCGACGCCGAGGGCGCCGATCATCTCGCGGTCCGACTCGCCGGCGCGGATCTGCATGCCGAGGCGCGTCTTGGCGATCAGCAGGTAGAGCCCGACTGCCGTCGTCAGGCCGACCGCGATGATCGCCAGGCGGTAGGCGGGATAACCGCCGCCGCCCGGCAGCGGCACGGCACCGGACAGCACCGCGGGGACGTCGAGGTAAAGCGGGCGGTCGCCGAAGACCCAGCGCGCCAGCTCCGAGAAGATGAGGATGAGGGCGAAGGTCGCCAGCACCTGATCGAGGTGGTCGCGGTCGTAGAGCCGGCGGATGACGACGATCTCGACCAGCGCGCCGGTCGCCGCCGCCGCCAGGAATCCACCGCCCAGCCCGAGCCAGAAGGAACCCGTCTGCCCCGCAATCCAGGCGCAGAAGAAGGCGCCGACCATGTAGAGCGAGCCGTGCGCCAGGTTGATCAGGCCCATGACGCCGAACACCAGCGTCAGCCCGGCGGCCATGAGGAACAGCATGACGCCGAGCTGCACGCCGTTCAGAAGCTGTTCGATCAGGAAGGCCAGAGACACGGCAGCAAATCGCCCGCTTGGAAAAACGAGAGGGGCCGCGCGGAGGCGGCCCCTATCAGAGCTTGACGCCGGTAGCGGACTACATCTTGCAGTCGGCGATATAGGCGTGGGAATGCTGTTTCAGGCCGACGCCGACGATCTTGTTGGTCAGCACGTCGCCCTCCTTCACCACCTCGCGGACGTAGATGTCCTGGATCGGATGATGGCTGGCGTCGAACTTGAAGCTGCCCCGCACCGAGGCGAAGTCGGCCGCCTCCAGCGCCCCCTGGAAGGCATCCTTGTCGGCCGTGCCGCCGGTCTGCCTCCAGGCCGCCAGGATGAGGTTGGCGGTGTCGTAGCCCTGGCTGGCGTAGAGCGACGGCAGGCGGGCATACTCCTGCTGGAAGGCCTCGACGAAGGCCTTGTTGGCGGCGTTGTCGAGGTCCTTCGACCACTGCGAGGTGTTCTTCACGCCGAGCGCTGCATCGCCGACGGCGCCCAAGATGCCCTGGTCGAAGGAGAAGGCCGGGCCGAAGAGCGGCACCTCGAGGCCCGACTGGGCATACTGCTTCACGAAGGCAATGCCCATGCCACCGGGCAGGAAGAAGAAGATGGAGTCCGGATCGGCCTCGCGGACCTGGGCAATCTCCGCGGCATAGTCGGTCTGGCCGAGCTGCGTGTAGATCTCGCCCGCCACGTCGCCGGTGTAGAAGCGCTTGAAGCCGGTCAGCGCATCCTTACCCGCGGGATAGTTCGGCGCCAGGATGAAGGGTTTCTTGTAGCCGTTGTCCTGCACGTAGCCGCCCATGGCTTCATGGAGGTTGTCATTCTGCCAGGCGACGTTGAAGTAGTGCGGATGGCAGCCCTTGCCGGCCAGGGCCGAGGGGCCGGCGTTGGGGCTGATGTAGAACACCCCGTCGCGCAGTGCCGCCGGCACCACGGCCATCGCCAGGTTGGACCAGATGATGCCGGTCAGGATGTCGACCTTGTCGCGCTGGATGAACTTGTCGGCGATCTGCTTGGCGATGTCGGGCTTCTGGGCATCGTCCTCCACCAGCACCTCGATGCCGCTCTCGCCCGAGAGCTTCAGCGCCAGCATGAAGCCGTCGCGCACGTCGATGCCGAGGCCCGAGCCGCCGCCAGACAGCGTGGTGATCATGCCGATCTTCAGGCCCTCCGCGGCGGCCGGGCCGCAGCCCAGCGCAACACTCGCGGCCAGGCCGAGCGCCAGGCCCTTGGAAAACTTCCTCATACTGTGCCTCCTGTATTCCCCTGGCGCCTGAGAAGCGCCTTCTTGCTTTTGCCCCAAGGGTATAGCGCGTTCGTCCGGTTTCCGCCATAGCGGTACGATTTCCCTCTTCCCCTCTGCCCCATCGCACGATCCCGCCACATCCCCGCCGTCATTGCCGGACTTGATCCGGCAATCCATGCCGACGCTCGCACGGCCCAGCGCACGGAGAAATGGACCCGCGGGTCAAGCCCGCGGGTGACAGGAGGAGAGTTGCCCCGAACGACTAAGCTCCTCTCCGGCAATGGAGGGAAGTTTCACTATACCGGCGTCACCTGGGGGCAGCCGCGGGTCGGGTGGCGGGTGACGTGGACCGGCAGGTCGAAGGCCGCCAGCACGAGGTCCTCGGTGAGCACGGCCTCGGCCGAGCCCTCGGCCGCCAGCTGCCCGCCGCTCAGCACCACCAGGCGGTCGGCATACATGGCGGCCAGATTGAGATCGTGCAGGATGGCGAGCACGCCGATGCCGCGCGCGGCCGCGCGACGGGCCGTGCGCAGCGTCGCGTGCTGGTGCGCCAGGTCGAGGCTGGCGGTCGGCTCGTCGAGCAGCAGGTAGCGGCCCTGCCGCCCCGTTCCGGCCGCCGGGAAGTCGATCTGGGCCAGCACCCGGGCGAGCTGCACGCGCTGGCGCTCGCCGCCGGAGAGCGTGGGGTAGCTGCGCCCGGCGAGCGGGGCGACCTCCGCCTCGGCGAGGCAGGCCTCGGCCACGGCGAGGTCCTGGTCCCGCGTGGCGGTGCCGGCGTGCGGCGAGCGTCCCAGCAGCACGACCTCCAGCACCGAGAACCCGAAGGCCAGCTCGGAGTGCTGCGGCAGCACGGCGCGGCGCAGTGCCAGGGCCCGCGGCGCCCAGGCCGCAAGCGCCTTGCCCTCCAAGGCCACCTCCCCCCGGTGGGGCCTCAGAGTGCCGGCGAGCACCGCCAGCAGGGTCGACTTGCCGGCGCCATTGGGCCCCAGCACTGCCACCACCTCGCCGGGTGCCACGGCGAGCGAAGGCCCGCGCAGCACCTCGGCGGGTCCGTAGGAAACCCCGATGTCGTCGGCGCGCAGCATCACCAGCCGCCCCGCTTCTTGCGGCGCAGCAGCAGCCAGATGAAGAACGGCCCGCCGACGCAGGCGGTGAGGATGCCGATCGGCAGCTCGGCCGGCAGCACCAGGGTGCGCGCGAAGAGGTCGGCGACCAGCAGCAGGCTCGCCCCCAGCAGGATGGAGAGCGGCATGAGCAGGCGGTGGTCCGGCCCGACGCAGAGCCGCACCACGTGCGGCACCACCAGGCCGACGAAGCTGATGACGCCGGTCAGCGCCACCGCAGTGCCGGCGGCCAACGCCGCCAGCACGACGATCAGCCGTTTGCTGCGCTCGACGTAGAAGCCCAGGTGTCCGGCCTCGCTCTCCCCCAGCAGCAGCGCGTTCAGCTGGCGCGCGAAGAGCGGCAGCGCCGCCGCGCCGAGCAGCATCGGCAGGCCGGCGAAGATCAGGCGGTCCCAGGTGACGCCGCCCAGGCTGCCGAGCAGCCAGTAGTTCAGGTCACGCAGCTGCTGCTCGTCGCTGAGGAAAACCATGAAGCCGATGCCGGCGGCGGCCAGGGCGTTCACCGCGACGCCGGCCAGCAGCATGGTGGCGACGTCGGTGCGCCCCTCGCGGCTGGCGATGCGGTAGACCACGAAGGTGGCGGCGAGCCCGCCGCCGAAGGCGGCCAGCGGCAAGAGCGCCTGGCCCACGACGGGCGGCAAAATCGCGGCGAGCGCGCCGCCCAGCACGATCACCATGACGGCGGCCAGCGCCGCGCCGTTGGAAACGCCGATCAGCGCCGGGTCGGCCAGCGGGTTGCGGAACAGCCCCTGCAGCGCCGCGCCGGCGACCCCCAGCGCGCCCCCCACCAGGATGCCGGCGACGGCGCGCGGCAGGCGGATCGCCAGCAGCACAGCCTGTTCCTGGCGCGTGAAGTCCCATGGCAATTCGATCCCGGCCTGCGCCGCGAGAATGGCCAGGACGCGGCCGGGCGGAATCGCCACGGCGCCGTAGCCGACCGCCAGCAGGAAGGCGGCCCCCAGTCCCAGCGCGAAGACCCACAGGGCGAGCAGCCCGCGGCGCTGGCGCTGCTGCGCGAAGCGCGTCACCTCGGCCATGGCGATGCTGCTCATGACCCGGCTATTGCGGCGCCGGAGATGTCTCGGCCGGCAGCGCGATCTCCGGGTGCAGTTCGCGGCCCAGCAGGTCGGCCGCCTCCGCCGTGCGCGGCCCGAAGCCGAGCAGCAGCAGGCCGTCCATGGTGACCACGCGGCCATTCTGGGCGGCGGGCGTCAGCGCGACCTCCGGGATCGACAGCAAGCCCTCCAGGCCGCCCAGCAGGTCCAGCGAGCGCCAGGTGACCAGCAGCACCTCCGGTGCCGCGGCGACGGCCGCTTCCGGCGACAGTGGCTTGTAGCTCTCGAAACCATCGATGGCGTTGACGCCGCCGGCGAGATGGATAATCCCCTCGGCCGAGGTCCTGCGCCCGGCGGCCACGGTCGTGCGGCCCTGACTGATGGTGAGCAGGAAGAGCACGCGCGGGCGTGTGGACACGTCGCCGAAGGCGGCCTTCACCGCGTCCAGCTCGGCGGCCACCTCGGCGCGCAGGGCGCGACCTTTCTCCTCGACGCCCAGCGCCGCCGCGATCACCTCGATCTTGTCCAGCACGCCCTCGGGCGTGTAGTCGTCCGGCACGGTCACCACCGGCACCCCGGCATCCTCGATCTGCTCGAGTGCGGCCGGTGGCCCGGAATCCGCGATGGCCAGCACCATGTCCGGGCCCAGCGCCAGGATCGGCTCGGCCGAGAGCTGGCGCATGTAGCCGACGTTGGGCAGGTCGCCGGTCGCTGCCGGATAAAGGCTGGTCGAGTCCACCGCCAGCAGGCGGTCCGCCTCGCCCAGGGCATAGACGATCTCGGTCACCGAGCCGCCGACCGCGACGATGCGGCCGTCTGCAGCCTGCGCCGCGGAAGCGGCGAAGAGGACCAGCGCGGCAAAAAAGAACCTCGTCACCCCCCTCATTGGACCGCCACTCCCTCGGGCACGCCCGCCGGCGGCAGGGCCTCGATCAGCGCGCGCCAGTCGGCGCGCTCGGCTTCGCCGTCGACCCGCTCGCCGAACATCCAGGCGATCTGGCCGCCCGCGGCGTCATAGATCTCCAGCGAGGTGACGAGGCCGTCGCGGGTCGGCTTGCGCACCACCCAGGCCTCGGCGATGTCGCCGTCGCGCAGGTGCAGGTTGAAGCCGGGATCGAGCACGTTGAACCACGGGCCGACTTCCTTCAGAGTCGCAACCGGCCCGGTGTGGATCTGCACCACGCCGGGGCTGCCGACGAAGATCATGATCGGCAGGGCGGAGGCCGCGGCCTGCTCCAACGCCTGACGGAAGCTGCCGCTGGCGAGACGGTAGGCGAAGTCCTCGCCGACCAGGCGGAAGGCCTGCAGCCGACCGGCGCCGAGCTCGATCAGCATGTCGCGGAAGTCGTGCACGTCCTGCAAGGCCTGCCAGCGCTCGCGCAGTGCCGCGCGGTCGATGGCGGCGTCGGGCCGGTCGGCGGGTTTGGGTGCCGTGGGCGCCGTCTCGATGGCGGGCGACTGGTCGGCGTGCTGGTACTTCGCGACCACCGCCTCGTAGGCCTGCCGGTCGGACTCAGCGCGCAGGTAGATCTTGTGCACCGCCAGACCGTCCAGGTCGAAGAACTGCAGGCTGTGGCGCAGCCCGCTGCGCACCTCCTCGATGACCGCGAAGCCGAAGTGCCAGTGATTGAAGAACAGGCGCAGGTCGATCTCGCGGTTCAGCACCAGGCCCATGCTATGAAAGGCCGAAACCTTGTCGAAGCGGCCGGCCTTCTCGTGCACGGCGCTTTCGTTGCGGGTCAGCACCATGACCTCGCCCAGCGCCGGCATCTCCTTCAGCAGTTCCGGCCAGGGCCCGTCGAGCCGCCGCACGCCCTCGCCGCAGCGCGCCGCGAGCAGCTCGCCCTCGGAAACGCCGAGCTTGTCGGCGGCATCACGGGCGCGCAGCCCCGGCTCTTCCTCTTTCAGCGCCAGCCAGCGTCGGCGCAGGCCGGCACCCACTACTTCTCCTTCGACCTTTTCCATTCTTTGCTCTCCCGATCCTGTGGTCTGCGCCGTGTCGGCTTTCAGAACTTAAGGCTGTAGCTGACCAGCGCTTTGAAGTTGCGGCCCGGCTCCTTCACGCTGGCGAAGACGCGCTCGTAGTCCTCGTCGAAGAGGTTGTCGACGCCGAGGTCGACCCGGAATCCCTGGAGAAGACCTTCGCTCGGCGCCCAGGCGACGAAGATGTCGTGCACGTCGTAGGGGCCGCGGTTCTCGTCGCGGTCGTCGACCTTGTCGAACTCCAGGCCGAAGGTGCTGCGCCAGCCGAACAGCGAGTCGATCTCCGGCACCTTCACGCCGCCCATGAGGATGAACTGGTCCTCGGTCAGCACGCCCAGCTTCTCGCCGGTGTCGCGGTTCTCGCCGTCGATGGTGGAATAGCCGAAGGTGCCGAGGAAGCGCGGCCCGTCGTAGGAGGCCTCCACTTCGGTACCCCACAGCTTCGCCTTGGGCACGTTCACCGAGGTGGTGGTGCCGTCGCAGGCGCCGGGAATGAAAGGGTTACAGCCGGTGAAGAAGTCCTCGCGCTGCACCACGTCCAAATCGATGAAGTCCTTGCCGTAGGTGATGTAGTGCGACGCCTTGATCTGGAAGCGGTCGTTGTTCTGAAACACGTCGTCGAAGTCCAGGCCCGCGCCGAACTCGAAGGTCTCGGTGCGTTGCGGGTCGAGGTCCGGGTTGGCGACGAAGCGGTTGAACACCGTCGCGCCGGGCCCCAGGGGAATGATGAAGTGGTTCCCCTCCAGGTACATCTCGTTGATGCTCGGCGCGCGGAAGGCGTGGCCGTAGCTGCCGAAGACCATCAGCCAGTCGGTCGGCAGGTAACTGATGCCGATGCGCGGCGAGATCGCCTCGTCCTTGTTGGTATCGGCGATGTCGCTGGAGGACTCGTAGGAGTCGAAGCGCACGCCCGGGATGATCAGCAGGTCTCCCGGCAGCACGCCGAAAGGCTCGGCGACGGAGATCTCCGCCTGCGCGAAGATGCCGTAGAAGGTGGCGTCGGCGTCGGGTACGCCGTCGGCCTCGCCGTTCGCCGCGGCGCCTTCCTGGACGTCGCGGTAGAATTCGCCGCCGTAGGTGAAGACCGTGCCGATGTCGTCGCTCAGCATGACCCGCGAGCGGTTGTCGACGCGCAAGCCGATGGTGTCGACCTCACGCGTCAGCGTCTCGCCTTCGGGCCCGAGGTTGCCCAGGTCGTCGAGGCGCAGCACGTCGGTCTTGAAGTCGGTGTAGTAGGTGACGACGTCCAGGTCGATCAGGTTGTTGGACGGGTCGTGGTAGTTGTAGGCGAGCCGCCAGGTGTCGGAGGCGATGTCCTTCTCGGTCAGGTCGTCGCCGCCCGCGCCCTGCCCGTTGAAGGGCTCTTCCGCCGTGTTGCGGAAGGTCAGGAAGGAACCCTCGATGCGGTGGTGCTCGGCGAAGCTGTAACTGACCTTGCCGAGGCCGGAGATGATGTCGTCGTCGCTGTTGGTCAGCTCGGTGCCGTCGCCCAGTTCGATGGAGCCGGAATCGCGCTTGGCGATATTGGCAACAACGTCGAGCCCTTCGACCGGTTGCGCGAACCCGGTGAAGCTGCCGAAGGTCTCACGATTTACCGTCTGGTAGCCGGTCCCCACCTTGGCGCCGACCGTCTCGCCCTCGCCCAGGAAGTCCGCGGCATCGATGGTGCGGAATTCGATGACGCCGCCCATGCCGCCGCTGCCGTACAGCGAGGAGGCCGGCCCGCGCACCACCTCGACGGACTTCAGCACCGAGGGATCGATGAAGAAGCGGCCGTTGTGGCCGGTGTCGACGTTCTGCCGCGCGCCGTCGAAGAGGATGATGACGTCCGGCCCCGAGAAGCCGCGGATGCTCGGCACCTCGCCGGTGCGCCGCGGCCCGCCGGAGAACTCGACGCCCGGCACGAAGCGCAGGATGTCGTCGGGCGTCGAGGGCTGTAGCGTCTGCATCTCCTGCGGGCCGATCACCGTCACCATGCCCGGATATTCGAAAGCTCTCATCGGGTTGCGCGTCGCGGTCACCGAGACGCCCTCCAGCTCGACGGCTTCGTCGCCAGCCCCTTCGCCGGATGCCTCCTGCGCCAGTTGTTCGCCGGCGACGGCGGGCTCGCCCGCGCTGCCCTCCGCTTCGACGGTCTGTGCCATGGCCATGCCGCCCGACAGCAACGCCAAGATGGAAACGCTCGCGCCCCAAAAACGATTTCGACCAACCATGCCAACTCCCCCTGCCCCTTCGCGGGGGCTTTGCGGTCGTCCGGGCTGGCTGCCGATAGCGGGGAACCGCAGGTGGCTGGCTGGGACACTTCGGATGTTTCAAGAAAACGCCGTCGCGCTTTGGCGCACGGCTACTTCGTCAGGATCAGCTTTCCCTTGCTGGTGCATCTCAGGCGGTAGAGTTCGCCCTCGTGCTCGATGATGATCTCCTGCGCATCGGCGAGCAGCTCGCGGCTGCTGAAGGTGCGCAGCGCGGCCTTGGCCGGCCGTCCGCCCTGGACCGGAGCTCCTTGCGACTTCGCGCTCATGGACTCTCGACCGATCCCCTTGCCGTGGAGCCCAGGCCGGCCGCTGCGGCCGGCAGGCCCCGTCAACTGCGCCCTCTCCGGCTCCTGTGATAATGCGACTGACTCTCATTAGCAAACAAAATTGACACGACGCAGCCCCTTGCGGCGGTATTCCGGCTGTCTCCTGCCGGCTCATTTCGGCCTCGACCCCGGGACCAGGCTCCCTACAATCGCCATCGCCATTCAATCGGCAGGCGATGCCGACCCTACGACCTGACAAAAATGGGAGGATATCCGTGGACAAGGAGCGCTTCGAACTCGGCCTCAAGCAGCGCAAGGCGACGCTGGGCGACGCCTACGTCAGCAAGGCCCTGGAGCAGGCCGACGACTTCAGCCGCCCCTTCCAGGAAGCGATGACCGAGTGGTGCTGGGGCTTCGGCTGGGGCGATCCGGCGATCGATCCAAAGACCCGCAGCCTGATGAATCTCGCCATGATCGGCGCGCTCGGCAAGATGCACGAGTGGGAGACCCACTGCCGCGGTGCCCTCACCAACGGCTGCAGCGCGGAGGAGATCCGCGCCGCCGTCCACGTCATCGGCATCTACTGCGGCGTGCCGCAGGCCATGGAGTGCTTCCGCGTCGCCCGCAAGGTGCTGGAGGAGGCAGGCAAGCTCTAGACTGCCCCTAAAGATCGCCGCTGCGTCTGCTCGCCCGTGGCGAAGCCCTGCGACACTAGGAAGCCTGGTTGGAACTACTACCTTTGATCAGCCTTGATGGCGGCCGGTGGAACCGGCCGGGCTCTTTTTGCGACTGCCAGTTAAGCGATGGCGAGCCGTTACCGTAAGACCGTTATCGCTTGTGGACATCCGGTGTGGATTGGGGAATTCTTCCAAACAGTTCCTGGGCGGCTGACCCAGGTTTCAGTGCGGGGCTGAAGCATGCTTTGGCACCTTGTTCATGCGGCCGAGCGTGCACCTGGCTGGTGGAAAGTGCGTCCTTTCCTGCTGCCTCGCGTG
This sequence comes from Kiloniellaceae bacterium, assembly GCA_009377535.1. Lineage (GTDB taxonomy): Bacteria > Pseudomonadota > Alphaproteobacteria > Kiloniellales > Kiloniellaceae > Pelagibius. Next base: position 41,239 of record WHTV01000011.1, read on the forward strand.
GCGGCGCTGCACCGCAGGCGGCTCGGAAAGGTCACCTTCGTCGCCATCACGGGAAGCGCCGGGAAGACCACGGCCAAGGTCCTGGCCACCGCCGTACTTGCGACCGCGGGCAAGATCCGGCCGTGGGCCGGAACGATGAACAATTCCGATCACATCATGAACGTCATCGTCGCCACCCAGCCGGACGATGATTTCTGCGTGGTCGAGTTCTCGGCAAACGAACCGGGTTATCTGGACCGCTCCCTGGGCACCGTGAGGCCCCGGATCGGCGTGGTCACCTCGATCGGCACGGATCACCTCAAGGCGTTCCACTCGATCGAGGCGATTGCCGAAGAGAAGGCCAAGGTGATCGCCTGCCTGCCGGAGAACGGCACCGCCGTGCTGAATGCGGACGATCCTCGGGTGATGGCCATGGCGGATCGCTTCGCGGGCACCATCATCACCTTCGGCCTCGCGGAGCATGCTGCGCTGCGCGCCGAGCATGTCCGCGCGGCCTGGCCGGAACGGCTTTCCTTCACCGCGGTCCACCAGGGCCGTGCCGTCGCGGTCCGGACCCAGCTCTGCGGCACGCACTGGATCTCCGCCGCGCTCGCCGCACTCGCCGTCGGGCTCGCCGCGGGAATTTCCCTGGACCAGGCGGCAAAGGCCATTGAAGCCGTAGAGCCGTACCCCAGCCGCATGTGCCCCATGACCAGCGACGACGGCGTGACCTTCATCGTCGACGACTGGAAGTCCTCGCTGTGGACGATGGACTCGGTCTTCGACTTCCTAAAGACTGCTGACGCGAACAGGAAGATCATCGCCATCGGCACCCTATCCGACTACGGCGGGACCACCGCGACGGTCTATTCCCGCGTGGCCAAATCCGCGTTGGAGGTCGCGGATCATGTCCTCTTCGTCGGACCGATGGCGACGCACGCCCTGCGCGCCAAGGACCCAGAGACTGCACAGCGGCTCCATGCCTTTGCGACGATCAAAGATGCAGCAAACGTCCTGCGCTCGCTTCTGCGCAGCGGTGACCTCGTCGTGGTGAAGGGCACCATGAACGCCGACCACCTCGGCCGGCTCGCGCATCACTGGCTTGAGCCGATCTCGTGCTGGCGCATGGATTGCGGCAAGAACATGCCGTGCAGTGTCTGCGGCGCGCTGCGTGCGGATGTGACGAGCGCATCCCGGCAAGCTGGCCGGCCACCGGCAGCGGCGGTACCCCCTTCCCGGCAGATCAACTTGGCCGTGCTTCCACAATGCACGACCCCGATGGAGGTCCTTGTGGGGATCGGAAATCCTGGAGAACGCTATCAGAATACGCCGCATAACGTCGGCGTCGGCGTCCTGGATGCCATGGTCGAGAGGCTCGATCTCACTTGGAGCGTCCATGACGACGTCGCCCTGGCGCACGGCAAGCTGAACGGCAAGACGATCCTGCTGGCAAAGCCGCAGACCTATGTCAACAACACCGGCAAGTGCCTCAAGGAACTATCCGAGGCGCTCGGTTTCCGAGCCGAGGACTGCGTCCTGATCCAGGACGACATCCACCTGCCCCTCGGCAAGCTGCGCAGCCGGGCGCGCGGCAGCGACGGCGGCCACAAAGGCGTGCGCTCCGTCCTGGTCACCTTCCAGACCGACGAGTTTCGCCGCCTGAAGATCGGCGTCGCGCCGACCGGCCCGCCGCCTTCCGCCGCGGAATACCTTACGACCCCCTTCACCGCCGAAGCCGCCGCCACGATCGATCCTGCCATCAATGCCGCGGTCGACCGACTGCTGTCGATGTTCGGGGAAGCGTAGTGTGCGCCTGCGCGCGTCTGGGCCTACGGGGCGCCAATCATCCAAGCGCCTCGCACTTTACCCACCTGCTAGCGCAGGCGGGCCGGCGCCAGGGCGGTCACCGCGGCAAGCGGCAGCACGGCCTCGCCGTCGTCTCCCTGCAGCAACGCGGCCGCCAGGCGCGACAGCGCCGGCGCGGTCTGGATGCCGTAGCCGCCCTGCCCCGCCAGCCAGAAGAAGCCCTCCGCCGCCGGGTCGAAGCCGACTACCGGCGTGCGGTCCGGCGCAAAGGTGCGCAGGCCCGCCCAGCTCCGCTCGACCCGCGTGACCGGCACGGTCACCGCTTGCTCGTAGCGGTCGAGGCCCTCGGCCAGCACCATGTCGTCGGGCCAGGCGTCGTGCGGCTCGACGGGGTCCTCGTCGGCCGGCGAGACCATCAGCTTGCCGGCCTCCGGCTTGGCGTACCAAGTCTCCGACATCGAGCAGACGGCCGGCCAGCGCGCGACGTCATAGCCCTCCGGCGCCGGCAGGATGGCCGCCGAGCGACGCAGCGGCGTGAGGCCGAGCCGCGTGAGCCCCGCGAGCTCGGCCGTCGCATCCGCCCAGGCGCCTGAAGCATTCACGACGATGGGCGCCTCGAAATCGCCGACCAGCGTTGCGACGCGCCAGACACCGTTGCTGCGCGTGACCTGCGTCGCTCGGCCATCGGTCACCAGCCGTCCGCCATGCCGGCGCAGCAGGCGCAGGTACCCTTGCAGCAGGCGGTCGACGTCGATGTCCTCGGCCGTGCTGTCGTAGCAGGCGCGCACGATGCGCTCGCGGCGCAGGATCGGAAAGCGCCTGACCGCCTCGTCGGGATGGATCTCTTCAGTCTCGGTCGCGCCGGCCATGTGCTGCTCGAAGCGCTCGATCTCGTCGGGCGTGGCGATCAGCATCTCGCCGCGCGGCGACAGCAGCGAGGACTCCGCGAGATCGTCGGGCGGCGACGCCAGCTCGCCCTGGCTCGCCGCGTTGGCCGCGCGCACGGCGGCGTTGCCGTAGTTGGCGATGAAGATCGCGGCGGAGCGCCCGGTCGAGTGGCGCCCCGGCTGGTCCTCCGCCTCCAGGACGATGACCTTGGCGGAGGGCGCGACGCGCGCGGCCGCGCCGATCCCGGCCATGCCGCCACCAATGAAGAGAATGTCTGCGGTTTCAGTCATGGCCGCAGAAGGCGGGATCTGGAACGACCTCTATCCCTTCGGGAAGCTCAAACAGTTCCGACGGCTGTAGGCCGCGCTTGAGATCGCTCAACTCGAATTCAAAGCCGCCCTTGGCATTGACGCTGCGCATGACAATACCGTCGTCGGTTACCCACATGAAGCTCGTATACCAACGTCGACCGTCCAGGCTTTCGACCCGATGTTTAGTCACTTTCTCACCTAGCACGGTCTCCCGGCCTATGACCTCCGACTTGATGCGGCCTTCGCTCTTTGCACTGCTGTACAATCCTGCAAAGTCCATGCAGGCTCTCTCGACTTTGACATCACCCGGAACGAAAAAAACGTAGAGACTTTTGTCTTCTGGGCTGTAGATGGAAACGTAAAGTGCACCCTGAATGATTTCTTCGCTGCGCTCACGCCCTTGGTCGAAGTAAATGGTTTGGCTTTTTTCGATTCCCATGACGCGCTCTATGCGCGTTGCGGAGTATGCCACCTCGGGCTGCTTCCAGTCGGGCAGCGCCGCAGGTGCGGCTGACAAGGCGTCGCTGTACAACGCGCAACAGAAGATCGCGACGGCAAGGCGCATGGAAGGCTCCGTCAGTGAGTCTTTCCGTCCAACCTGCCAGAATGCAGCCAGCGGGGCGACTCTCTTGTGTACAGATGAGTTAGCTGCCGACGGGGCCTAGCTCTTCACCCGCGCCATTTCCGGATCATAGAGCGCCTGGGTGTGAAGCTGGCAGGGCACCCGCTCGGCGGCGACCTCCAGCTCGTAGCGGCCGGCGGTAAGGAATGCCTCGTCGACGCCCGCGGCGTTGCGCAGGTAGCCGAAGCCGATCGGCTTGCCGACGGTGTGGCCGTAGCCGGCCGAGGTTAGCCAGCCGACCCGCTCGCCGTCGCGGTAGATGGTCTCGCGCCCGAGCAGCACCACCGCCGGGTCGTCCACCGTGAAGCAGGCGAGCCTCTTCTTCACCCCGCCCGCAATCTGAGCCTCGATGGCAGCGCGGCCCTTGAAGTCTATGTTCTTCTTCAGCTTTACCGCCCAGGCGAGGCCCGCCTCCACCGGCGTGTGGTCGGGGCCGATGTCGGCTCCCCAGGCGCGGTAGCCCTTCTCCAGGCGCAGGGTTTCGATGGCGCGGTAGCCGGCGTTGACCAGGCCGTGCGCCCGGCCGGCGACCATCAGCGCCTGGTAGACGTTGACGGCGTACTCCGTCGGCAGGTGCAGCTCCCAGCCCAGTTCGCCGACATAGGTGACGCGCAGGGCCAGCACCGGGCAGCCGGCGATGCCGATGCGCCGTGCCGTGCCGAACCTGAAGGCCTCATTGCTCACCTCGTCGCGGGTGACGGCTGCCAGGATGTCGCGCGCCTTCGGCCCCATGAGCGACAGCACGGCGTTGGCCGAGGTGACGTCGAAGAGCTGCGCGTTCATACCCGCCGGAATGTTGCGCTTGATCCAGTCGAAGTCGTGGGTGGCGAAGCCCGTGCCGGTGACGATGTAGAACTCGTCGTGGGCCGTGCGCGCGACCGTCAGGTCGCACTCGATGCCGCCCCTGTCGTTCAGCATCTGCGTGTAGGTGAGCGAGCCGACCGGCTTGGCCACATTGTTGGCGCAGATCCAGCTCAGCGCGTCCTCGGCGTCCGGTCCCTTCAGCACGAACTTGGCAAAGCTCGACTGGTCGAAGAGCACGGCGGCCTCGCGGGCCGCGCGGTGCTCGCGCCCGACCGCGGCAAACCAGTTGGGCCGGCCGAAGCTGTAGCGGTCCTTCGCCTCCTCGCCCTTGCCGAGGTCGGCGTACCAGTTGGGCCGCTCCCAGCCGAGCTTCTCGCCGAAGCAGGCACCCTGCTCCTTGAGAACCGCATAGAGCGGCGAGCGGCGGCAGGGCCGGCCGCTGTCGTGCTCCTCCGACGGCCAGGCGATGGTGTAGTGCTTGCCGTAGGCTTCCAGCGTGCGGGTACGGACCCAGTCGGTGTCGAAGTGCGGTCGCCCGAAGCGGCGGATGTCCACGGGCCAGAGATCGTAAGGCGGCTCGCCGGCCGCCACCCACTCGGCCAGGGCCTGGCCGGCGCCGCCGCCCGCGGCGATGCCGAAGGCGTTGAAGCCGGCGCCGACGAAGAAGTTCTTCAGCTCCGGCGCCTCGCCGAGGATGAAGTTGCCGTCGGGCGTAAAGCTTTCCGGCCCGTTGATGAGCTCCTTCACCCCGGCGGTCTCCAGCGCCGGCACGCGGCCGAGCGCCAGTACCATGAGCTGCTCGAAATGGTCGAAGTTGGAATCCAGGAGCGAGTAGTGGAAGCCCTGGGGAATGCCGTCGACTGCCCAGGCAATCGGGTTGGGCTCGTAGCCGCCCATGACCAGGCCGCCGACCTCCTCCTTGTAATAGGTCAGGCGGTCGGGATCGCGCAGGGTCGGCAGCTTGCCGGTCACGCCCGCGATGGCCTCCGTCACCATGTACTGGTGCTCCACGGAGACCAGCGGCACGTTCACGCCGACGGTGGCGGCCAGCGCCCGTGACCACTGCCCGGCGCAGCACACCACTACGGCACAGTCGATGCGCCCCTTGTCGGTGACCACCGCCTTCACGCGGCCGTTCTCGACTTCGATGGCGAGCACGGCGGTATCCTCGAAGATCTTCACGCCCTGCTGCCGTGCGCCCTTGGCCAGGGCTTGGGTGATGTCGGCGGGATTGGCCTGGCCGTCGGTCGGCAGGAAGGCGGCGCCCACTACGTCGTCGACCTGCATCAGCGGCCAGAGCTCCTGCGCCTCCCTGGCCGTCAGCAGATGCATCTCCAGCCCGAAGGAATGCGCGGTGGTCGCCTGGCGCTTCACCTCGATCCAGCGCTCCGCATTGCAGGCCAGCCGCAGGCCGCCGTTCATCTTCCAGCCGGTGGCGAGGCCGGTTTCGGCTTCCAGGGTGTCGTAGAGCTTCACCGAGTTGCCGAGCAGCTGGGTGATGTTGGCGTTGGAGCGCAGCTGGCCGACCAGGCCGGCGGCATGGAAGGTGGTGCCGGAGGTCAGCTTGTGGCGCTCGACGAGGACCGTGTCGGTCCAGCCGAGCTTGCCGAGATGGTAGGCCGTCGAGCAGCCGACGATGCCACCGCCGATGACCACCGCTTTGGCCGTTGAGGGGAGCTCATTCATGAATATCCTCAGCTCTGCTGAAACTCTGTGATAGCGGCTTGGAAGCGCGCCAGGTTCTCGGCGGTATAGGCCGCGTAGTCGAAATCGATGTCGGAGTGGATTTCGGAAACCATCGACCACAGGGTTTCGCGCAGCAGCGAGGCGCACTTCATCGCCTGGTAGCGGCGCCGCAAGGCGTCGTCGAGCGGCCGCTCGAAGTAGGTCTCCAGCATCCAGTCTTCCTGCGCCGGCGCCAGCTCGTTGTTGGACGCGAGCCCGCCGAGGTCGAAGAGCGGCGAGTTGAAGCCGGCATAGTCCCAATCGATGAGCCAGAGCCGCGTGCCGTCGTCGAGGAAGTTGGCCGGCAGCAGGTCGTTGTGGCCGAAGACGATCTCGACCGGCCCGACCGCCGCCTCGAGCCTGCCGGCCAGTTCCTGCAAGGCCGGCAGCAGCACGGCATGCGGGCTGTTGCCCTCCTTCAGGGTCCAGCCGTAGTCGCGGATGACGTGGAACACCCAGAACGCCAGCGCCGGGCCGCGCAGAAACTTCGGCAGCTCCCGGTGGCAGCGCACGACCAGGGGCAGCGCCTGCGCGAGGATCTCCGGCCGGCGCAGGTCCTCCGCCGCCAGGGTCCGGCCGTCGATGTAGTCGAGCACCAGCACGCCCGGCTCGTGATGCACCACGGCCGGAGAGATCCCCACCGCTGCCGCGGCACGGCTGGCCGCCAGCTCGTTGAAGCGCTTCACCTGGTGAACGGGGATATCCTCGCCGACGCGCACCACGTAGCGGCGCCCGGCATCCTCGACCAGGAAATTCACGTTGGTGATGCCGCCGCTCAGCGGCTGCGGATCGACGGCGCCCTGCCACAGCGCCATGGTCATCACTCTGCTGCGAGGGTCGGTCATGTCAGTGAGCTCCCTGCGCGACGAGGCCGAGGCGGGCCCGGGCGCGTGCAGCCCCCGCGGCGATCAGGCGGTCGGCGATGATGGCGATGAAGGCGACCGAGACGCCGGCGACGATGCCGCGTCCCGTATCGGCCTTGGTCAGTGCCACATAGACCTCCTGCCCCAGGTCTCGGGTACCGACCAGCGCGGTGATCACCAGCATGGAGAGCGCCAGCATGATGGTCTGGTTGACGCCCAGCATGATCTCCGGCAGGGCGAGCGGCAGCTTGATGCGCCACAACAGTTGCCAGCGGGTGCAGCCGGAGACCGTGCCGGCTTCGATGAGCTGCGGATCGATGGAGCGGATGCCGTGGGCGGTATAGCGCACGGCGGGCGCCAGGGCGTAGAGCACCACCGCGATCATCGCCGAGAAGTCGCCGACGCGAAACAGCATGACCACGGGGATCAGGTAGACGAAGCTCGGCAGGGTCTGCAGGGTGTCGATGACGCCGCCGATGACGCGCCCTGCCCGTGCGTTCTGCGCGGCCAGGACCCCGACGGGAATGCCGATGGCGGCAGCGATCAGCACGGAGACGCCGCAGAGATAGAGCGTCACCATGGCGTCTTCCCAGAGGCCGTTCACCAGGATGAAGGCCGACAGCAGCAGGCAAAGCAGCGCCAGCTTCCAGCGCCCGAGCTGCCAGCCGGCGAGGGTCACCAGCAGGATGAACCAGGGCCAGGGCACGCCCAGCAGAAAGCGCTTCACCGGTATCAGCAGGTTCAGCAGCATGAAAGTCTTCACCGCTTCGAGCTGGTCGAAGAAATTCACGTTGATGCTGCGAACCAGATTTTCCCAGAACGGCCCCGTGGTGAACTGTGCCGCCGCCGGGTAGCTCTGCAGGAAAGGCCAGACGAGGCCGAGCAGGCCGGTCACCAGGATGACGCCCAGCGCCGTCAGCGCATAAGGATGGCGCATGACGAAGGACAGCGGGCCTTCACCGTGCTCGGGCGGTGGCCGCTTCACGAAGGCCTGGCTGAGGCGGTCGAGGGCGATGGCCAGCACGACGATGGCGACGCCGGCCTCCAGCCCGCCGCCGATGTCGAGGCGGCGCAGCGAGGTCAGCACGTCGTAGCCCAGGCCGCCGGCGCCGATCATGGAGGCGATGATGACCATGTTGAGCGACAGCATGATGACCTGGTTCACGCCGACCATGAGGCCCGGCATGGCCGAGGGCACCATGATGCGCCACGTCATCTGACGACTGGTGCAACCGACCATGACGCCGAACTCGCGGACCTCGCTCGGCACCCCGCGCAGCGCCAGGGTAGTGATCCGCACCATCGGCGGCATGGCGTAGACCAGAGTGGCGACCAGAGCCGACACCGGCCCAAAGCCGAAGAGGAAGAGGATCGGCACCAGGTAGGCGAAGACCGGGACCGTCTGCATGAGATCGAGGACGGGCGTCAGCAGGCGGTCGAACCAGGGCCAGCGATAGCCGGCGATGCCCAGCAGCAGCCCGCCGGCAACGCCCAGGGGCACCGCGATGAGGATCGAGGCCAGCGTCACCATGGCGCTCTGCCACTGGCCAAAGAGGGCGAGGTAGAGGAAGCAGAGCCCGACGAAGACCGCGAGGCGCAGGCTCTTGGCATAGTGTCCGAGGGCCGCCACCACGAAGATCACGGCGGCCCAACTGAGCGGCGGCAGCAGTTGCACCGCCTCGTCGCCGAGGCCCTGGACGAAGCCGCCGACCAGCAGCCCCTTGGCCAGCTCGTAGGGCTGCGCCAGCAGCCAGGCGATGCCGCGTGTCAGGTCGGTGAAGGTGAAGAGGCCGAAGTTCGCCTCCTCCACCAGCCACTTCATGAAGGCGGAGATCTCGTCCTTCAGCGGCAGGCGCAGCTCGCGCGGCAGCTTGGTGAGCCAGCGCGCGTCGAGCGCCTTGGCAAGCTCGCCGCTGGTCTGCGCCAAGACGGCGGTGGCAGCGGCAAGCCCCAGCCAGGTGACGGCCAGGGGCGACAGCGGCAGGGTGCGCGCCTTCATCGCCGCGGCTCCCGTCCGATCAAGGTGTCGATCACGGCGCAACGGTCGATACTGCCGATGACTTCGCCGCCGGCATCGGTGACGGCAAAGGGTCGGTCTGCCGCCTCGACGCGATCGGCCACCGCCTCGATGCGGTCGGCGGCCGAGACTTCTCCGGCCATCTCGCCGGCCGGCGGACCTGCCCGCATAATCGCACGCACGGTCAGCACCTTGGCGCGGGGGATGTGCTTGGTGAATTCCGCCACATAGGCGTCGGCCGGCGCGAGCACCAGCCGCTCCGGCGTATCGACCTGGATCACCGCGCCGTCCTTCATGATGGCGATGCGGTCGGCCAGGCGAATCGCTTCGTCGAAGTCGTGGGTGATGAAGACGATGGTCTTGCGCAGCACCGACTGCAGGCGCAGGAACTCGTCCTGCATCTCGCGGCGGATCAGCGGGTCGAGCGCCGAGAAGGGCTCATCGAGGAACCAGATCTCCGGCTCGACCGCCAGCGAGCGGGCGATGCCGACACGCTGCTGCTGGCCGCCGGAAAGCTCGCGCGGATAGTAGGCCTCGCGGCCCTTGAGGCCGACCAGCTCGATCACCTCGCGCGCGCGCGCCTCGCGTGGGGCGCGCGCGATGCCCTGCACCTCCAACGGGAAGGCAACGTTCTGTAGGACGGTGAGGTGCGGCAGCAGGGCGAAGTGCTGGAACACCATGCCCATCTTGTGGCGGCGGATCCGGACCATCTCGCGCTCCGAGGCACGCAGCAGGTCGCGGCCCTCGAAAAGAATCTCACCGGCGGTCGGCTGGATGAGCCGGGAGAGGCAGCGCACCAGCGTCGACTTGCCCGAGCCACTGAGGCCCATGATGACAAAGATCTCGCCCTCGCCGACCTCGATGTTGGCGGCGCGCACCGCGCCGACCAGGCCGGCCGCCTGGATCTCCGCCAAGCCCGGCACCATTCCGCGCGCCGCGCGCCGGTCGGCCAGAAAGCGGTCGGCCCCTTCGCCGAACAGCTTCCAGACGTCGCGGCAGGCTAGTTTGACGGGTCGCTGCTGCATCATATCCTCGGGCTTCCCCAGTTCCGGAGAACGATGGGGTACCCGGCAAATGAACTCAACCGATTGTGGGAAGGCCCACTAATGAGAAGACGGGACCGGGACGCCTGGAGCGGGCGTCCCGGCCGCCGGCCGCGGCGTGGCTTAGTTGGAGACCCACTGGCTCCAGGTCGCCTCGTTCTTGGCGATCCAGTCCGCAACCACCGCGTCGAGATCCTTGCCGTCCAGATCGACCGCCGCGACCATCGCGCCCATCTCCTCGTTGGAGACCTGGAAAGCCTTGATGGCGCTGTGGGCGCCCGGCCACTTGTCCTTAACACCGGCCCAGGACACCTTCCAGATCGGGCCGCGCGGCTTGGCGCAGTCATAGGCCATGTCGGGATTGCTGCCCCAGGAAGCATCGGCATAGCACTCGGGCGTATACTCCGGGAACTCGACCCACTCGCCCTCGTACTTGATCGGCGCCCAGTGCGGCGCATAGACCCAGAGCAGGACCGGGGCCTGGCGCTGGTAGGCCGACTCCAGTTCGGCGAAGAGCGCCGCGTCGGTGCCGGCGTGCACCACCTCGTAGTCCAGTTCAAGCGCTTCGACCCGCTCGTCGTCGAAGCCGCCCCAGGTGACCGGACCGCCGAGATAGCGGCCCTTCGGCGCTGTCTCCGGTGTGGAGAAGGCTTCGGCGCAGTCGTTCAACGCCTCCCAGTTCGGCAGGCCCGGGCACTTCTCCTTCATGTAGGCTGGGTACCACCACTCCTCGACGGCCTGCATGCCGGTTTCGCCGAGGTTCTCGACGTTGCCGGTGGCCGTCGCCTCGTCCATCGCTTCGCGACCCGTGGTTTCCCAGATCTCCATGGCGACGTGCAGGTCGCCGGTCTTCAGCCCGGCGAACTGGGCGATGTAGTCGGCCTGCACGTACTCGACGTTGTAGCCGGCCTTCGTCAGCACCGAGCCCATGAGCTTGGTGGTGATCAGCTGACCGGTCCAGTCGTGCAGCGTGAGCTTGATGGGGTCTTTCGATTCGACCTCGGCCAGCGCCGTGTCCGCGGCGCCGAGAGCCAGCGCCAGGGCCACGCCGGCCCCCAGGCCAGCGCCCAGCCGCGTCTTCAGATGTGCCCGCATGCTTTGCGTCCTTCCCGTTCGGATTCTTTATCTGCCTCTTTGCTCCCCCGGGGCGCGGCCGAGCGACCGCGTGCCGCCTCTGCATCGTTCCGCCGGCCAGGGAGCGGGATCATTGTTCGGCCGCTAAGCCACATCTGTCAACGCTATATATGTGGTTTTGTGGCTTTCGTGGGTTTTTCGGTTGCCGGGAAGGCTGCCGTTGCCGGATAATGCGGGCGGTGCCACGCGGGAGCCGGCTCGCCCCATGGCGTTTCGCCCATCCAGCCGACAGGTTCATGAAGCTATGCATTCGACCCATCGCGAAATGGAGATCCTGGATGAGCTGAAGGTCTCCGGCTCCTGTCGCATTCAGGACCTGGCGCGCCGGCTGGACGTCTCCGAGGAAACCATCCGCCGCAACGTGAAGAAGCTCGCCGGGCGCGGCCTGGTGCGCAAGGTGCACGGCGGCGTCTACCTGCCCGATGCGGTGCAGGAGGCGCCCTTCGCCCAACGCATGGACGAGAACCCGGATGCCAAGCGGCTGATCGCCGCCCAGGTCGCGCGCATGATCAAGAACGGCGACTCGATGATCCTCGACATCGGCTCGACCACCGCCTACGTCGCCCGCGCTCTGCGCGGCCATCATGACCTCTTCGTGGTGACCAACTCGGTCGCCGTGGCGCAGACCCTGGCGACCCGCAACAACAACCGCGTCTTCATGGCCGGCGGCGAGCTGCGCGCCCACGACGCCGGTGCCTTCGGGCGCGAGGCCATCACCTTCGTGCGCCAGTTCTCGGTGCAGTATGCCATCCTCTCGGCGGCCGCCATCGACGCCGATACCGGGTTCATGCTCTTCGATCTGCAGGAGGCCGAGTTCTCGCGCGAAATCATCTCGCATGCGGAGTGCGCCATCATGGCTGCCGATGCCACCAAGTTCGGCCGCCAGGCGCCTGTGCGCGTCGAGGCGGCCGGCGTCATCGACACCCTGGTGACCGACGCCCCGCCCCCCAACGGCATCACCACTTTCCTGACTGAATCCGGCGTGCGCGTGATCGTCGCCGAAAAGCCCGCCTGAACCGCCGGTCGGAGACACCGCCTGACATGACAACTTCAAAGGCGGGCGACCTTTCCGCCGCCGCTCTTCTGCAAGCCGCCCGCGAGATAACCGCCGCTGCCGCATCGACGCCGCTGCGCTACTTCCGCGCCAGCTTCTCCGTCGAGCAGAAGGCCGACGAAAGCCCTGTCACCGTGGCCGACCGGGAGACCGAGGCAGCCCTGCGCAAGGCCATCGTCGAGCGTTACCCCGAGCACGGCATCCTCGGCGAGGAGTTCGGCGGTGAGCACCTGGAGCGGAACATCGTCTGGGTCGTCGATCCCATCGACGGCACCAAGTCTTTCATCTCCGGCTCGCCGCTGTTCGGCATGCTGGTAGCGGTGCTGAGAGACGGCCGGCCGGTCGCCGGCATCATCCGCATGCCGGCCCTGAACGAGTGTTACGCGGGCGCAGCGGAAACCGGCAGCGACCGCGACGGCACCCCGATCGCCTGCCGCAAGGACGTGCCGCTCGACCGGGCCTTCCTCTGCGTCAACGAGGCGGACCGCCTGATGGCGGACCACCCGGCGGCGTTCGAGCGGCTGATGGCGACCGGGCGCTACCGGCGCTTCACCTACGACTGCTATCCCTATGCCCAACTCGCCTCGGGCCAGGTCGACGCGGTCATCGACCTCAACCTGAAACCTTACGACTACCTGCCGCTCGCCCCGGTGGTAGAAGGCGCCGGCGGCGTCATTACCGACTGGCAGGGACGCCCGCTGACGTTGCAGTCCGACGGCCGGGTGGTCGCGGCCGCCAGCGCCGAAATTCACAGCGCCTTGCTGGAAATTCTGGCCGGCTAGCGCGGCACAGAAAAAACCCAGAAATCCCAGCGCTTATTTTGCATACTGAGATCATGACCCAAGAACTGGACAAGCTGATCGACAGGGTCGCCAACCGGCAGCAGGCGGCTCACTGGCTCTACTTCCGCCGCTTCCTGAAGCATCCGGCGCGCCTCGCCTCGCTGACCCCGTCGTCCCCGGCGCTGGGCCGGCTGGTGGCCCAGGAGGTGCGGCGCGAGGGCGACGAGTACGTCGTCGAACTCGGCTGCGGCACCGGCGCGATCACTCGCGCGCTGCTCGACGGCGGCATACCGCCGGAACGGCTCATAGCCGTCGACCTCGACCCGGAGCTCCTCAGCGTCCTACGCGAGGATTTCCCCGACATCTGGGCGCTGGAGTGCGATGCCGCGCGGATCACCCAGCACCTGCCGCCCTCGGTGGTCGGCAGGGTCGGCACCGTCATCTGCGGCATCCCGATCTCGCTGCTGCCGCGGGGCCAGCAGCGCCTCATCGTCGACGAGATGGTTGCGTTGATGCCGCCGGGCCGCCGCTTCCTCGCCTACACCCACCGCCCGGTCTCGCCGCTGCCGCGACGCGAGCTCGGCCTGCGCGGCGAGCGCCTCGCGCACACCCTGCGCAACCTGCCGCCGGCCTCGGTCTGGGGCTACACCCGGGCGGAATAGCCGCTATAGCCGCTAGTCCGCCCGCACGGCCGCGACGTGGCCAGCGAAAGTCGGATCCTGCATGAGCTTCTGGCAGCGCTCGAAACGGCCGAGGGCATAGGCCCAGAAGTCGTCGGCCGGGTTGCCGTTAGCGTGCTGGATGAGGCCCCAGAGCGTCCACAGCAGGTCGCACATCGCCTTGTAGACGACCATGCGGCCCACCAGCGCGGCGGAGGGGATACCGCCGCAGTAGGCTTCCATCATCTCGCGGTCCTGATCCGCATCGAAGCTCGCCTCGACCGAGAGGTCGCCGAGATCCCAGAGCGGATCGTTCATGCCGGAGTACTCCCAGTCGACGATCCACATGCGCCGGCCGTTGTCGAGAAAGTTCTCGCACAGCGGGTCGCAGTGGCAGGGCGCGAGCGGCATGGGCTTGGCGTCGAGCGCCGCGCGCAGAGGCTGGGCGGCCTCGACCACCTGGTGGTAGCCCGTGGGCAGCGCGGCCTGCTGACGATCGAGGATGGCGAGATAGTCGTCGATCATGGCGAAGAGCTCGAAGCGGAAGCGGAATCTGCGGCCGCAGCGGTGCATGCGCTTCAGGGCCTGGGCCGCGCGGCCCGGCGCGCCGCTGCGCTCGCGGAAGCTGGCAGGCGACATGGTGACGATGCCGTCGATACAGCGGCTCAACATCACGCCGCTCCCCTCATCGCCGTAGATGACCTCGGCAGAGACACCGGCCGCGGCGGCGACGCGGGCATTGTGCAGCTCCACCGCGCGGTCGATGTAGTCCTCCGTGCCCTTGCCGGGGATGCGCAGGATGAAACGCCGGTCGCCGAAGTCGATCTTGTAGACCAGGTTGGTGAGCCCGCCCTGGCGCTCCAGGGCGACGTCTTCCGCCCGCGTCGCCTCGAAGCCCGGAATCCGCCGAAGGGCTTCCAGGACTCCCTTCTTCTCGCCGCTCTCCCCTGTCATGCTTCCCCCTCTGTGCTGCTTCTTCAGGCTTTCAGCCGGGCGTTCTCCGGGTCGTAGAGCGGCCCCTCGACACGCCGCGCGCGGTAGTGCTCCCCGAAGGCCTCGATGTCGAAGTCGGCTTCTTCCGCCAGGTCCTTCGGCAGGTAGCCGTACAGCACGGTCTTGCCGAGCGTGGTGCCGTAGCCGGCGCTGGACACCAGGCCCACGACCGCGCCGTCTTTCAGAATGGTCTCGCCGCCGAGGACCGGCATGGCCGCCTCCACCGTGAAGGTGCAGAGGCGGCGCGCCACGCCTGCCGCCTTCTGCCGCTCCAGCGCCGCGCGGCCGATGAAGTCCCCCTTGGCCTTCAGGTGCACGCGGAAGCCGAGGCCGGCCTCGTAGGGGCTGTAGTCCGGCGTCACGTCGGCACTCCAGTAAACATAGCCTTTCTCCAGGCGCAGGCTCTCGATGGCGCGGTAGCCGACGTCTCGGATGCCGAAGGGCCTTCCTGCTTCCAGGAGTGTCTCGTAGACATGGGCGGCGTACTCAGTCGGGATGTGCAGCTCCCAGCCCAGCTCGCCGACATAGCCGATGCGGATGGCCAGCACCGGCGCCGCGCCGAGGGTGATCTGCCGCGCCGTGGCGAAGGGAAAGGCCTCGTTGGAGACGTCCTCCTCGGCCACCTGGGACAGCACCTCGCGTGCCCCGGGGCCACAGAGGTTGATCACCGCCTTTGCCGACGTCACCTCGATGAGGAAAGCGGAACTGCTGTCCTTCGGCAGCTGGCTCTCGATCCAGTGGGCATCGTGCACGCCGAAGCCGCTGCCGGTGACGATGTAGAATTGATTCTCGCCCAGGCGCGTGACGGTGAGGTCGGCCTCGATGCCGCCGCGCTCGTTGCAGAGCTGGGTGTAGATCACCGCGCCGACCGGCCTGTCCATGTTGGAGACCGCCAGGCGCTGGATCGCCGCCAGCGCGCCGGGGCCGCGCAGCTCGAACTTGGAAAAGCTCGACTGGTCGATGAGGGCGACGCCCGCGCGCACTGCCCGGTGTTCCTCGGCCACGTGGGGTTTCCAGTTCTGGTCTGTGAAGCCCGGCCGGTCGACGGCCTCGACCCCTTCGGGGGCGAACCAGTTGGGCCGCTCCCAGCCGTTCTTCGAGCCGTAGACCGCGCCGCGCGGCTTCAGGATCTCGTAGAGCGGGCTGCGCCGGAGGCCCCGCGCCACCTCGCTCTCCTGGCCGGGGTAGCGCAGCTTGTAGTGATGGGCGTAGTGCTCAACGGCGCGCGGGTACATGAAGGCGCGGGTGCCGTGCAGGAAGCCGAAGCGCCTGATGTCCAGCGGCCAGAGGTCGAGGCTGGGACGGCCCTCCAGGATCCATTCCGCCATGATGGCACCGGCGCCGCCGCCGGCGGCGATGCCGTAGAGGAAGCCGGTCGCCACGAAGAGGTTGTCGAGCTCCGGCGCCTTGCCCATGACGAAGTCGCCGTCGGCCGAATAGGGGATCGGGCCGTTGATGAGCTGGCGCACGCCCACCGTGTTCACCACCGGCGTCACCTGCCCGGCGTAGCTGGCCAGGGGCTCGAATCGGTCGAAGTTCTCCGGCAGCAGCTGGCGGGCGAAGTCGCCGGGAATGCCGCGGTCGCCGAAGGGCAGCGTGTCGTCCTCGTAGCCGCCGATCACCAGCCGCCCGCCGGCATCGGGCTTGTAATAGACGAGGCGGTCGGGGTCGCGCAGGGTCGGCAGGTTGGCCGGCATGCCGGGGATCGGTTCGGTCACCAGGTACTGGTGCTCGAGCGCGCAGGCCGGCACGTTGACGCCGAGCTTCCGGCCCAGCTCGCGGCTCCACATGCCGGCGGCCAGCACCACGGTCTCGGCCTGGTAGACGCCGTCGTCGGTAAGCACCTCGGTGATGCGGCCGTCGGCCAGCGTCGCATCGAGCACCTTCCTGCCCTGCACGATCTTCACGCCCTGGCGGCGGGCGCCGGCGGCGAGGGCCTGGCAGAGGCTCGCCGGGTCGACCTGGCCGTCGCTCGGAATGAAGGCGGCGCCGAGCACGCCCTTGGGATCGATCAGCGGGAAGAGATCACAGGCCTCCTGCGGGCCGATGACCTGCATCTCCAGGCCGAAGCTGCGCGCCATGGTGGCGAGGCGCCTGACCTCCAGCATGCGGTCGGGCGAGCAGGCCAGGCGCAGGCTGCCGACCTTCTTCCAGTCGATCGCCTGGCCGGTCTCCGCTTCCAGCCGGTCGTAGAGCTCGACCGAGCGCTGCAGCATGCGGGTGGTGTTGCGTGAGGAGCGCAGCTGGCCGACGAGACCGGCGGCGTGCCAGGTCGCTCCCTCCGTCAGGGCCGACTTCTCCAGCAGGACGATGTCCTTTTCGCCTGCCTTGGCGAGGTGGTAGGCGATGGAGCAGCCGATGATGCCGCCCCCGATGATGAGAAACCTGCACTGCGACCTGCTCGACACGACCGGGATCCCTGAAACAAGCGGTCCCGAAACACTGCCGAAGAACCCACATTAGTCAACGGTCGATATGCACTTTTGTGGATAAAGCCTCTAGGGCCGCACCAGGGTCCAGCCTTCTTCGCTGCGCTGGAGCAGGTGGGCGACGCCGGTCTGCACCATGCTGACGCCCTCGATCAACGCCGGCCGCTGGCCCTCGTTGCGCTCCATGGTGTCGAGGGTGTTGCCGCAGGCCTGGAAGGTGACGTTCACCATGCTCTGCAGGAAGTTGTCCAGTCGCTGCTTCACCGGCGAGGTATCGTCGCGCAGCATATGGAGGCCGTCGCCGAAGGCGACGATCTCGATCTCGACCTCTTCGCCGATCCCGCTGTAGTGGCGCGACACATTGGCGGCAATGTCGAGCACGCCGTTCATCTCCGACATGTCGGCCTCGCTGATGTAGAGTACCAGCTGATGGAAACCGTCCGTCGCCTGCGCCCGCGCCCCAGGCGACGCGGTGAGGCCTGCGACGCCGACCGCGGCGGCAAAGGCCAACAACCTTACAAAACGCAACATGCTCTACTCCCCTGGGGTCGGGAGGCCGTCCCGTCGTTCGTGGAACCTTGGACCAAAAGTCAGGATCAATCGACCGCTCCCACTCCCTCTTCATCATCCCCGCCGTCGGGGGTAACGTCCAATACTCTGGCACGTGCGGTGATCTCGACGGGGCCCTTCTTGCAGTCGGTCATGCAGGGCTCGCCCTCCCGGGCATTGTGCGCTTCCTCGTCACGGTCATCCATGAAGAAGTTTTCCTCGTTGGGCAGGCGCACGGAGGTGAAGTTCTCCTTCGACAGCTCGAAGGTCTCGTCGGTCACGACGTCGTTGAGGTAGAGCAAGTAGGCCGTGATGGCGTAGACGTCGTCGTCGCTCAGCGAGCGGGCGTCGCCGAACGGCATGGCGCGACGCACGTAGTCGTAGACCGTCGAGAGATAGGGCCAGTAGGACCCGATTGTCTTCACCGGACGCTCGGCCTTCAGGCTGTCCTGGCCGCCGGCCAGCACCGGCCAGCGGTCGCGGCCCTCGCCGAAGTCGCCGTGGCAGAAGGCGCAGGCCTCGGCAAAAACCGCCTCGCCCTCGGCCGCCGTGCCGCGACCCTCCGGCAGGCCGGTGCCGTCGGGGCGCACGTCGATGTCCCAGGCGGCAACCTCTTCTTGCGTGGCACCGCGGCCGAGGTGGAAGACACCATGATTGGGCAGCGGCACATCCTCGGCGCCAGCGGACGCCGCCGCTGCGGGCATCACCAGCGCCAGGCCGGCGACTGCTACCAGGCTAAGAAACTTCGACATTCTCGACCACCCCATCCGCTTTCACGTACCAGGTCTGGATACCGTTGTTGTGATAGATCGAATTCTCGCCGCGGGCGGCGCGCAACTCGTCCTTGGTCGGCTGTACGAAGCCGTCCGCGTCGATGGCGCGCGACTGCAGCAGCAACTCCGAGCCATCCCAGTCGATGTCGAGGTAGAAGCGGTGCAGCGCTTTCGGCAGGCTCGGCCCGTCGAGGCGCGCCGTCTTCCAGTTGCGTCCGCCGTCGGTGGTGACGTCGACGCGGCTGATGGTGCCGTTGCCCGACCAGGCCAGGCCGGAGATCACCAGCGGCCCGCGGCCGTGGGTGACCGGCGCCTGCGGGCTCGGGCTGGTGATGACGGACTTCACGTCCATCACCCAGGTGAAGCGCCGCGCCTTGCCGTTGGCCAGCAGGTCGGTGTATTTGGAGGTTTCTTCGCGATGGTGCCAGGCCATGTCGCCGACCTCCAGCCGGCGCAGCCACTTCACCCACATGTTGCCTTCCCAACCCGGCACCACCAGGCGCAGCGGATAGCCCTGCTCCGGGCGCAGCGCCTCGCCGTTCATCGCGAAGGCGACCATGCAGTCGTCGAGCGCCTTTTCCATGGGGATCGAGCGGGTCATCGCCGAGGAGTCGGCACCCTCGGCCAGCAGCCATTTGCCGTTCGCCTTCACGCCCGCCTCTTCCAGCAGGAGGCGCAGGCGCACGCCGGTATAGACCACGCAGTGCACCATGCCGTGGGTGAACTGACAGCCGTTGAGCTGGGCGCCGCGCCACTCCATGCCCGAGTTGGCCGCGCACTCCAGGAAGTACACCCGGTTCTCGCGCGGGAAGCGCTTGAGGTCCGCCATGGTGAAGACCAGCGGCTTATCGACCAGGCCGGAGATCATCAGTCGGTGCATCGCGGGATCGACCTCGGCGATGCCGGCGTGGTGACGCTCGAAGCAGAGGCCGTTCGGCGTGATGATGCCGTCGAGCTCGTGCAGCGGCGTGAAGTTCACCGAAGATACCGGATCGGCGGTCAGCCAGGCGACATTGCGGCGCACCACCTTGCTTTCAAACGGCGAGGGCGTGCCGTAGGGCCGCGCGTCGACGCCGTCACCCAGGTAGCGGTTCCAATCCTGGATCTCGGTGATCGCGGGATCGCCGGCCGCAACGGCGGGTCGCACCGCCAGGCCGGTAAGCGCCGCGCCGGCACCGGCCACCAGGCCGGCGGTCAGCAGTTGGCGGCGTGACGGGTCCGCCGGCGCCGCCGACACAAGGGGTCTCTTCCTGTCGCTTGCTCTCGACATCCATCAGCTCCGAAGTTTCATGGCGCTTGCGCGCCGCCGTGGCGAAGCGCTAACCAGCCAGCTTGACCGACAGGTTCTCTTCGACGTGAACGTTGGGGTTCTTCTGCAGATGGGCCTCGACCACATCCCACACCGGCGGGCCCTCCGTGCCTTCGTTCACCGAGGCCCAGCCGGCCACGACATAGTCGCGGGCCGGGTCGACCGCTTCGCCGGTGGCGAGCAGCGTCATCTCCGAAATGCGCGAGCCGATGGACTGCAGCGGATCGATGCGATAGCCCATGCCGCCGACCCGCACCATGTCGCCACCCTGCTGGTAATAGGGATCGGGATTGAAGAGATTGTCGGCGACGTCCTCCAGGATGTCCTTGACCAGCTGACCGCTCATGGTGGAGCGGTAGGCCTCCGGGTAGGTCATCGCGCAGGCGTTGTGGAGGTCCTCGACGGTGATGGCCTGGCCGGGCAGCAAGGAGGTGCCCCAGCGGAAGCCCGGCGAGAGGGCGATCTCAGCATCGCGCTCGGCCAGCAGCGCCTGGCAGATCAGGTCGTCGAAGGTGCCGTTGAAGTTGCCGCGGCGGTAGAGCAGCGAGTCGGTGCGCCCCAGCTCGCGCTTGAGCTCGTCCTCGTAGGGTGCGCGCAGGCGCTCGATCAGGGCGGCAACCTCCGGATCCGGCGTGATGACGTCGGAGAACACCGGGATCAGCCTGTAGCGATACCCCTTGATCGCGCCGCCGGCGACGTTGAGGTCGAGACGCGAGACGAACTTGCCGTTGGAGCCGGAGGCGATCAGCATGGACTTGCCGACCATGACCGGTTCCGGCAGGGCGTCATGGGTATGGCCGGTGAGGATGACGTCGATCCCTTCGACGCGCCGGGCCAGCTTGCGATCGACGTCGAAGCCGTTGTGCGACAGCAGCACGATCAGCTCGGCGCCCTCCGCGCGGGCCGCCGCCACGTTCTTCACCACCTCGTCCTCGCGGATGCCGAAGCTCCAGTTCGGGATCATCCAGCGCGGGTTGGCGATCGGCGTGTAGGGGAAGGCCTGGCCGATGACAGCGATCTTCACCCCGCCGCGCTCGAAAATCTCGTAGGCCTTGAAGGCCGGCTCGTTCCACTCAGCATCGTAGATGTTGCTGGCCAGCAGCGGAAACTGCAGGGATTCGACGATCTCGTTCACCCGGTCGGTGCCGTAGGTGAACTCCCAGTGGGCGGTCATGGCGTCGACGCCGAGAGCATGCATCACCTCGACCATGTCGCCGCCGGCCGTCGCATTGGCCGTGTAGCTGCCCTGCCAGGTATCGCCACCGTCGAGGAACAGGGTCTTGTCTCCGCGCTCGCTGCGCACCCGCTTGACGATGGTCGCCACGCGATCGAGTCCGCCCATCCTGCCGTAGGCCTTGGCGAGCGAGGCGAAGTCGACGGAGGTCAGTGCATAGGCGTCCGGGCTGCCCGGCGTCAGGTTGAACATCTTCAGGAAGTCGGCGCCGGTCACGTGCGGCGGCAGGCCCTGCGCCTCACCGACACCGAGGTTGACCGACGGCTCGCGGAAGTACAGCGGCTTCACCTGAGCGTGAATGTCGGTGATGTGCAGCAGGGTCACGTTGCCGAAGTCCTCGGCGGCCAGCAGGTCTTCCTCGGTGAGGGTCTGCTGTGCGGCGACCTGGCTCCAGCGACCCTGCATCCCCGGCCCGAGGATCGTCGTCAGGGCCACAGATGCCGTCAGGAAGTCACGTCTCGAGAACATACTGATCCTCTCCTCCCGCCCGCGCGGTCACGCCACGGACAGGGTCGCCGATTGCCGAAAAGTGAATTCGCGGGCCCGGCGGCGGCCTGCCGCCGCCGGAGCGATACCAACTACTGCCTGACGGCCGGAGTCTCGACCGAGAGACCGGTGCCGCGCCAGGTCGTGTAAACCTCAAGCGCCATCAGCTCGTCCGAAAAGGGTGCCGGGAACTCGGCGCGGGTATCGCGGATGCAGCCGCGGAAACGGCTGTGCAGCAATACCATGTTGCCCTGCTTCAAACGGTAGGTCGGGAAACCGTTCACATTGCCCTGGCTCAGATGGTCGGCGCGAATGTACTTACCGTTGTTCTCCTCATGGCAGCTGGCGCAGGACAGGTTCAGCTGGCCGGTGCGGGTGTAGTAGACTTCCTTGCCCTGGTCCCACCAGCTCTGCATGTCACCCTGCGAAAGGTCCACCTGCACCGGCTTGCCGAGCGACTGATGCTTCAGGAAGGTCGTCAGCGCCCGCTGCTCGGGCGCATCGAACTTGTAGGGCTCGGCCTTCATGTTGTTTTCGCGGCACTTGTCGATTTGCAGCTCGACGTTGATCGGCCGCTCCGCGTCGGCGTCCCACTTGGGATAGGCCGCCGCGACGCCGGCCATGGTCTCCGCCGCGTCGCCGTGGCAGGAAGCGCAGGATTTGCCGGCTTCGCCCTCGACCGTGTTCCAGATCTCCTCGCCGCGCTCGACGTAGAGCATGCCGGGGTTCGTGAAGGTGTCTTCCTCCAGGCTACGTGTCTCCGGCGTGCGGAACAGCCAGCCCGAGAGCACCTCGTCGAAGGGGTGTCCCTCCGGCGCCTTGGTACGGATCACCATGGGGATCTCGCCGTCGATCACCAGCTCTTCGTCGACCGGATCTGCTGAAGCCACCAGAGCCCCTCCGACAGAGACCACCGCGGCGGTTGCTGCCGCCAGGATCAGTTTTCTGCTCAACACGTTCCCTCCCGATTTGCGGACTTCCCTGCCGCTTTATTTGACCTCGATGGCCTGTTCGTGGCTGTAGGTCTCGCCGTTGTCGTCCACCCAGGTGAACGTGAAGCTGCCGCTCTCCATCACCTTCGCGCTGAACTCGAAGTAGGGATTGGCGGAGATCGCCGGCGCGATGTCGCAGCCGAACACCGGCTTGCCGTTGAACTCGCAGGAGAACTTGTTGATGATCTGCCGCGGAATGACGTTGCCGTCCTTATCCTTGCGCTGGCCGGATTCCATGTTGTGGCTGATCAGTGTCTTGATGGTGATCACCTCGCCGGCCGAGGCCGACTTCGGGACTTTCACACGGGGTTTGGGCGTTGCCATTTTCTGCTTCCTTGTTTCTCGATCAGCCGCCGCAGCCGCCGATGGTCACCTTGACGAGCTTCTTGTCCATGAACACTGAGCCGTCGTTCATCTTGGCGATGGCGATTACGTTCTGGGTCCCGGCCAGGCGCATGCGGGTCGTGGCCGAGGCCTCGCCGCTCATCGGCGTGAAGTGGAAGGTGGCAACCGAGGGATTCGGGTTGCCTTCAGCCAGCACCACCACCGACTCGACATAGGAAGCATCGGTCATGTCACTTTCGACGCTGACCGAGATCGGCACGGTATTGCCGTTCTCGGCAATCTCCGGCGCGTTCAAGGTGATCCTGCCAGTCGCCGGCGCCTTGCCGCCGGTGAACTCCATCAGGCTCTTGTCGGTGGCCGCCGCGTCGGCGCGCGCGGCGTTCAGGCCGGGGCCGAATGCCACAAGGGCCACGGCTCCGGCAGAGAGCCCGAGCGCCTGGCGTCGTGTTACTTGCATCTGCTGTTCTCCAGTTGGACGAGTGCGCTACTTCAGCGTGGCGAGATAGGCGACGATCGATTCGACCTGCTCGGCCGAGAGGATGGTCTTGCCCTGGAACTTCTCGGCGACGTCTTTGCCCACCTCCAGCGAATAGAAGCCGGGCATCACGGTCTGCGCGCCGAAGACAGCTTTCGAGTTCACGACGATCGCGCGCAACTCCTCCGGCGTCCAACGCGCGCCGACGCCGTCCATGGACGGGCCGACCTCGCCATGGAACTGCTGTTCGCTCAGGTCGGAATTGGCGTGGCAGGCCAAGCAGTTGCCGAGCTTGCGGTCGGCGAAGAACTTGCGGCCGTCGGCGGCGCTGGCCGCCGTATCCGAGACCGCCTCGGCCAGCTTGCCGTCCACGATCTTCACGTCACCGGGCGGGATGTCCTTGGCCGCTGCCGCCGTGATGCCGGCGCAGAGTGCCGCTGCAGCGAGAGTCAGTCGTGCTGAGAGCATGGGCTTCTTTCCTCGATTTGTACCCACCCGCTTTGATGTTCCCATGGGTGGTTGTTTTAAGTCACTCTAGCGAGCGGTGGCCCGCCGTTCAATGCATAAATTGCAATTCTTGAATATGTTCATATTCCCAGGCCGGTGCCTCTAGCTCAGTCGGTGTTCGGCACGCCCGCCTCGGTACGCTCGCGGATCCGCCGGCCGTGATAGCGCTGGAAATCCTCGTCGGTTTCGTAGAGCTTCTCCCTCACCCAGGTGAACATATCGAGGAAGGTTCCTTTCTGAAAGGCGCCCGGCATGGAGGCGACCGCAGCCTGGCGGGTGTCCAGCGCGCCGTCGGCGTTCTCCGGCAGGAACAGGATGGTGGGGGTGAAGGCGATGCCCCACTTGCGTGCGGCGGTCTTCTCCGTCAGCACCTCGCCGTCGAGGTCGGTGACCTCCTCGTCGCCGTAGAGGTTGTACTGCACCATCTTGTAGTTGGCGTTGATGTAGTCGCGCACCTGGGGGTCGCTGAGGATCTCCTCGTGCACCTTCTGGCAGTAGATGCAGCCGCGCTGCTCGATGATGATCGCCAGGCGCTTGCCCTCCTCCTTCGCCGCCTCGATGTCTTCCCCGATGTCGCGGAAGGTGATGGCGAACCAGTCCTCTTTGTGCAGGCCGTCGTCGCCGAGGGTCGCCGCCCAGCCGGGCGACGCCGGCAGGAACAACGCAAGAAGCAAAACCAAGCGTTTCAGCATGTCTCTCCTCCTCATCCGATCTCTTGGAACTGCGGGAAGGTCTCCAGCAGCCAGTAGGCGATCGCCGACATCTGGCCGGTCATGAACAGGATACCGGTGATCACCAGGATTCCCCCCATGGCCATTTCGACCTTGTGCAGGTGGCGCTTGAAGCGGCTGGCCCAGCCCAGGAAATGGGTCGCGAAAACCGCCGCCAGCAGGAAGGGCAGGCCGATGCCGAGAGAGTAGATGGTCAGCAGCAGGGCGCCGCGCGCCGCCGACGCCTCGGCACCGGCCATGAACAGGATCATCGACAGGATCGGGCCCACGCAGGGCGTCCAGCCGAAGGCGAAGGCGAGCCCCATGACGTAGGCGCCGGCCATGCCGGCCGGGCGGCGGCTCACCTGCACCCGGGCCTCGCGGTAAAACAGCGCGATGCGGAAAACGCCGAGGAAATGCAGGCCCATGACGAGGATGATCACCCCGGCCACGATCGACAGGACGTCGAAGTAGCGGGCGAGCGACTGGCCTATGATGCTGGCGGTGGCACCGAGGGCGACGAACACGGTGGTGAATCCGAGCACGAAGCCGACGGCGGCGAGGATCAGCTGGCGCGTCGAGTCGGCGCCGCGATGCTCGTCCTTCAGTTCGTCGAAGGTAAGGCCCGCCAGATAGGCCAGATAGGGCGGCACGATCGGCAGCACGCAGGGGGACACGAAGGAGACCAGACCCGCCAGGAAGGCACCGCCGTAGGAGACGTCGAACATTCAGCGCGGCTCGCGAAATGGCGGCATAGTGTGGCATGACCTTCCCTTGGGCCCGGTCTCAACGCCGGGTTTGCAATACATGCATTAATTCATATATATTGTTGCGATTCAATCGGGATTTCGCACCGAGGCGTCGATGAAGTTGAGGCTCCTGTTCAGCGCGCTCCTGCTGCTCGCCCCGTGGTCCGCTTCGGTGGCGCAGGCCGCCGAGCTGATCATGCTGGAGCGGCCGGGCTGCAGCTGGTGTCTGCGCTGGAACCGCGAGATCGCGCCGATCTATCCGAAGACCAGCGAAGGGCGCCGGGCGCCGCTGCGGCGCGTCGACGTCACCGAACCCTGGCCGGCGGACCTGACGGACATCGCCGGCGACGCCTACACGCCGACCTTCATCGTGGTCGAGAACGGCGCCGAGATTGCACGCCTGCGCGGCTATCCCGGCGCGCACTTCTTCTGGCCGCTGCTGAACGAGATGCTGGGCAAGCTGCCCGCGTCCGGCGCGGCGGCCGACGGTTAGGTGCCCGATGGCCGACATCACTCCAGCCACCGCCAAGGCCAAGGACATCGACGTCCTCATGGAGCAGGCGCGCAAGGCCGGCGACCTGCTGAAGGCGCTGTCGCACGAAAGCCGCCTGCTGATCCTCTGCATCCTGGTCGAGGGCGAGAAGTCGGTCTCCGAGTTGGAAGAGCTCCTGAGCATGCCGCAGGCCGCAGTGTCGCAGCAGCTCGCCCGGCTGCGCTTCGACCGCCTGGTGCAGACGCGCCGTGAGGGCCGCATGGTCTACTACTCGATTGCCAACGAAGAAGTCGCGCAGCTTGTCGAACTGCTCTACCAGTTCTTCTGCAAGCCGGCGCTGGAGGAAAACCGCAAGCCATAAGCGGTGACGGGACCGGCCGGCGCAGCGGGCGCCGGCGGCTCCTGCAAAGAGGGAGGGGTCGATGCTCGACGTCGGCTGGCTGTTACCCATCGCCGGTGGGCTCATCGGCATCGTCATCGGCGCGGCCGCGCGCCTCGACCGCTTCTGCACCCTGACGGCCCTGGAGCGCTACTGGTACGCCAACGACGCGACCGGCATCCGCACCTGGGTGCTGGCCGCCACGGTTGCCATCGTCGCGACGCAAGCGCTGGTGCTCGGCGGCCTGGTCGACGTCAGCACTTCCTTCTACCTCACGCCGAACTTCGGCTGGACCGGCGCCATCCTCGGCGGCCTCGCCTTCGGCTTCGGCATGGCCCTGGTGGGCACCTGCGGCTTCGGTGCGCTGGTGCGCCTCGGCGGCGGCAGCCTGCGCTCGCTGGTGGTGCTCATCGTCCTCGGTCTTTCCGCCCTCGCCGCCCAGCGCGGCCTCGTCGCCCAGGCGCGGGTCGAGGTGGTCGACAAGCTCGCGCTCGACCTCGGCTTCGCCGGCGACCAGTCGCTCGGCAGCCTCGCCTCCGCCCTCTTCGGCGCCGACGCCCGCCTGCCCGTCGCCGTGCTATTCGCCGGGCTGCTGCTCTTCTGGGTGTTCTCCTCGGCCGACTACCGGCGCCGCCTCGGGCACATCCTCACCGCCACGGTGATCGGCGGCGGCATTGCCGTCGGCTGGGTGGTGACGAGCTGGGGCTCCCGCCACGCCTTCGAGCCGGTGCAACTGGAAGCCGGCTCCTTCGTGGTGCCCGTCGGCGATACCCTCATGCAGTTCATCACCTACACCGGTGTCATGCCCGACTACGGCGTCGGCCTGGTGATCGGCGTCGGCCTCGGGGCCGCCCTGGTTGCCTGGCGCAAGCACGACGTGCGCTGGGAGGCCTGCGACGACGCGCGCGAGCTGGGCCGCCACATCGTCGGCGCCTTCCTCATGGGTGTCGGCGGCGTCTTCGCCATGGGCTGCACCATCGGCCAGGGCGTCGCCGCCGCTTCCGTGCTGGCCATCTCCGCGCCACTGGTGATGATCTCCGTCGCCCTCGGCGCCCGCCTCGGCCTCGCATATCTGCTCGAAGGCTCGGCCTGGAGCGTGTTCAGGATTTCGCATCACAGGTCGGCCGAATAGCCGGCAGCAACAGGAGAGAGACAGCGTGAAAAGCATCCGACAAGCGGTCCTGGCCCTCGGCATCATTGCCGCCGCGGCGCCTGCAGCCAAGGCCCAGGAAGAGGCCCTGGTGAGCTTCTCCGTAATGAAGCTCGAGATCACCGTGAAGCTGGCAGAAGCGACCCTTGAAAGCTGCCGCGCCAAGGGAGCGCAGATCGCCGTCGCCGTGGTCGACCGCTTCGGCAATCTGCAGACGATGCTGCGCGACCGCTTCGCCGGACCCCACACGCCCGAGACCGCCCGCCGCAAGGCCTGGACCGCCGCCAGCTTCCGCAGCGATACCCTCACCCTCAGCCAGACCACCGCCCCCGGCGCGGAGGCCTACGGTGCCAACTTCGTCACCGGGGCGCTGATGCTGGGCGGCGGCGTGCCGGTCGAGGCCAACGGCAGCATCGTCGGCGCGGTCGGCGTGTCCGGCGCGCCGGGTGGCGAAATGGACGACGCCTGCGCGCGTGACGGCATCGACGCGGTTGCCGCAGATCTAGCGTTTTAACCCGGATTTCTCAAACTATGGTGGGCGTCACGGAGGCGCATTTGCCGACAGGCCAGGAA
>WHTV01000120.1 GCA_009377535.1 Kiloniellaceae bacterium
GTTGAATCAATGCCGTGCGCCTTGTCCACTACTTCCTAAACCGGACAGCAGTGGGTCAAGCCCGGCAATGACAGTTTGGGTGCGGCACCGCGCGCCGGAGCACGTCCCAACCCTCACCCCCTGGGCGGGATCGAGTAGGTCGCCGTGGCGTGGGCGACGGGCGTCGCCAGCCCCTCCGACTGGACCGTGATGTCGCCGACGGCCAGGCGCTTGCCCAGCTTCAGCAGGCGGCAGGTCGCCAGCAGATCGCCCGGCTGCGGCCGCTGCAGGAAGTTGATGTTCAGGCTCGTGGTGACCGCCAGGGGCACCTCGCCGATGGTGCCGAGCAGCGCCGCATACATGGCGAAATCGGCAAGCGCCATCTGGGCGGGACCGCTGAGCGTGCCGCCGGGGCGGGTATGCGCCTCGCTGGCCGGCAGCCGCACCCTTGCGCTGCCGTAGCCGATTTCCTCGGTGACGAAGCCGTAGATCTTCTGAAAAGGCGCGCTCTCGTCCAACAGGCGGTTGAAAGCTTCGAGGGTCATGCGGGGCAATTGGCTGGCGTGATCCATGGATTCGGGCGGACTCCCTAAGGTGCGGCTTTCGCTCATCAATCGACGGATATTGTTAGCATTAGTCCTTGAACTCCTGCCAGGGGAAGCGCCAAAGTCCTGCTGCGCCAAAAGAGTAGACTTGAGAAAAGCCAGAGGAAACCATGTCCGCCGAAGCCGCTCTTTCCAGCAACGCGTCGCTGCTGCTGCGCAGCGACAGTGACGGCATCGCCCGCCTCACCCTGAATCGCCCGCGCCAGTACAACGCCCTCTCGGGGGACCTCATGGGCGAGCTGCAGGCGGCGCTGGATGACATCGCCGCGGAAAAGTCCGTTCGGGTGGTGATCATCGAAGGCGCCGGGCGCGGCTTCTGCGCGGGGCACGACCTGAAGGAGCTGCGCGGCCGCGGCGGCGACAAGGAATTCTTCCAGGCCATCTTCAAGCAGTGCAGCCGCCTGATGACCACCATCACCAGCCTGCCCCAGCCGGTGATCGCCAAGGTGCACGGCATCGCCACGGCGGCCGGCTGCCAGCTGGTCGCCACCTGCGACCTCGCGGTGGCCGACCGGACGGCTCGGTTCGGCACCCCGGGAGTCAACATCGGCCTGTTCTGCTCCACGCCCATGGTGGCGCTGTCGCGCGCCGTGCCGCGCAAGCAGGCCATGGAGATGCTGCTGACCGGCGATACCGTCGGCGCCGAGGAGGCCGTGGGTCTGGGGCTCATCAACCGCGCGGTGCCGGCCGAAGCGCTCGAGGGCGAGGCCCTGGCGCTGGCCAGGAAGGTGGCCGGCAAGTCGCCGCTCACCCTCAAGATCGGCAAGGAAGCCTTCTACCGGCAGATCGAATACGGCCTGGTGGAGGCCTATGCCTATGCCAGCCAGGTGATGACCACCAACATGCTGGCGCGCGACGCCGAGGAAGGCATCGACGCCTTCATCGAGAAGCGCAGCCCCGAGTGGCAGGGGCGCTAGAAGCTAGAAGAAGGCCGGCCCATGACGTCGTCCCTCACCTACAGCAACGCCGAGCTGCTGGCGATCCTGCGCGATACCCGCAGCGTCGCCATGGTCGGCGCCTCGCCGAAGTGGAACCGGCCGTCCTCCTTCGCCATGAAATACCTGCAGGAGAAGGGCTACCGGGTGATCCCGATCAATCCGGGGCACGCCGGCAAGGAGATCCTC
This sequence comes from Kiloniellaceae bacterium, assembly GCA_009377535.1. GTDB lineage: Bacteria > Pseudomonadota > Alphaproteobacteria > Kiloniellales > Kiloniellaceae > Pelagibius. The sequence goes on from WHTV01000120.1 coordinate 1,709, forward strand.
GGCGAGACGGTCTATGCCTCCCTGGCCGATATCCCCGACAGTTTTGACATGGTCGACATCTTCCGCAACTCTGAAGCCGCCGGCCCGATCGTCGACGAGGCCATCGCCGTCGCCAAGGAGAAGGGCATCAAGGTGATCTGGATGCAGCTCGGCGTCATCAACCAGGCGGCGGCGGAGCGGGCCGAGGCTGCGGGGCTCACCGTGGTCATGGATCGCTGCCCCAAGATCGAGTTCGGCCGCCTGCATTCGGAACTCTCCTGGGGCGGCTTCAACTCCGGCATCATCTCCGCCAAGCGGCGCCGGGTGCGGCTTTGACCACCGACGATCCCTTCAAGCGGGGCAACCGCGACTTCGGCTTCGAAACTCGCATGATCCATGCCGGGACGCAGCCGGAGCCGGTGACCGGCGCGCGCCAGACGCCGATCTTCCAGAACACGTCCTATGTGTTCCACGATGCCGACCATGCGGCCTCGCTGTTCAACCTGCAGACCTTCGGCTTCATCTACTCGCGCCTGACCAACCCGACCGTTGCGGCGCTGGAAGAGCGCCTGGCAAATCTCGAAGGTGGCCGCGGCGGCACCTGCTGTGCGTCGGGACACGCCGCGCAGATCCTCGCCTTCTTCGCCCTCATGGAGCCGGGCGACCGCTTCATCGCCTCGACGCGCCTTTACGGCGGCTCGATCACCCAGTTGGGCAAGACCTTCAAGAAGTTCGACTGGCAGGCCGACTTCGTCGACGTGGACGATCCCGCAGCGGTGCGCCGGGCGCTGACTCCCAAGACCAAGGCGATCTTCGTGGAGAGCCTGGCCAACCCGGGCGGCGTGGTGAGCGACCTGGAGGCCTTGGCCGCCGTGGCCAGGGAAGCCGAGATTCCGCTCATCGTCGACAACACCATGGCGACACCCTATCTCTGCCGGCCCTTCGACTGGGGCGCCGACATCGTGGTGCATTCGACCACCAAGTTCCTCTCCGGCAACGGCACTTCGGTTGGCGGCGCGGTGATCGACTCAGGGCGTTTCGACTGGGCCGCCGGCGGCAAGTTCCCCGGCCTCGGCGCGCCGGAGCCCGCCTATCACGGCCTGAACTTTCAAGAGACCTTCGGCGACATGGCCTTCACCATGCAGGCCCATGCGGTGGGCCTGCGCGATCTCGGCGCGACCATGGCCCCGATGAACGCCTTCCTCACGCTGCTCGGCACGGAGACCCTCAGCCTGCGCATGGAGCGCCACTGCGCCAACGCAAAGCAGGTGGCCGAATTCCTGGAAGGCCATCCACAAGTGGCCTGGGTATCCTGCGCCGCGTTGGCCTCCAGCCCCTATCACGCACTGGCGCAGAAGTACCTGCCGCTGGGGGCCGGCTCGGTCTTCACCCTCGGACTCAAGGGCGGCTATGCGGCAGGCGTGAAGATGGTGGAGGCCTGCGAGCTGCTGTCTCATCTCGCCAACATCGGCGACGTGCGCTCGCTGATCCTGCATCCCGCCTCGACCACCCACCGCCAGCTGAACGAAGCGCAGCTGGCCGCCGCCGGCGCCGGGCCGGAGGTGGTGCGTCTTTCCATCGGGCTGGAAACCGTCGACGACATCATCGCCGACCTCGACCAGGCGCTGGCGGCGGCGGCGAGTGCAACCTGACACCAGCTCGCACCAGCGGCGCCACCAACCCTACCGTTACCCTCGCACTTGATGCGAGGGTCCATGGGACGACCGGGCTCAAGCACAGCCATGGATCCCGGATCGCGCTCGCTCACGCTCGCTTGTCCGGGATGACGGTCGTAGAGGATGCGCTGATCGATGAACTTGCCCGTCGCCACCTCGCTACAGGTAGGTCGCCACCTCGATGAGGTTGCCGTCGGGATCGCGAAAGCAGACCGAGTTCATCGCCCCCTCGGCGCCGACGGCTTCTGCCGGACCGTACTCGATCTCGACGCCGCAGCTGCGCAGGTGCTTTATGAAGTCGTCCAGCGGCAGCGAAGAGATCACGCAGAACTCCGCCGAACCGGGAATCGGCACCGCCGCCTTGCGGACCAGATGATTGGGATTGGGATTGACGTTGATCTTGTGCCGGCCGAAGCGCAGGGCGACACGATCCTCACCGAAGGGCTCTCGCGCCATGCCAAGCACCTTCTCGTAGAAGGCACAGGTCGCGTCGATGTCGCGCACGGTGAGGGAGAAATGATCTAGGAGATTCAGCTCGATCGATGACTTACTCATTACAGGAACAACAGACCTCTTGTCTTGAACTTACTCGGCCGGCATGGCCAAGCGCCCGATCGGACGGGCCGATGGCAGGAAACAGGCTATCACTGCCGCGACGGCGGCAATGGCGGCCAGGATGAAATAGAGCTGGGTGAACTCGCCGCTGCGGCCCTCGACCCAGGACGCCAGCAGGATCGCCGGATTGGCAATGGCGAACGCCAGCACGAACTTGACGCCGAAGGCGAGACTGCGGTGGCGCGACGGCGTGTAGCGTGCGAGCAGCATGTTCTCCGCCGGCAGCGCCGCAGAGCTGAGCACCACCGTCAGCACCGACAGGCCCAGCAGCGGCAGGCTGCCGGTGATCGCGATCAGCGCCATGACCGGTACCTGCAGCACGAAGGCGCTGAGGTAGATCGGCTTCAGGGGGAAGCGGTCGGCCAGCCAACCACCGACCAGCTGCATCAGTCCGCCGGCGGCATAGACCATCGCCACCAGCGCGCCGATCCCGAGTGCGCCCTCGCCGGCCAGATCGCGCAGGCGCAGATCGAAGATCTTCGGCAGCGAGGCCTGGGTGCCATGGAACATCAAACCCATGACCGCCATGGTCATGAGCAGGACCGCGTAGACACGCACCATATCGCGCCGCGAGGGCGCCGGCTCCGGCGCGCGGTCGACCTCGGTCTCGCGCAGCCAGCCGAGGCGCAGGACCGTCACCAGCGCGAGGCCGGTCACCAGGCAGACGATCCCCGGCACGATGAAGGCGGCGCGCCAGGAGACGGCGTCGATGAGCACGCCCGCCACCAGTCCGGCACTGGCGACACCCAACGATCCGAAGATGCCGTTGATCGCCAGAGCCATTCCGCGGGCACGCGCGCTCCTCACCAGCCAGGCCACGCCGACCGGATGATAGATGGCGCTGAACAATCCCACCGCGGCCAGGCCGAGCGTCAGCGCCGTGGTCGTCTCGACAAGGCCACAGGCGATGCCGGAAATCCCGAGGCCGATGAAGAAGACGGCCATCATGCCGGGCGCCGACCAGCGGTCGCCGAGCCAGCCGGCCGGCAGGGCCGCCAATCCGACCAGCAGGGACCCGAGGGCCCAAAGCTTCACCAGCTCATGATTGGGGATGCCCCAGTCGGCTTCCAGGGACAGGGCGATGACGAAATAGAACGCGGTGAAGAGGTGCATGTAGGCATGGCCTAAGCACGAGAACAGCAGCGCCAGGCGCGCCGATTGAGCCTTCATGGCTAAGATCCTCACTCGCTTTGGCAAATTCCAGTATACGGAATTCAGCCGAGTGGCAAGTTGACGAAGCGCATAGCCGGTCTGAGGAAGTCGTTGTATCAGACCGTTTAATTCCCTCTCTCTCCGCGTAGGCTCGGCCACGATTCTGCCGCAATGAATCCCTACGTCAGCCGTTTTCGCGCCCCGGGGCGGCCCAAGTCCCACGCCAGGATAAAACCTGAAGGCAAAGGTGCCATCCGAAGCGGCAGGGAGCGGAATCCATGGACCGAGGCAGAGAGCCGGCGCAGACGGCCAGGGAGGACGGTTTCCATCCGGCGTCACCGAAACCGGCATCGAAGCACCTGGCGGCCAAGCAGGGGCCGCAGCCGGAACTGGATCTCGAACGCCTGATCTGGGATCCGGAATACCGCCAGGCCATGCGCCCCTGGATGAACTGCCCCAGCTAGATCACTCCGGCGCTTCCTCACTGGTCTCCTGGCTGATCCAGTCGAGGAAGGCCTGGCTACCGCCCATGATCGGCAGCACCAGGGCGCAGGGACAGTCATAGCTGTGCATGGCCTCGATCGCCTCGATCAGCGCATCGACCCGGCTCTCGGTGGTCTTCAGGATCACCACGCTCTCCGACCCTTCGCCGATCTGCCCCTCCCAGCGGAAAATCGGCACCATCCCCGGAAACACATTGGCGCAGGCCGCCAGGCGGGCCGCGACCAGAACACGCCCGATTTCGCGGGCTTCCTCGGCATCGGCGGCGGTCACGTAGACCAGGCAGTGGGAGAATGGGCGGGACATCTGGAGTCTGCTCTCCCGAGTCGCTTTCTGCTGGGACCTATCGTAGCATGGGCGGAAATCCAGGGAGAAAGAGCATGGACCGATCGTCCCCCACGGCCCAGACGCTCGCGAGTGCAAGGCGAAAACCCCGCCCCACGGTGACTCAGCTGGCATGGCTGAGCCGCGGCCTCGATCAGGCCGGCGGCAAGCTGCCGCTGTTCGATCACTATGGACAGCGCTACGACGTCCGCACCATCCGCAGTTGCGTCGACCAGGGCTGGGCAGAGCCGTGGTTCAAGAATCCGATCAAGCCGGACTGGCTCGTCTGCCGCCTGACCGCCCAGGGCCGCGCCCTGGCGGAAGCCGGCGATGCGGAGGCCGACAGCGAGGATGGGGCCGAAGACGAGACGCCGCCGCGGGATGCCCGCATCAGGAGCCTGGTCGACCTCTTCTGCTGACACGCCCTTGCGGCCCAGCAAGCGGCTGGCGCCCCTCAGCTACCGTGAGGAGCGAGGGGATTCTTCTCCTGCGAGTTCAATAGCTTCCCTCTCCCCTTGCGGGAGAGGGTTGCGCAGCCTTGGCGAGATCGCAGATCGAGCCTTAGGCGGAGCTGGGTGAGGGGTCAGCGGGCCGCGACCTGCTAGCGGATCTGTCTGCGCCAGCGGTTGACGGTGCGTCCCACGAAGTCGTCCAGGCCGCGCTCTTCCTGCCACTGGTGCGCAAAGGAGGCCGTCTCGCTGTGCGGGCGCTTGGCTTCCGGCAGGTCGTCGAAGCGGATGCGCATGGGCAGCACGACGCCCTCTCCCACCACCACGGCCTGCTGATTGCGCAGCGACGGAAGCGAGTTCAGCATGCCCTCCGCGCTTTCCGGCAGGGCGCGGCGCACGAAGTCCTGGTCCTTCTGGTTTCCCATGCGCAGCGCGAAGAGCGTGCTGCACTGAGAGAGGATGGTCTCCGAGAGTTCCGAAGGGCGCTGCGAGACCAGCCCGAGGGAGAGACCGTACTTGCGCCCCTCCTTGGCGATGCGCGAAATGACGCGGCGCGTCGGCTCGAAGCCGCGGCCGCCGTCCTGCGGAATGTAGCGGTGAGCCTCCTCGCAGATCAGCAGGATTGGCACCGCCTGGTCGCGTTCGCTCCACACCGCGAAGTCGAAGAGGGTGCGGCAGAGCAGCGACACCACGACGTCGACGATCTCCGAGGGTACGCCGGAAAGATCGAAGATGGTCAAGGGTTTGCCGTCGACCGGCACGCGGATGATTCGTGACAAGATGTCGGGCAAGGTGTCGCGCACCGAGAGGCCCGAGAACATGAAGGCGTAGCGGCGGTCGGCGCGCAGGTTCTCGAGGCGCGACCGCAGCCGCAGGTAGGGCTTGGCCTGCTCGGCCTTCTGCAACTGGCCCATGGCGGCTTCGATGTTGTGCAGCAGCGCGCTCAGCGGATAGGGCACCGGCGTGTCGACGGACACATAGCGGTTATCGTCCTCCTTCTCCACTGCGGAGCGCTTGGCCGTCTGTATGGCATCCTTGAGGATGAAGGCTTCCGCCGAGCGCGAGATCTCGTCGCGGCTGCACAGCACCTCGACCATTTCCTCGTAGTTCAGCAGCCAGTAGGGAAGCTGCAGGTTCTCCGGCGTCACCACCTCGGCGAGACCGTCGAAGGAGCGGCAGTATTCGTTGTGAGGATCGAGCAGGACCATGTGAGCGAAAGGGTGCGCGCCGAGGATCGCGTGGAGCACCGTGGCCAGCGCACAGGACTTGCCCGACCCGGTGGTGCCGAGGATCGCGAAGTGCTTGCCCAGCAAGTCGTCCGTGACCAGATAGGCCGGCAGGTCGCTGTCCTGGTGCAGGGTGCCGATGCGCACGTTGGACGCCCGCGGGCGCCTGAAAATCTGCTTCAACTCCTCGGCGCTGATGGCGTAGACGTCTTCGTCGAGGCCGGGGTATTGGGAAACGCCGCGCAGCAGGTCGTAGCTGGCCTCTGCCTCCGGGCCGGGCTCGTCCGGCACGATGAACTCGCCAAACAGGTCGATCTCGACCACCCACTGCTCGCCGAACTCCGGCGACGGCGAGGGATTGCCGGTCGACAGGGTAGAGACGATGCCGAAGGCGACGGAGCCCTGCGTCGGCATCTTCACCAGCGAACCGATCTGCACGGCCTTGTTGAGACGCCGGGCGGACTCCGCGTCGGAACCGGTCGACACCAGCGTCGCGGTGACCTTGGAGCCGGTGACCGAAATGATATGCCCGACCCTGAAATCGGCCACCACGGCTTTCGGAAGGTCCATCTGCTGCACTGTCTGCATCGCTACCGCCCAGGCCTCCGCGCTCGTTCCGACAACCCTCTGAAGGGATCCAGATCATTGCAGCGAGACGTTAAGCAATGACGAAGGTCGAGCGCTGAAGAACTTCTCTTAAACCTCGGGCATTCAAGGATTTTAAACCATAGGGACCTAGTCTGGTGAGGCTGCCGGCCGGCTTCGCGGGGAAGCTGGCCAGATCGGCCTGGGAAGACCCTGCCATGCCTCAGTTTTTCGCCTCGAAGGCCCGCACCGCCGGCAGGATCGCCGGGGGCGCCCTGCTGCTGATCCTGCTCGCCGGCTGCGACGCGATCTATGACGATACCAAGGGCTGGGCCAATCGGCTGGAAGCCTCGATTCTCGGCGCGTCCCAGGGCACGGCTGAGGCGGCAACGCACCCCGATGCCTCGGCCGACATCATGCAGAAAGCCGCGCCCAACAGGCCGACGGAGATGGCGCCGCCGCCGGCGGTCCCGATCGAGCCGGTCGACACCACGGCCCTCGCGGCCCTCGGGGCACCGCCCGCCCGGCAGACCGCGCCGGAGGGCATGATGGCGGCGGCCAGCGACGCGCTGCTCGTCGGCCAGGCCGAAGACACCGCCCAGACAGCTCCAGCCGCCGCTGCCGCCCCGCCCGACGAGGCGGTTGCGATGCCGCCGGCCCCCACGCCGAAGCCGGAGGTTCCGGCCGAGGTGCAGAAGGCCGCGCAAGCCACTGCGAAAACAGCGGCCGACACGGTCGTCGAAATGGTGCTGCACCTCTCCTCGCTGCGCAGCGAGGAGGCCGCCAAGCGGAACTGGAGCGATCTTCAGCGCTCTTTCCCCGGGCCGCTCGGCCAGATGGAAGCCGAGATTCGCCGCACCGAACTGGGGGACAAGGGAACCTTCTATCGGGTGCTCGCCGGCCCGCTGCCCTCACGCGACAAAGCCAGGCAGGTCTGCGACGCCCTCAAGGCCAAGGACGCCAAGCAGTACTGCCGCGTCATGCCGACGAAGCCGAAAGCCTAGCCCGGACTTCTCAAACTATGGCGGAGCGTCATCGCGTCAGGAAGCCCGC
>WHTV01000121.1 GCA_009377535.1 Kiloniellaceae bacterium
GTCAGGATGCTCGTGGCCAGCATCCATTTTGAGAAGTTCATGATCTCCCGCAAGCCGGCAAGAGTGAATCGCGGACGATAGCTGTGCATCGCATAGCTCATCACCAGGCGCAGGCCTGCCCCCGCCAGCGTCCCCCAGACCAGGGCCCAGTAGTTGCGCCAGATGACCGCCAGGAGGATCGTGAGGGCAACGCCGGCGACGCGGGGAACGATGCGGAAGACAAACTCCTTGTGCAGGGTCAGTTCCTTGCGGAAGGCAACCGTGCCGATGTTGTAAAGCCCTTCGATGAGCGGCACCAGGGCCAGCACCAGTATCACATCGGTCACGCGCGGCTCGCCGAAGACGTCGGCCAGAGGTGCTGCGGCGAGCGCGACCAGGGCGGCGGCGATCAGCCCGCGCAGGAACCCCAAAGTCCAGGCCGTGTCGTAATGGCGGCGTTCAGCCTTCTGGTTCTGGATCAGCGCCAATTCGAAGCCGAACTCTCCGAACACGCTGATTACGGCGACCATGGCCATGGCCAGCGCCACGAGGCCGAAGTCGGCCGGCACCAGCAGGCGCGCCAGGATGATCATGCTGACCAGGCCAAGGCCCCGGCTTGCGAAGCGCAGGCCGATCATCCAGGCGGCGCCTTTGGTCATGCGACTGCTGAGGCGGCGATCCTCGGAGTCCTCTGGATCGAAGTCGCTCATGAGCACCTCTCGGGCCGGGCCCGCAGGGAATGCCTATGGAGGCTCTGTGCCACCCGCGCCGCGGTCTTGCCGTCCCACAGCTCGGGGCGCTTCGTCATCCTCGTCTCGCCATTGAGGACGCTGTCGATCACGTCGGCCAGGGTCTCCGAATTCACCAGGCGGTTGGTCCCCTGGGTTATCGTGATAGGCCGTTCCGTGTTGGGGCGCAGCGTAAGGCAGGGTATGCCCAGGTAGGTCGTCTCCTCCTGGATGCCGCCTGAATCGGTAATCGCCAGCTTGGTCGCGCAGACCAGGTTCATGAACTCGTTGTACCGCAGCGGCTCGGAAAGGCGAATGCCTTTCTGCTGCTCGAGGGAGGCCGCCAGGCCGAAGTCGCGCAGGCGCGCGCGCGTCCTGGGATGCACGGCAAAAACCAGGGGCAAGCGACGGGAAACGGCGGCCAGCACTTCGACGATCTGCGTCAGGATCGCAGGGTCGTCGACGTTGGACGGCCGGTGCAGCGTGACGACGCCGTAGTTGCCCGGCTCGACGTCGAAATGGACCGCCATGCCGAGGGCGTCGATCTGCGGACGCTGCAGCTCGAAGGCGTCTATCATAATATTGCCGACGAACTCGATACGCTCATCGGCAACGCCCTCGGCCTTGAGGTTCGCGTCACCGTCGAGGGAGGGCGTCCACAGCAGGTCGGCGAGGCGGTCGGTCACGATGCGGTTGACCTCTTCGGGCATGCTGCGGTCGCCGCTGCGCAGGCCAGCCTCAAGGTGCGCCAGCGGTATGCAGAGCTTGGCGGCGACCAGGGCGCAAGCGACGGTGGAGTTGACATCGCCGACGACGACCGTCCAGTCGGGGCGCTCGCGCTGGCAAACCTTTTCGTAAGCGACCATGACGGCGCCGGTCTGCTCGGCGTGGCTGCCGCTGCCTACGCCCAGATGGTGATCTGGATCCGGCAGGCCGAGGTCCGCGAAGAAATCGTCGGACATGTTGGCATCATAATGCTGGCCTGTGTGGACCAGCAGGGGAACGCACCAGTCCTGGCTTCTCAGGGCATGGTACAAGGGGGCGACCTTCATGAAGTTCGGCCGCGCCGCCGCAATGAGGTGAACTTTCTGCTGCTTCATCGCGGCTCATGTTCCCTTGAACGCGCCTGCAAGCGGCAGCCGACCGCCGGCCCAGGCGTGAACTAGGTTGCAATATCTCCTTGGGCGATCAAGCCTTTTCTTCGACCTCTCCGGGACGACGAAAGGCCGTTCAATCTTCGCCGGTCGGAAACTCGACGAGGTAGAAGGAGAAGTACTTCGCCGCGCCGACGGCCTGCCACCGCGTGAGGCCGCTGATGGTCCGGTAGTAGACCGGCGCGAAGCCGACCCTGGCCGACCTCGAGAAACTGCAGGCGTTCTCGTCCGAGCGCGACCATTCGGCGTGCCATAGCCTGAACTGGTCCGGATCAGACGGTGAGAAGGGGCGTCCCTCCTCCCACTGCAGCAGACGCAGCGAACACCAGTAACGCAGGCCGATCCACACGCTCAACTGGCGCTGGTCCAGATCGAAGGCGCGCAGCAGGAACTCATGAGTTTCGGGGCTGTCGACCACGGCCAAACGTCCGCGCACGCCCTTGTAGACCTTTTGCCCGGCCCGGGCCCGGGCGGCGTCCCAATTGCCGGGGTGCTCATTATCGGTGAACAGCTGGAAGTAGCTCTTGGAGGCCGGATTGTAGACCGGCGTCGTCGGCAGCGGCGCGGCAACGGCCAGGAACGGGCCGCCGAAGAGCAGGCAGGTCAGGGCGATCGCAAAGATGCGGAACATGGTGGAATCACTAGCACGCTCTTTCTTCCGCATCAATTGAGTGGGTCAACGGCCGCTCTGCACGACCCGTCGCTGCGGGATGTTCTGGGAGGAATTTCCCATGTTGCGCTGGCGGCGGGGAAGGGGTTCACTCGCAGCATGACGGCCCGGCCCGACGCGTCGCGATGAAACACGCTCTGCAACACCTGAGCGCCTTCAAGCGCTCCATGACGCGCCTGCTTCCGTGGCCAGCGCCGCTGCGGCCCGACCTCGACCAGGCTTCTCTGCTGAGGGACCTGGTGGCCGGACAGGCGACGGCGGGCGCCGTGGGAGATGCCGCCCGGGCCGTCGAATTCTTCCATAGGCGGCCGGCGGTGGCCGGCTTTCTCAGCGCGGCGGAGGCGCGAGACTTCGCGGCGGATTACGGACGCGGCAAAGTCGCCTGGCGGCAGGCGCTCCTTGACGAGGTGGAGCGCCTCTCCAAGGAAGGCCTGCGGGTCTATGCCAGGCTGGCGGAGCCGCTCGGCGGCGGCCTGGATTGGTCGGCCTTGCCGACGGACGCTCACAACGACCGGCTCTATCGTCTGCGGCCCCATCGTTTCGGCTTCCTGCCGCGCATGGCAATGGCGTCCTGTCTGGGCGCCGACTGCCTGCCGGCGCTGCGCGCGACCCTGGAGGGCTGGATCCGCCAGGCCGAAAGGACCGGCGGGGCAGACGACGCCTACTATTCCAACCTGGTGGTGATCTACCGCTTGCTTGCCGTAAGCTGGGCGACGCCGTTTCTCGCCGCGAGGGCCGTCGAAGGCGAGGAGACGGCGGCTGAGATCTGCCTTCTGCTGTTCCGCATTCTGGCGGCCGACGTGCGGTACCTGCGGCCGCTGCTCGGGGAATCGACGCCCAACAATCACCTGCTGGCCGACCGCTTCGCCGCCTGGTTCCTGGCGGCCTGCTATCCGGAGCTTTCCGGCCAGCCGGCTGCGGCGCCGCTGGAGCGCGTCTGGCACGCGGAGCTCGGCCGGCAATTCCAGGGCGATGGCAGCAATTTCGAGCAGTCCCTGCACTATCATGAGCTAGGCTGCGAGATGGCACTGGCCTATCTCGTGATCGCCTTGCGTCGCGGTACCACGCCCGACTGCGTACCGGCGCTGCCACTGATCGCCCGCATGTTGCGGTTTCAGGCAGCTCTGGCGGACCGGCGCGGCAATGGCTTCGTCCTGGGCGACACCACGGACGACCCCTTGCTGCCCCTGGACGCCGGCGGCGCCTGGGCCCGGGGTGCTTGGCGCGTCCTCTATCGCGAGCTGTTCGACCGAGGTTTCCCGGCAACGGCGGAGGGGGCGGCCGGCGCGGAGCGGGCTTACTGGCTCCTGACGGCCCTGCGTGGCCCCGAGCGTCCGCTGCCTCTGGCGGTGAGTCCCGAACCGCTGGGCGATCTCGCGGCGTTTCCCGACAACGGCTATGTCGCCTTCCGCGACGACGGAAGAGAGGAGCAACTGGTTTTCCGCACGGGGCCGCGGCCGGGGATAGCGGTGAGCCCGGGACACGCCATGTCGGACCTGCTGTCGGTCTACTGGAGTGTGGGAGGGCAACCCGTTCTGGAGCCCGCCGGAACCTACTCCTACGCGGCGACCGATCCACTGCCGGGCGGCTGCCCGGCGGCGCCGCGCGACTATTTCCGCAGTCCCTCGGCCCACAATGGCCCCGTCCTGCGCGGGCACGATCCCCTGGGACAGCCCAAGGGACGCTTCCGCGCTATCGATAGCGGCGCGCGGGCGACAACCCGCTGGCGCGCGCTCGAGGGGGCGCTGGCCTGGGCGGAAGGCCGACTGGAGGAAGCCGGCCCCCTGGACGGCTGGCGGCGGGGGGTGCTCCGGCTCCCAGGGCGGTATGCCCTGGTTTATGACCGGCTGCCGGCTTTGCCCGAAGGCGAGGAACTCGCCTGTCATTGGCAGTTCGCACCCGAAGCGGTCGTCGCGGTCCAATCCAGTCGGCAGGTCGCCGCTTCGCTCTGCGGTCTCTCTACCTATCTCTGCGCTTCGGAAGGTGTCGCCGCCGCGGACAGCGTGAAGGGACGGCAGAGCCCGGCGGCAGGCTGGGTGTCGCGCCGCTATGGCCAGCTGGAAGCGGCGCCGCAGGTGATCTGCCGCTTGAGGCCCGGGGCGAGCACGGTGGCCTTTGTCATCGGCCGCCTGGGCAGCGGAGAGGCGCCGCCCGTGGTGGAGGTCCCGGCCGCCGGGGTGGACGGCCTGGCGGTCGTGGTGCGCCAGGGCGACTCCCAGGGGATTGCGATCTTCGGACGTTTTTGCGGTGCCTTGGAGAGGGGCGCCCTGGATATCGATTTCGACGGCGAGGTCCTGTGGCTCGGGCTGAGGGGCGATCGTCGTGTCGAGGCCCGCGCCCTCGGGCTGCATCGCCTTTCTTCGGAAGCACTCGGCCTCGAGCTGGCAGACGTCGGCGAACAGCGCGATCCCGCCGGGTGGCGCCGCCTTGCCGTCGGCAGCGATAGCGGCGGCCTATGCGGACATTGGGCGGCGGCAAGCCATGCTTGACCACCGCGGGGGCCAAGGAGCCCAGGCGCCGACGTTCCTGTTCGGGATGGAGCGAAGCGGCACCACCCTGCTATCGATGATGGTGGGGGCACACCCACGGGTAGCAGTGCCCTTGGCGACCACCGGCATGTGGGTGGGCTTCGCTGAGCGCTTGGAACACGACTTCAACGACCTCGCCACAAGGGATGACGTCGTTCGTCTGGTCGATGCCATCCGCCGGCATGCGCGTATCAAGCTCTGGGATGCCGAACTCGAGCGAGATATCCTGCTCGAGGATCTACCACTTGGGGACTACGGAGCCGTCGTGGCGCGCTTTCACGCGATCTATGCCCAGGCGAAGGGCAAGACCTGCTGGGCCAATGTCGACATCGCGACCTTCGACGACATGGATCGCGTGAACGCCTGGTTCAAAGACGCCCGTTTCCTGCACATCGTCCGGGATGGTCGGGACGTGGCTCTGTCGCACCAGACCATGCCCTATGGTGCCGGCAATATTGCCGAGTGCGCCAGGGCCTGGGTGCAGCGTACGACGACCAACGCGAAGATGGGACGCATCCTGGGGCCTCAACGCTACATGACGATCCGCTTTGAGGATCTGGTGCTCGATACGCGCGCGTCGCTGGATCGGATCTGCGACTTCATCGGCGTCCCTTTCGACGAGCAGATGTTGCGGTACGGCGACATGGTCGAGGAGAAGATCCCCGAAAGCCGGCGCTGGTTGTGGCCGGCCATTTCGAGCCCGCCTCAGCAATCCAAGGTCGGTCAATGGCGCCGGCGGATGACGCGCAGCCAGCGCATCGTGTTCGAAGGAACTGCAAACAGGGCCCTCAAGGACTGGGGATACGAGGCTTACGACAAGATCCCCAAATCGGCAGCGGCCCATCTGCTGGATCTGTGGTACCACCTGGACAAAGGGGGGCGCCTGCGCCGGCTGCGCAAGCGGCTCGGGTTTGGTTCCATTTCGCTGCTTGAACGCCAAGCAGGCAATTCGAGAGAGAGAGCCTCGTGAGTTCCCGCTTGCTCGAACGCCAGAAGAGAAGCTTCGATGGACTTGTCGACAGTGGCGTCTACGACGCCGACTTCGATCATGCGCCGGCGGCGAAGTCGTTTGTCGGTGACGTCCTGCGGAAGGTGTCTCCAGGGCTGCGGCAGGCCTCGTTGAGCGTGCTCGACTGCGGCTGTGGCACAGGGGCATGGCTGGCCTACCTGCATGAGCAGCTCTCGCATGTCGGCATCAAGGATCCGCGTCTCTGCGGTTTCGACCTCTCGCAGCGCATGGTGGACGTTGCGCAAGACAAGCTCTCGCGCTTGACTGAGCCCGCGGACCTGCGAAGCGGCAATGTCCTGGAGCCGCGGAGCTACGCATTCGACGGGCTGGAGGGCGGCTTCGACCTGATCTTCACCTACGATGTGGTGCAGCAGCTGCCGCGCGGCCGGCAGCTTGACGCCTGCCGCAGGATCGTCGCTGCGCTGGCACCGGGCGGGCTGGCCTTGATCTTCGACAACGATGCCGAGACCCGCTTCGGCCGACGCATGGGGCTGCGCAAGTTTCTCACGCGCTATTGCGGACTGCGGCTCGTCCCGCGCTATTATTGCAATGCAGCCTATCCCGCGCTCGAGCGGATCCGGCAGAGGCTCGACGGGGAGGCGGGGATGAAGGCGCGGATCATGGTGCGCGCGGACGGTGTCAAGAGAGCCATGGTCGTCGAACGGCAGGGCGATGTGGCGCAATCGAGCGCAGCCGGGACAGCAGAGCGGCGGGACCCGTGATCGGGAAGGAAAGGAAGCCGCCGGTCTTTCTGCTCGGCTCGCAGCGGTCCGGCACGACCATGTTGCGACTGATGCTGAACAACCATCCCGACCTGGCGATTCCCCACGAGAGCGCCTTCATCACGATCTATTTCAGGAAGCTCGGCGACTACGGAGACCTCAGCCGGAAGGAAAATGCCCGCAAATTGCTCGGCGATGTCGCGCGGCACCCGCTGGTTCTGCGAGGCAAGCTCATCGCCGATCCGGAGGCGGTCCTCGCCCGGCCGATCCACGACTACCGCGACTTCGTGGATGCCATTTTCCAGTGCTATGCCGATGCGCTCGGCAAGGCGCGTTGGGGCGACAAGACGCCCTTCTACACGCCGGACATAGATGTCATTCGCCGCATCTTTCCCACCGCGAAGATCGTTCATCTCGTGCGCGACGGCCGGGACGTCGTTCTGTCGCAAAGGTCCATCGAGTGGATGTCGGGCAACCTGCCCAAGCTGGTGCTGGACTGGCAGTGGAAGACGAGCATTGCACACAAGGTTGGGGCTGTCCTCGGCGAGGATTTCCTCGAGGTTCGCTATGAGGATCTAGTGCGCCGGCCCGAAGAGATTTTGCGGCAGATCTGCGGTTTCATCGGCGAAGCCTACGACCCGACGATGCTGAACTACTCGGTCAACGCAACCGACGTGGTGCCGAGCGGAAGCCTCAAGTGGCATCGCAACTCCGTCAAGCCGCCGGACCCCACCCAACTGGAAAAGTGGAAGACGAAGCTGTCCAAGTCCGAGCGCATCCTGTTCGAGCAACTGGCGGGAGAGACGCTCGATCTTTTCGGGTACGAACGCGAGCACTTGGCGCCGACAGTGGCCAGCCGGGCACTGAAGGTCTACTACACCCTGCTCAAGCGCAACTAGCCGAACACGAAGGGAACTGTTGGCGGTGCTGAACGCTTTTCGTAACGCTCTCTCGCGCCGTCGACTGCCCAAAGCGGCGCGCGAGGAGCGTGACCGCGACCGCCAGGGCGTTCCGACGAACGACCCCGGTGCCGCGGCGGCCGTCGAGGCCTGTCTGGCGTGGCTCGCCCGGGCCCAGGATTGTTCGGCGAGCGACGACGGCGGGGTTGCCCGCGATTTCAGTCTGATCGAAGGTTGGGCGACATCCTATCCCGAGACCACCGGCTACATCGTGCCGAGCTTCCTTGCCGAGGCGGCCGGGGGGCGTCGCGCCGACCTGCGCGAGCGGGCCCGTCGCATGCTGGATTGGCTGGCTGAAATTCAGTTCGAAGACGGCGGCATTCAGGGCGGCAAGATCGATGCGCCGGTCAGGGTGCCGGTGACCTTCAATACCGGACAGGTTCTGCTGGGTTACTGCGCCGGCGTGCGGACCTTCAACGCATATCAGGAAAACATGCATGCGGCTGCCCGCTTTCTGCGCGACACGCTCGACGTGGACGGTTGTTGGCGCAGTCATCCGACGCCCTTTGCCGCGCACGGCGAAAAGGCGTACGAGACCCACGTTTCCTGGGGGCTCTTCGAGGCGGAGCGCCTGGCGCCGGGGGAGGGCTATGGAGAGGCCGGATTGCGGCAGGTCGATTGGGCGCTGGGCAAGCAGAGGGAGAACGGCTGGGTGGCCGACTGCTGTCTCGATCAGCCCTCCCAGCCGTTGACGCACACCTTGGGATACTATCTGCGCGGCGTGGTCGAGGCCCATCGCCTGACCGAGGCGCCGCGCCTTCTGGAGGCGGCGCGCAAGACCGGCGATGCCCTGGTCGGCGTGCAACGTCCCGATGGATCGCTCGCCGGGCGCTGGCGTGCCGATTGGTCTGCGGCTGTCGACTGGGTTTGCCTGACCGGCGTGTCGCAGATCGCCGAGAGCTGGCTCTATCTCTTTGAGGCGACCGGCGACCCGCGCTATCTGGACTCAGCGATGAATGCCAACGCCTTCGTGCGGCGTAGCATCCATATGGACGGACCGTTGGACACGAGAGGGGGCGTAAAGGGCGCGTTTCCCGTGGACGGCGGCTATGGCGAGTTCGCCTTTCTGAACTGGGCGGCCAAGTTCACCCTCGACGCAAACCGGAAAGAGCTGGAATTGGCGAGCCCGTCGAGCGCCTGAGGGCAGAGTGGCGGAGGCTTACGGGCTGGTGGCGCGACTGCGCAGCGGACGATGGCTCACGGGGGACCGTTGCCCCCCGGGAGCCGTCTCGGCGGCAGGACTGACCTTCTCCAGCTCGGCAACGACGATTCTCTGCGCCAGGAAGATGATCGCTATCAGGTGAAAGTAGAGATCGAAGAACGCAAGGTTCTGGAAGGCGCCGGC
>WHTV01000122.1 GCA_009377535.1 Kiloniellaceae bacterium
GTCGGAAGAGGCAGCGGTCTTGGACTCAGCATGATCTATGGTTTCGCCAAGCAATCGGGCGGGCACTTGAAAATCTACAGCGAGCTCGGGCATGGGACGACGGTCAGGCTCTACCTTCCAAGCGCCAAGGCCCTCCAGACCGCCGTTCCGGCGCCGGCGGCCTCGGGCGAGAGCCAGCGGGGCAGCGAGACAATCCTGGTCGTCGAGGATGACGCCGACGTCCGCCAGCTCGCGGTGACACAGCTTAAGAGCCTTGGTTATCGCGTCCTCGAGGCATCGGACGGCACGAGCGCGCTCGCGCTCCTTAGAGATGACGAAAGCATAGATCTGTTGTTCACGGATGTTGTCATGCCGGGCGGGATGACGGGCCGGCAGCTCGCTGAAGAAAGCCACCGGCTGCGCCCCGAGATGAAAGTGTTGTTCACCTCGGGCTATACGCAGAATTCCATCGTCCACCAGGGCAAGCTCGACCATGGCGTCCATCTTCTGTCCAAGCCCTACAGGCGAGATGGTCTGGCAAGGAAGATCAGAGACGTGCTGGACAACGGGAGCTGATCTGCTCGGCGCGACCCTCGGCAGAATGCAGTCGCGGCCGGCGCAGGATCTTTGTGGCGGGGGTTTCATTGCGCGTGCTGGGAGCAACAGCAAAGAGCGCCGCGAGACCAAGCCCCGGCGCACCGAAGATGCCGTAGAAGCGACGATCGAAGGCGCTGAGGACCTGGAAGCGGTCCGGGCAGGCCGGCGGCTCGTCCAGCATAGTCGCAGCCCGGGGGCTTACCGCCGACAGGCTGTCACGCTGCACCCGCCTTTAGTGGGCGACCGCTAAATGTTTGATATGCGCTGGTTTCCGCGGCTTCATTGCAAGGTAGGGCGCGGAGTTCAGCGGGAGAACACTACGTTGACATAGTTGGGGGCGCCGGTTCATTCCCGGCCGCGCCTTCTATTGCAAGATCTGCCGTTGTGCAGGATGATCGAGGCCTTGAGCCACTCCATGCCTGAACGCGCTGCCTTCTGCGCCCTCAGTGCGGTTCTGTCTGCCGCACGACTAGGCCCATAAGCATATCGAGTCTCAGGGCCTTGCGGTATTTCGCCTCGCTGGCGGAAGACCTGAATTTTCGGCGCGCAGCCGGTCCGCCCGGCGAGGAGATTGACGTCATGCGGGAAGGGTCACTATCGCGAAACGGTCCTGCTGTCGCTCGACGAGGCATTCGAGTTTGGGAAGCGCTCTAATGTCACCGTTTCGGGGCCGAGCTAGCGCGGCGCCGTGGTGATGGTCTGCTCGATTGAGGAGAAGCGAGATGTCCGTGCCGCTCCCCTTTCCAGCGAATGCATTCGCCAATGTGCCGGAGGATGTGGTCCGGCGCGTCGAGGCGGCGAGGCAGCGGCGAGTTAGGGAGCAGGTGGTGGCGCACAGGCTGTCCGCCATCATCCTTTTCGATCCGGTCAATATTCGCTACGCGTGTGGCGCCCGGAACATGCAGGTCTATTCAGCTCGCAATCCGGCACGATACCTCTACGTGCCGGCCGAAGGGCCGGTAGTCCTCTTCGAGTATCGCTCCTGCGAGCATCTAGCGGCACATCTCGCCACTGTCGACGAGATCAGGCCAGCGCAGACCATCATGCCGCTCTTTTCCGGCTCGAAGCACGAGTACTTTCTCAAGGCTTTCGTTGCCGAGATCGAAGACCTTCTTGCGCGCAACCCCGCCTTCGGGCGCCGCATCGGCATCGAGGCGACGACCACTGGCGCCGTACTGGCGCTCGCGCGCGCCGGTTTCAAGGTCACCGATGCGCAGATCCCGATCGAGAAGGCGCGTTCCATCAAGGTACCTGGCGAGGT
Source organism: Kiloniellaceae bacterium (assembly GCA_009377535.1). Lineage (GTDB taxonomy): Bacteria > Pseudomonadota > Alphaproteobacteria > Kiloniellales > Kiloniellaceae > Pelagibius. The sequence goes on from WHTV01000122.1 coordinate 1,838, forward strand.
CGAGATGATTCGCGCCTCGCTGCGCCTGACCGAGACGGCGGTGGCGACGATGGAAGCGGCGCTGCGCCCCGGTATCACCGAGGCCGAGCTCTGGTCGCATCTCCACCGCACGCTGATCGCCGGCGGCGGCGACTACATCGAGACCCGGCTGCTGGCCTCCGGCCCGCATACCAATCCCTGGTTCCAGGAGACCAGCGAACGGGTGATCGAGGCCGGTGACCTGGTCGCCTTCGATACCGATGCCGTGGGCTGCTACGGCTACTACAGCGACTTCTCGCGCACCTTCATTGCCGGAGACGGGCGGCCAAGCGGAACCCAGCGCACGCTCTACGCACTCGCCCAGGAGCAGGTCGAGCACAACATCGCGCTCCTCAAGCCCGGCATCGGCTTCCGCGAATTTGCCGAGGCGGCCTGGCCGATCCCCGAGCCCTATCGCAAGCACCGCTACCTCGGGGTCGTGCACGGCTGCGGCATGACCGGCGAGTACCCGATCCTCGCCCATGCGCTTGATTGGGGGTCTATTGGCCATGACGATGACGCCGTATTCCTGCCGGGCATGACGGTCTGCGTTGAAAGCTTCATAGGACACGAGGATGGCGGCGAGGGGGTGAAGCTCGAAGAGCAGGTATTCATCACCGGCAAAGGCGTCGAACGCCTCTCGGCCTACGGCTACGACGAGCGCCTTTCTGCCTGAGCCAACCTTGCATCCGATACTGGCGCATCGACATCCGTTAAGTCCTGAGATCGTATCGCCGCATCGCATCCCTCGCCGCGTGTATTCACGAAGATGAGGAGCGGGTCGCAAGTGGCATTTCAGTTCAACGGCCTGAAGCTTCCCCTTCTGGTGCCACAAGGTGACTTCGGGCGGAGCGTTCCATTGCGTCAGGTGCGCAACCAATTCCAGGCTTTCTGCGAGTGATCAGGTTGAAAAGTGCTGATTTCTCCAGCGATGAGAAGACCCGCCAGCTTAATGCACCACTCCCCCCAAGGTCGGAGCGTCAATGACGGCAATCTTTTCGAAGTCCGCCCGATGGCGGACATCGAGGACGGTGTGGGCCCATGCGGACTTTAACCAGGATGCCAGAGTCGGCGGCGGACAGCCTGGCGGTCGACGCGGCGCGCAAGGCTCTGCTGGCGGCGCCGACATGAATTCCGTATGTGGTCTTGTGAAGCGCGCCGCCGCTGTCCTAGGTTAGCGCGCGAGCACGGGCACCCCCCGAGGACGGGAAATTTGGCCAGGAAGAGTCCAGCAGGCAAGACCGGCGCCCCGGCGAAGGCGTCCAGGGAGCTGAAGGCGAAGGCCGGCCAGAAGAAGGCCGCGGCGCCGCGGCCGGGGCCCGGCCCGCGCGGCGGCGGCAAGCTGGTTCCGCTCACCCTGGCGACCGGTTCCTCGGCGCCGGGCACCGCCGACAGCCAGTCGATCGAGGAGGCCATTGGTGCCCAGGTGCGCGCGCTGCGCAAGCGCCAGGACATGACGGTGGCTGAGCTGGCGGGGCAGGCGGGGCTCTCGGCCGGCATGCTGTCCAAGGTGGAGAACGGCGCCATCTCGCCGTCGCTGGCGACGCTGCAGAGCCTGGCCGTCGCGCTCAACGTGCCGATGACGAACTTTTTCGCCGGCTTCGAGCAGCGCCAGGACGTCACCTACGTGAAGGCGGGCGAGGGCCTCACCATCGAGCGGCGCGGCACCAAGTCGGGCCACCAGTACCAGCTGCTCGGCCACCCCTTTCCGGGCGACTTCGCCTACGAGCCCTACCTCATCACCCTGACGAAGGAGGCCGAGGCCTACTCCAACTTCCGCCACGAGGGCATGGAGTTCATCTACATCCTGGAGGGCGAGGTGGGCTACCGCCACGGCAACCAGGTCTACCGCCTGAAGCCGGGCGACTCGCTGTTCTTCAGCGCCACGGCGGCGCATGGGCCGGAGGAGCTGCGCAAGCTGCCGCTGAAGTTCCTCTCGGTGATCGTGTTCCAGCGCGAGCGGTGAGGGGAGGTTCTGCTCCCTCTCCACCCGCTTGTGGGGGCGGCGCAACCACACGATTGGCATGCCCGGGCTTGACCCGGGCATCCAGGGCAACCGCTCGAGCGGCCGTCCACATATGGACCCTCGGCTCGGGGGCCGAGGGTGACGAGTGGGGAGGCGGCGAGGGCGGGGAAGCGTGCTGAGAGGGAGAGGGAAGTTTATTTCAGAGAATATTTTTTTCTTGCGGATTGACTGGCCGGTGGGGGCTGCTACTCTCGCAGTCCACTTTGTGACGAGGCTTCGAGATGTGCGGAATCGCCGGACTCTTCCTGAAGGACGAAAAGCACGGCAAGGCGCTCGGCAGCATGCTGGCCGAGATGCTGGCGGTGCTGTCCGACCGCGGCCCCGACAGCGCCGGCTTCGCCGTCTACGGCAAGCCGCTGGCCGGGCGGGTGAAGCTCACCTTGCGGGCGGCCGAGGAGGGCTACGACTTCGAAGCGCTGGCCGGGCGGCTGGCGGCGCAGCTGCCGGGCGAGATCGACCTGCTGACCCGCGCGACCCACGCCGTGGTGACGGTGCCGGAGGCGGCGCGCCCGCAGGCAGAGGCCTGGCTGCGGCAGGCGGCGCCCGAGGTCAGCCTCTTCGCGTCCGGGCGTGCCATGGAGGTCTACAAGGAGGTCGGCCTGCCGCGCGCCGTCTCGGCGCGCTTCGATCTGCCGGCCATGACCGGCAGCCACGCCGTCGGCCACACCCGCATGGCCACCGAGTCGGCGGTCACCACCGCCGGCGCGCATCCCTTCTCGACCGGCCCAGACCAGTGCCTGGTGCACAACGGCTCGCTATCCAACCACTGCGCCCTGCGCCGCAGCCTCGCGCGAGAAGGCTTCACGGTGGAGACCGACAACGATTCCGAGGTCGCGGCTGCCTACCTCACCTGGCAGATGGGCCGCGGCCTGAACCTCGGCGCGGCGCTGAAGGCCGCGCTGCAGGATCTCGACGGCTTCTACACCTTCGTGGTCGGCACCGAGCGCGGCTTCGGCGTGCTGCGCGACCCCATCGCCTGCAAGCCGGCCGTGCTGGCGGAGACCGACGACTACGTCGCCTTCGGCTCGGAATACCGCGCGCTGGCCGGCCTGCCGGGCATCGAGGCGGCGCGGGTGTGGGAGCCGGAGCCAGCCACGGTCTACTTCTGGGAGCGCGCCTGATGAGCCTGGTCGACCTGGCGACCACGCCGCTCAGGGAATTGAACGCCGCGCTGCACCAGCTGCCGCCGGACACCAACAACACCCAGTGGACGATCCGCAACCCGCGCGGCCAGCACGCCATCGCCGTCGGCATCGACGCGCCCATCGCGGTCGAGATTGAGGGTCACGTCGGCTATTATTGTGCGGGGATGAACCAGCAGGCGAGCGTCACCATTCGCGGCAACGCCGGCGTCGGCCTCGCCGAGAACATGATGTCGGGCGAGGTGCGGGTGACCGGCGACGCCAGCCAGGCGGCGGGCGCGACGGCGCAGGGCGGCACCCTGGTGATCGGCGGCAATGCCAGCGCGCGTTGTGGGATATCATTGAAGGGCGCCGACATCATCGTGCAGGGCAACGTCGGCCACATGAGCGCCTTCATGGCGCAGGCCGGGAATCTCGTTGTGCTGGGCGACGCCGGCGAGGCGCTGGGCGATTCCCTCTACGAGGCCTGCCTATACGTGCGCGGCAAGGTGGCGAGCCTCGGCGCCGACTGCATCGAGAAAGCGATGACCGAGGCGCACCGGGCCAAGCTGGCGGCGCTGCTCACCAAGGCGGGGCTGAACGGCGCGGTCGATCCCGCCGCCTTCCGCCGCTACGGCTCGGCGCGCCGGCTCTACCACTTTAAGGTCGACAACGTGAGCGCCTACTGATGGACAAGCTGCCACCGCGTCCCGTCCCGGCCACCACGCCGCGCAAGTCGGCGACCTTCGACGACTACAGCCTCTCGGAGATCCGCCGCGCCGCGGCGACCGGCCTCTACGACATCCGCGGCGGCGGCGCCAAGCGCCGCGTGCCACACTTCGACGACCTGCTGTTCCTCGGCGCCTCGATCTCGCGCTACCCGCTGGAGGGCTACCGCGAGAAGTGCGCGACCAACGTGACCCTCGGTACGCGCTTCGCGAAGAAGCCGATCGAGCTGGCGATCCCGATCACCATCGCCGGTATGAGCTTCGGCTCGCTCTCGGCGCAGGCCAAGGAGGCGCTGGGGCGCGGCGCCTCCGCCCTGGGCACCTCGACGACCACCGGCGACGGCGGTATGACGCCGGAGGAGCGCGGCCACTCCAACCTGCTGGTCTATCAGTTGCTGCCCTCGCGCTACGGCATGAATCCCAACGACCTGCGCCAGGCCGACGCCATCGAGGTGGTGGTCGGGCAGGGCGCCAAGCCGGGCGGCGGCGGCATGCTGCTGGGCCAGAAGATCTCCGCCCGCGTGGCCGAGATGCGCACGCTGCCGGAAGGCATCGACCAGCGCTCCGCCTGCCGCCATCCCGACTGGACCGGGCCCGACGACCTCGAGATCAAGCTCCACGAGCTGCGCGAGCTGACCGACTGGGAAAAGCCGATCTACGTGAAGGTGGGCGCCAGCCGGCCCTACTATGACACGGCGCTGGCGGTGAAGGCGGGCGCCGACGTGGTGGTGCTCGACGGCATGCAGGGCGGCACCGCGGCGACCCAGGAGGTCTTCATCGAGCACGTCGGCATCCCGCTCCTGGCGGCGATCCGCCCGGCGGTGCAGGCGCTGCAGGACCTCGGCCTGCATAGAAAGGTGCAACTGGTGGTCTCCGGCGGCATCCGCAACGGCGCCGACGTGGCCAAGGCTCTCGCGCTGGGCGCCGACGCGGTCTCCATCGGCACGGCAGCGCTGGCAGCGCTCGGCGACAACGATCCGGCGCTGGAGGAAGAGTACCGGGCGCTCGGCACCACCGCAGGCGCCTACGACGACTGGCACGAGGGGCGCGATCCGGCCGGCATCACCACGCAGGACCCGGGCCTCGCCGCGCGCCTCGACCCCGTCGCGGCGGGGCGCCGCCTCGCCAACTATCTCGCAGTGCTGACGCTGGAGGCGCAGACCATCGCGCGCGCCTGCGGCAAGTCGCACGTGCTGAACCTGGAACCGGAGGATCTCGTCGCCCTGACGGTGGAAGCCGCCGCCATGGCGCAGGTGCCGCTCGCCGGCACGCAGTGGATTCCGGGCAAGAGCGGCTTCTGAGGGGGTCCTTCGAGACGGGCCTTCGGCCGTCCTCAGGATGAAGTCGAGTTGTGGATACCTTGCCTCATCTTGAGGAGCGCTCGCCAGAGAGCGTGTCAAAGGACGGGGCAATGCGGCAGTCAAGAACGGGGCAGGGGAAGATGGCAGTCAATCTCGCGAAGGTCGCCAAGGACCGCGGCATCAAATATTTCCTGATTTCCTTCACCGACCTCTTCGGCACCCTGCGGGCGAAGCTGGTGCCCGCCGCGGCGATCGGCGGAATGGCGAAGGCAGGCGCGGGCTTCGCCGGCTTCGCCACTTGGCTCGACATGACGCCCGCCAATTCCGACATGTTCGCGGTGCCCGACCCGGCTAGTCTCATCCAGCTGCCGTGGAAGCCGGAGGTCGGCTGGCTGGCCGCCGACCTGTGGATGGACGGCGCCGAGGTGGCGCACGCGCCGCGCAACGTGCTGCGCCGCGTCGCCGGGCAGGCGGCTGCCAAGGGCTACGAGATGAAGACCGGCGTCGAGTGCGAGTACTTCATCATCCAGCCGGACGCCGGCGCCATCGCCGATGCGGCGGATACCCAGGTGAAGCCCTGCTATGACCAGCAAGCCCTCATGCGGCGCTACGAGCTGGTCACCGAGATCTGCGACTGCATGCTGGCGCTCGGTTGGGGTCCCTACCAGAACGACCACGAGGATGCCAACGGCCAGTTCGAGATGAACTGGGACTACGACAACGCGCTGAAGACCGCCGACCGCCAGGCCTTCTTCAAGTACATGGTGAAGGCGCTGGCCGAGAAGCACGGCCTGCGCGCCACCTTCATGCCGAAGCCCTTCGCCCACCTCACCGGCAACGGCTGCCACATGCACGTGTCGCTGTGGTCGACGAAGGACGGCAGGAACCTCTTCGAGGACGGGAAGGACTCGCAGGGGCTCTCGAAGCTCGGCTACCAGTTCATCGCCGGTGTCATGCACTCGGCCGAGGCGCTCTGCGCCATCACCAACCCGACGGTGAACTCCTACAAGCGCATCAACGCGCCGGTGACCACCTCTGGCGCCACCTGGTCCCCCAACACGGTGACCTACAGCGGCAACAACCGCACCCACATGATCCGCATTCCCGATGCCGGGCGCTTCGAGTTCCGCCTCGCCGACGGCGCCGTCAATCCCTACCTCATGCCGGCTGCGGTGCTGGCGGCGGGGCTCGACGGCATCGCCGGCAAGCGCGACCCCGGCGCGCGCCTCGACATCAACATGTACACCGAGGGCCACAAGGCGAAGGGCGCCAAACGGCTGCCGCTGAACCTGCTGGACGCGCTGCGCGCCTTCGGGAAGTCGAAGATCCTCAAGGAGGCGCTGGGCGGCGAGCTGGTCGAGGCGCTGGTGAAGCTGAAGACGGCCGAGTGGACCGACTACAGCCGCCACCTGACCGACTGGGAACGGCGCAACACCCTCGACTGCTGAGCCGCCGGATAAGCTGTTCTAACGCACCGCCACCGTCGGCCTTCCACGGCCGAGCGCACCGTCGGCGCGCGCCTGCAGGTAGGCGTAGATGTCGTCGATAAAGGGCTCGATCTCGATATTGGCATCTCCGGCGAAGCCCTTCATGACCGCGGTGCCGCTGCTCTGGCCGTCGCGCACGACGCGCCGGAACGCCTCGATGTCCGCCAGGCGGTCGATGAGGGAAGGGCCGAACGTCGAACCGACGCCGTCAGGCCCGTGGCAGTGATTGCAGTCCGTGTTGTAGCGCCGGAAGCCGTTGTAGGGCCGTCGCGGCCAGACAATTGTGTCACAAGGATGTGGCACAGCCCGGCGCGACAGCGTGGAGCGCGTCCGGATGTCTAAAAATCCAGGGAAATAAAATGGTTGGCTGTGGGTTGGCTTCCAAGCCCCTAGAATTATCCCGCTAAATCAGACGCTTATAGGGCACGTGGGCAGGAAGCTTGTCATTGGCCCGGACGGTTGGAGTGAGGCTAATACCAAGGGAGGTAAATAATGACCCCTGGAGACGTCTTTGCTCGATTTTCGGCT
>WHTV01000123.1 GCA_009377535.1 Kiloniellaceae bacterium
CTCCAGGCGAGCCCGCGCCAGGAGCAGTTCCAGGTCCGCGCCGCCGCGGCCCAGCTCGCGCGCGCGCGACAGCTCCTTCTCGGCAAAGGCAGCATTGCCGAGCTGCAGTTGCACCTTCCCCATCAGGAACCGCGCTTCGGCATCGCCGGGATCGCGCTGGAGGGCGTTTTTGAGCTCAATCTCGGCGCCCTTCAGGTCGCCCTCGTCGACGTATTCCTGGGCCCGCTCCACAAAGCTGGCTGCCTGGACGGCCGGCGCCGCTCCGGCAGCCGCGGCCACGAAAAGCAGGAATGCCACCACAACGGGAACCCAGCGCGTTGGGGGGACTGGTTGGCATTTCGGAATTATCATAATTCTCTCTTCCTCTCTGCCTGTCCGCCTCCGGCACAGGGTGTCACCGGCAGCTTGCGGCAGTATAGGACTCGCTGCGCAGCGGCAAAAGAGCCTGCTCCGGCTTAGCATTTAATTCCGGGGGTTTGCGCGCCTGTGGCAGCCTAGGGCGCATTCCTCCCGAACCGGCTTTGTGGCATAAAGGCGCAATGGGACTGACCGTCGGCTACCTCAGCTTTGCCACCGCCACGCTCGCCTATCTGGGACTGGCGGTCTTCTATCTGCTGCGCGGGCGCTGGGGCGGCCACGGCCCCTATCTGCTGGCGGCGGCACTGTTGACGGCTGCCTGGGGCGCGCTCTCCCTGCTCGGCCATGAGGTCATTCCGCGCTATGCCGACGCATCGCTGCTGCTGCAGCAACTGGCCATGGTCGCGTGGGTCTGGCTGCTGTGGCATATCATTGCATCGCTCGAGCCGCACCGGACCAAATTCCCTCGCCGACTGATCCTCGGCTGGGCCGTGGTCATCGCCTTGACCGCTGCGACCGGCGTGCTGCTGCCCACTCACCTGGTGGCGGACCCGGGCTGGCCCCAGCTTCCCCTCGTCCTCGGCCTGGCCATTGCGGTGCTCGGGCTTTCGCTCACCGAGACGCTGTACCGCGGCTACCAGCCGGTGGATCGCTGGGGGGTCAAGTTCCTTTGTCTCGGGACAGGGGGCCTGTTCGCCTACGATGTCTTTCTCTACGGCGAAGGCCTGCTCTTCGGGGTGCTCGATCCGGACTTCCTGGAAGTGCGCGGCTTTGCGCAGGCCCTGGTGGCCCCGCTGTTCGCGATCAACATTCGACGCAGCGAGATGCGGCATTTCGCCCTCGGGCTGTCACAGCGGCTCGTCTTCGGCTCCACGGTCGTCATCGGCGCGGGCCTCTACCTGGCGCTGATGGCCGCATCGGCCTTCTATGTGCGCAGCGTCGGCGGCGCCTGGGGCAGCGCGGTCCAGATCGTCTTCCTCTTCGCCGCCGTGCTTCTGCTCTCCATCATTCTGCTCTCCGGCGCCTTCCGCGCGAGGCTGCGCCGCTTCCTCTCCCACCACGTGTTGCAGAACAAGTATGACTACCGCGGTGAATGGCTTCGCTTCACCGAGCGCCTGGCCCGCGCCGACAGCGCCGAGACCTTCGATCGTCGCGTCGTCCGGGCGCTCGCCGACATCGTGGACAGCCCGGCGGGGGCGCTGTGGAACGTCAGCGAGACGCACCTTTCGATCGCAGCCGGCTGGAACGTATCATCGGGCAGCATTGTCGACCTGGAAATACCGCCCCTGGTCTCCTTCTTCGGGGCGCACGACCAGGTCTGGGAAATCGGCGAAACGGCCGCGCTGCCGGATGACGCGCCCTCGGCCTGCCATGATCTCGTGGCCGCGCTGCGCCGCATCCCCGACGCCTGGGTGCTGATACCTCTGCGCCACCAGGACCGCCTGGTTGCGCTGCTCTTGCTGACCCGCCCGCGCTCCGGGCAGGGCCTCAGCCCGGAGGACAGCGAGCTTCTGCAGGTCGCCAGCCACCAGGCTGCGGGATACCTCTCGGAGCAGCGCGCCGCCGGCGCCCTGGCCGAGGCCCGCGAATTCGAGAAGTTCAATCAGCGCTACGCCTTCGTGACCCATGACATCAAGAATCTGGTGAGCCAGCTGTCCCTCATGATTCGCAATGCCGAGAAGCATGGCGACCGGCCGGAGTTCCAGCGGGATATGCTGGCAACCATCCAGTCGGCGGTCGGGCGCATGAACCACCTGATGGAACGCCTGAAGACCGATGTCGGTGCCGAGGAGGTCGATGCCGTTGCCGTGAAGCCGCTCATCGAGCAGCTGATCGGCGAGCAGCAATCGAATGGCATCGCCGTCGGTTTCGAATGCCCGCAGGCGCTTGCGACCCTGCAGCTGCGCGCCGACACCCGGCGGGTGGACGCGATTTTGCGCCATCTCCTGCAGAATGCCGTCGATGCCGCCGGCAGCGACGGCAGGATCGTCGTCGGCCTGCGCCGGGAAAAGAGCTGCGCCGTCATCGAGGTGCGGGATTCCGGCAACGGCATGGACCTGCAGTTCATCCGCAACGAGCTGTTCAAGCCGTTCCGCTCGACCAAACGCGGCGGCATGGGCATCGGCGCCTTTCAGTGCCGCGCCTACGCGCGGGAGCTGGGTGGCGATCTGGAGGCGATCAGCAGCGTCGGCGCCGGCACCACCATGCGGGTCACGCTACCTGTGTTGCGCGAGGCGTGAATCTGTGGTGATTGAACGGCATGGCTGAGCGGAAATCCCTCACACTCCTGCTGGTCGAAGACGATCTCGGCCTCCAGCGTCAGCTGGCCTGGACCTTCGACGATTTCGAGGTATTGCGGGCGGATTGCCGGGCAAGCGCCGAACAGGCCTTGGAGCGCGAGCGGCCGTCGGTCGTGCTGCTCGACCTCGGCCTGCCGCCGGACGCCGACGGGCCGAGCGAGGGTCTGGCAACCCTGCAGGCCGTGCTGCGGGCTTCCCCCGACAGCAAGGTCATCATGATGAGCGGCCAGACCGAGCGGGAATTCGCCCTTAAGGCGGTGGCCCTGGGCGCTTACGATTTCTATCAGAAGCCGATCGCCGTGGACGAGATCCGGCTGATCGTCGACCGCGCCCAGCGCCTCTTCGAGCTGGAGCAGGAGAATCGCAAGCTCGCCCGACGCCAGGCCGGCACGCCGCTGCCCGGCGTGCTGACCTCCAATCCGGAGATGCTGGAGCTCTGCCGCGACATCTCCGGCCTCGCCGCCACCAACGTCTCCATTCTGATCAACGGCGAGAGCGGCACCGGAAAGGAACTGCTGGCCCGCGCCCTGCATGAGCTGAGCCCGCGGGCCAAGGGTCCTTTTGTGGCGGTCAACTGCGCGGCGATCCCGGAAAACCTGCTTGAAAGCGAATTCTTCGGCCACGAAAAGGGCGCCTTCACCGGCGCCATCAGGACCACCACCGGCAAGGTCGAACTGGCCAACAAAGGGACCCTCTTCCTCGACGAGATCGGCGACATGCCACCGCCGCTGCAGGCCAAGTTGCTGCGCTTCCTGCAGGAACGCACCATCGAGCGCGTGGGCGGCCACAAGCAGATCCCCGTCGACATTCGCGTCGTCTCGGCCACCAACCAGGATCTCCAGGGCCTGATCGAGAAGGGCGCCTTCCGGCAGGACCTCTACTACAGGATCAGCGAGGGAACCGTGCAGATCCCGCCGCTGCGCCAGCGCCTGGAGGATGCCGCGCTGATCGCCAACAAGCTGGCGCGCGACTACGCACAGGAACTCGGCCGGCCTGTCCGCGGCCTCAGTCCAGCCGCCATGGCGGCCATCCTCGCCCACCCCTGGCCCGGTAACGTGCGAGAGCTGCAGAACTGCATCAAGCGGGCCGTCGCCTCGGCTGCAAGCTCGATAATCTCGGCTCGCGACTTGCGGCTGGGCGGGGAGTCGGAGAGCGCCGACGGGCCGCTGACCCTGAAGCAGGCGCGCTTCGACGCGGAAAGCAAAGCCCTGCGTCAGGCGTTGGCGATCGCCGAAGGCAACATCTCTGAAGCGGCCCGCGTGCTCGATACCAGCCGCCCAACGCTCTACCATCTGCTCAAGCAGCACGACATCGAGCTTTAGAAACCTCTATGCCCGGCGCGGCTCTCTGGCGTGGTAGCGCTGCAGGCAGTCCTCGATGATGCGGTCGAGCCTGGCCATGGAACTGGCCCAGCTGTGATGAGTCTCGACCCGCGAACGGCCGGCGGCGCCGAGCACCTGGCGGGCGGCGGGGTCGCTCATGAGAGCGAGAAGGCTGGTGGCATAGTCTTCCGCCGAGGCGGCGACCAGAAGGTGCTCGCCGGGCACGGCATCAACCCCGGCGGCCGCCTGCGGGCTGGCGACCACAGGCACGCCCATGGCCATGCATTCCAGGATCTTGTTCTGGGTTCCGCGGGCGATGGTCAGGGGCGCCACGTTCACGGCAGAGCGCCGAACATGGTCGCGCACGTCTGGCACCGTTCCGGTGACGGTGATGCCCTCGCGCTCGCCGAGACGTCTGATTTCTGCAGAGGGCTCGGCGCCGACGATCGCCAGCGTCGCCGCTGGGCGCTGCCGACGTATCAATGGAAAGACCTCGTCGCAGAAGAACCGCATCGCCTGCTGATTCGGGAAGTAATCCATGCGCCCGACGAAGGAGATCGCATTCGGGTCGTAGGGTAGACCCGTCGGAACGAAATAGTCCTGGTCGACGCCGTTGGGAAACCAGTCGCTCGGCGTTGGCACCGCGAAGCCCTGCAAGGTCTCCAGTTCCGCCTTGGTGGTGCAGGTGCATAGGTCGAACTGCCCGGCCAGAGCCTGCTCGGCGGCCGCCATCTTGCTGCCTTCGAGCCAATAGCCGAGCGACAGGGGGAACGGCTTGAAGTGACGGTAGACCAGCCACTTCTGGGAATCCATGTCACCGAAATCGAGGATCTTCGGAACGCCGGCGACCTTGCTGACGTAGGGCGCGACCGAGGAGCAATGCACGAAGATGAGGTCGAAGCGCTCGTGCCGCAGCCGCGTCTCGATCTGGCGTGCCAGGTCTGGCGAATAGAAGTAGCCCATGGACGACGGGCCGGGCGTCGGCAGGCGCGCGATCATGCGCGCCCAGGCGGCCGGCGCCGTCACCTCCCCCATCATGAAGTCGGTGCAGTGATCGGCGATGCCGCGCCCCGCCTCGGCCTCCGCCGGCGAGCGCGCCAGCGAGGCAACGACCACCTCATGCCGGGCGCTCAGGTGCTTGATCATGTTGAAGGGGCGTATCTTGCCGCCGCGCGCGGGCGGAAAGGGAAAGCGATGGCAGACGTAGAGGATCCTCATCCGGCGGCCGCAACCTCCGCACCCAGTTCGCCGGCGAGGTCGTCGGCAGCCCGCCCATCAAGGTAGATCTGGGCCCAGATCTCGAGGTTCAACAGCGCCAGCAGGTGGTCCGTATGGTCCTCCCGATTGGCCAGATGCAAGGCCATGGTCTCCTCGATGACGGGCCAGGAAAGCAGCCCGCGCGCCTCCACCGCCTGCTTGGACAGGAGGCGGCCCATCATCGGCTGCAGATCACGCTTCAGCCAGGCGCCGAGCGGCGCGCCGAAGCCGCGCTTCTTGCGGTCGAGGATTTCGCGCGGCAGCACATCGTCCAGCGCACGCTTCATCAGGCTCTTGAGGTTGCGCCCTTCGATGCGCAGGGCGGCCGGCACCCGCGCCGCCAGCTCGACCAGTTCATGGTTCAGCAGCGGCACCCGGCACTCCAGCGAAGAGGCCATGGTCATCTTGTCGGTCAGCATCAGCAGGTCGTTGGGCATCTGGGTCGCAAGGTCGACCCGCATCAGCCGATTGAGGCTGTCGCCGGAGGCTGCCAGGGCGAAGGCTTCCTGCAGGCTGTCGACGTGCCCCGCCTGCGTCTGCTTCATCAGCCGCTGCAGGCTCTCGGCCCCGAAAACCTGCAGGTAGCTGCGGTAGCGCTCCTCGAAGGGCAGGTCGTTGGAGGCTACGAAGGTACGTGCATAGCGGGCGACGCCGGAAAGTCGGCCGTGCCTGTCGCTGGGCATGGCCTGGACCAAGGGAGCGATCACCGCTTTGCGCATCCACCCAGGCAGGCGCTGGTACTGTCCGGCATAGTAGTCGCCGAGGTAGCGGTTGTAGCCGCCGAAGAGCTCGTCGCCGCCGACCCCGGAGAGAATCACCGTGACGTCCTGACGAGCGAACTCGCCCACCAGGTAGGTGGTAACCGAAGCTGAATCGGCGACCGGCTCGTCCAGGTGCCAGGCGAGCTTCGGCAGCAGGCGCGCGACCTCCGGGCGCACGATGATCTCCCGGTGGTCCGTTGCGAACTGCTCGGCGACCTGGCGCGCAAAGGGCAGTTCGTTGTAGACCTCGCTCGCGGCGTCGCCCTTGAAGCCGATGGAATAGGTCTTCACCGGGCGGTCGCTGTGGCGGGCCATGAAGGCGACGATGGCGCTGGAATCGATGCCGCCGCTGAGGAAAGCGCCCAGCGGCACGTCGCTGACCATCTCCGACACCACCGCGGCCTCTATGGCAGCGCGCAGCTGCTCGGCCCACTCGTCTTCGCTGAGGGAAGCATCGGCCTCGGCCGGGGCCTGCCAGTAGGTCTCGATCGTGTAGCTGCCGTTTTCGCAGACCAGCAGGCTTGCCGGCGGCAGCTTGCGGATGCCCTTGAACAGCGTCTGCGTCTTGCCGCTGTAGCCGAAGGTCAGATAGTCCTGCAGCGCGCCGGGATCGATGGCACGCCCGACGCCGGGCAAGGTCAACAGCGCCTTGATCTCCGAGGCGAAGATCAGCCGGCCTTCGTGTTCCATGTAGTACAGCGGCTTGATGCCCAGGCGGTCGCGGCCCAGCAGCAGGCGCCGGCGCGGGGCGTCCCAGATGGCAAAGCCGAACATGCCGAGCAGGCGCGTGACGAAGCCGGTGCCATAGCGCTCGTAGAGATGCACCAGCACCTCTGTGTCGCTGCCGGTGCGGAACTGCGCGCCCGCGCCCTGAAGGTCCCGACGGAGCTCCCTGAAGTTGTAGATCTCGCCATTGCAGACCGTCCAGACGGTCTCGTCCTGATTGGGGATCGGCTGGTGGCCGGTGCTGAGGTCGATGATTGAAAGGCGGCGCATGCCCATCGCCAGGCCGCGGTCGCTGTGGCGTCCTTCGTCGTCGGGCCCGCGGTGGAAGGTGACCTCGGCCATGGCGTCGAGCAGGGAGGGATCGCAGTCCGCGCCCTCCCGCAAAGCCACCAGGCCGTAGATTCCGCACATCTTCCGCCTATCCCCTGCGTGTCCTGCTCAGCAGCCGCTCGTAGATCGGCGCGCAGCGCGCCACCACCGCATCCCAGGTGCGTTCCGTTTCGACGTAGCGACGCCCGGCGATGCTCATGGCCGGCCAGTCGTCCTGCCGGTCGATGACCTGGGCCAGCTTGCCCGCCAGGGCATCGGCGTCGTCGGCCTTGAAGAGATAGCCCCTCTCCCCGTCGACCAGCAGCTCCTTGTGGCCGCCAACGTCGGACGCCACCACGATAGAACCTTGCGCCATCGCCTCCAACGGCTTCAAGGGGGTAACCAGGTCGGTCAGCCGCATGCGGTGGCGGGGATAGACGAATAGCGTCACCAGGTCGTAGTAGCGACGCACCTGCTCATGGGGCACCCGGCCGGTGAAGACCACGCGGTCGGCGATCCCCAGGCGGGCCACCTGGGCGACCAGGCGGTCCTTCTCCGGTCCGCCGCCGACCATCAGCAGCTTCACGTCGCAGCGTTCGCGAAACAGCCTGGCGCAGCCTTCCATCAGCAGGTCGAGCCCCTCATAGGCGTAGAAAGAGCCGATGAAGCCGAGCACGACGCAGCCCTCCAGGTCGAGAGAGCGCCGCAAGTCGCCGTCCGCTCCGCGGTCGGTGGTGAACTGCTCGGCATTCACGGCGTTGGGGATCACCGTCACCCGCTCGGCCGGGATGCCACGCGCGAGGATGTCGCCTTTCAGCCCCTCGCAGATCGTGAAGACCGCATCTGCACGGCGCAGCACGTAGGTTTCCAGCGCCCGCGTCGCCCGGTAGCGCAGATCCCCCTGGCGGGCCGTCCCCCAGTCGACGGCGGCATCTTCCCACAGGGAGCGCACCTCGTAGACCATGGGCAGCCGGTGGCGCCGGGCCGCCCAAAGGGCCGGGATGCCGTTCAGGACCGGCGAGTGGGCCTGGATGATGTCGGGACGCGTCTCGGCGATGACCTCGTCGAGGCGTCGGCGGGTCGCCCGCATCTGAGCGAACTCGCGCACCAGCGGCAACTTCTGGGAGGCCGCGCCGGGCTGCGACGTGCGGTAGAAGGTCCAGCCGTCGACCTGGTCCACAGCGCCGTCGAAGCGGTACTGCTTGGGCGTGGTCATCTGCACCGTGTCCCAGCCGCGCTTGCGCTGGGCCGTCAGGATGCCGATGGTCCGAAAGCTGTAGCCGCTCTGCAGCGGCAGGGAATGGTCCAGCAGGTGGAGAATCCTCACTGCCGCCTGCCCGCCAAGACCCTGTTCATCGGCGTCCCCCTGATCGCCCGTCTGGCCCGCCGACCGACCATCGTCTACCAGCAGATCCCTTCGTAGTCGGCATCGGGCAGGTCCTGCAAGGCGGCGATGCCCTGCAGGTCGATGACGCAGCGCCCGGCTGCGGCCGCGGCGATGGTCGCGACGGCGTCCTTCGGCGCATGGCCGATCACGATGGTGCCGGCGCCGGCCAGAGTATCCTCGACCGAGTTGCTGACCAGGCGATCGAGATGCGGAATCTCCCGCTCGATGTACTCGAGGTTCGCGCCGGTCAGGCGGGCGAGATCCACCGACCGGTCGAAGATGGCGAGTTCAAAGCCCTTGCCGATCAGGCGTTCGGCGAGGGTCACGAGGGGCGACTCCCGCAGGTCGTCGGTGCCCGGCTTGAAGGCGAGGCCGAAAAGCGCAACCTTGCGCCGGCCGCGGCGCTGGATCATCTCGAAAGCGCGATCGATATGCCGGTCATTGCTGGCCAGCACATTGGCCAGCATCGGCAGTTCCAGATTCCCGGCTTTTGCCATGTCGGCGATGGCGCGCAGCTCCTTAGGCAGGCAGGAGCCGCCGAAGGCGAAGCCGGGCCGCAGGTAGGCCGGCGAGATATTGAGGTCGCGGTCCT
>WHTV01000124.1 GCA_009377535.1 Kiloniellaceae bacterium
CGTGCCCGGCGTAGCGCAAGCTGCGCAGCGCCGCGTCGGACACCAGCACGATAAGCCCGACCAGCACGCCAACCGCGGTGGCGTAGAGAATATCGTTGTTGCCGATGTGGCTCATCTCGTGGCCGACGACGCCCTGCAATTCGCTGCGCGTGAGGTTCTCCATCAGGCCGCGGGTGACGGCGATGGCCGCGCGCTCCGGCTTCAGACCGGTGGCGAAGGCGTTCAGCGCCGGTGTCTCTATGACTGCCACGCGCGGCTTGGGCAGGCCGGCGGCCAGCGCCATTTCTTCGACGATGTTGTGCAGCTGCGGCGCTTCCTCCGGTGTCACCTCGCGCGCACCGGCAAGGCTCAGCACGATGCGGTCGCCGCGGGTCAGGGCAACCAGGATGGCGACGCCGCTGGCCACCAGCATGATCGCCGCGCCCCGCAGGCCCCAGCCGTCGACCGCCAGCGGATCGGCGAAGGCCCGCCCGCCCTCCGGCACCACGACGTAGCTCTCGACGGTCCAGCCGACCGCGAAACCAAGCGCCAGGCCGACCAGCACCAGGATGAAGCAGAGCCAGAAGGTGTTCCAGGCGTTGCGGCGGATGGCGGCATGAAAGTCGGTGCGCGCCAAGCCTTCGTCGCGCGGCGGCCTCGACCAGGGGCCTGTGTGTTCTGCCATGCCCTTAGCGCAGATCCACCTTGACCGGCTGGCGCGCCTCTTCCGGCACCTCGAAGTAAACCGCCTTCGGGAAATTGAAGCGGGTGGCGATGATGTTGGAGGGGAAGGTCTCGACGGCGGTGTTCAGGCTCATCGTCGAGTCGTTGTAGTGCTGACGGGCGAAGGCGATCTTGTTCTCCGTCGTCGCCAGTTCCTCCTGCAGGGAGGCGACGTTCTGGTTCGACTGCAGCTCCGGATAGGCTTCGGCCAAGGCGAAGAACTTGCCCATGGCGGCGGTCAGCGCGCTTTCCGCCGCGATGGTAGCCGCACGCCCCTGCTCGCGCGCGGCGACTGCGTGATTGCGCGCCTCGATGACCTTCGTCAAGGTCTCCTGCTCATACGAGAGGTAGTGCTTGACCACCTCCACCAGATTGGGGATGAGGTCGCTGCGGCGGCGCAGCTGCACGTCGATCTGCGACCAGGCCGCTTCGACCTGATTCTTGAGGGACACCAGCTTGTTGTACAGCAGCACGATGACCAGCCCGACCGCGACGGGCAGGCCGATGATCAAAAGAACAACGATGGTGACTCCGCTCATGCCGTGCTTCCCCCGAGTCGCGGTTGGCGCACCGAACTATAACGGCAGGGTCGTGCCCTGCCCAAGCATTCCCGCTGCCGGGCACTCAGGGAGCCGGCCATGACGACCGCGCCGGTACTGCGCGACTTCTCCGCGACCAGCCGGCTCGGCCTCGCCCTGGCGGTGACCAGCGCCACCGGCTACGGCCTGATGATCACGGCCACCCGACTGACCTACGACGCCGGCAGCAACCCGGTCACCGTGATCTGCGCCCGCGCCCTGGTGCCGGCGCTGCTGCTCGCGGCGGTCATGCTGGCCCGCCGAACCTCCTTCGCCCTGGCGCCGGGCGCCTTCTGGCCGGTCGCCGGCATCGCCCTCGGCCAGCTCGGCATCACCATCGGCTACCTCAGCGCCGTCGCCTTCATCCCGGTGTCGCTGGCCGCGCTGGTCTTCTACGCCTACCCGGTCCTGGTCGCCGCCCTGCTGGCCGCGACCGGCCACAGCCGGGTGGGCTGGGCCGCAGGACTGGCCTTCGCCGCCGCCTTCTTCGGGCTTGCCATGGCCCTGGCTCCCTCGTTCTCCATCCTCGATCTGCGCGGCCTGGGCCTTGCGCTCTGCGCTACGCTGTCCGGCACTTTGCTGATGCTTGCCGGCGACCGCCTGCCGGCCGCCCAGAGAATGCTGCCGCTCGGCTTCTACATGAACCTCCTCACGCTCGCCGTGGTCGGCCCTTACGCCCTCGCCTCCGGCGGCCTCACGGCACCGGTGACGGCAACGGGCTGGGGCGCCCTCAGCTTCGTCTGCCTCGGCTTCCTCATCGCCTTCTTCGCCACGGTGGGGGCGGTGCGCTACGCCGGTCCCCTGCGCACCTCGCTGGTGATGAACCTGGAGCCGGTAGTCGCCATCGTCGGCGCCATTGTGGTGCTGGGCGAGGCACTCGGCGCGGTTCAGCTCGTGGGCGTCGGCCTGATCTTTGCGGCCCTCACCCTGTCCACGCTGGCCGAGCGGCCGAGCCCGCCGCTGCCGCCCGTCGCCTAGAGTCGTCTTCCCCGTCTATACCTTGCTGCCGGAGCGGAAAATTTTCTTTTCGATCCTGCCCAAGCGCACAAGCCGCAGCATCCCGCGGCTTCCCGATGGGAAGTGCCCCCGAGCCACGGTGGCTTAACGGTTTCTTAACTCAAAATGTGGTGACCTCGGCCATATGTTGTGGTTTAATTACATTGCGTCACAAGATGCAGCAGATCGTCAGGATCTGCGGGGAATTCAGGGGCAGCGGACGGGTTTCGCGCCGAGGTCGTACGAGGCGACCGCCAGGCCCTGTCCCACCCTCTGCGACGCCATGCTGGGTTAACAGACAAAAAGCGGGATTGGAGATTACCGAATGCGGGTTGCGCGTCGTTTCACGGAAGCTGGCACCGAGGTGTACGACAAGATCGAGTTTCGCCGGACCTCGAGCGAGATTCGCAATCCCGACGGTTCCCTGGTGTTCCGCGCCGAGGACATCGAGGTTCCCAATTCCTGGTCGCAGGTCGCCTGCGATATCCTGGCCCAGAAGTATTTCCGCAAGCGCGGGCTGCCGTTGAAGTCCAAGCGCGTTGCCGAAGACAACATGCCGGCCTGGCTGTGGCGTTCCGTGCCCGACCACGATGCGATGTCTGACATCGCCGAGGATGAGCGCTTCATCGGCGAGACTTCCGCCAAGCAGGTGTTCAACCGCATGGCCGGCACCTGGACCTATTGGGGCTGGAAGGGCGGCTACTTCGATGCCGAGGAGGATGCCCTCACCTACTTCGACGAGATGCGCTACATGCTGGCCCGGCAGATGGCCGCGCCCAACTCACCGCAGTGGTTCAACACCGGCCTGCACTGGGCCTATGGCATCGACGGCCCGAGCCAGGGCCACCACTACGTCGACTTCTCGACCGGCGAGTTGACCCGCGCCGCAAGCGCCTACGAACACCCGCAGCCGCACGCCTGCTTCATCCAGTCTGTCGGCGACGACCTGGTGAACGACAACGGCATCATGGACCTCTGGGTGCGCGAGGCGCGCCTGTTCAAGTACGGCTCCGGCACCGGCACCAACTTCTCCGCCCTGCGCGGCGAGGGCGAGTCACTGTCCGGTGGCGGCCGGTCTTCCGGCCTGATGTCCTTCCTGAAGATCGGCGACCGCGCCGCCGGCGCCATCAAGTCCGGCGGCACCACGCGCCGCGCCGCCAAGATGGTGACCGTCGATCTCGACCACCCCGATATCGAGTCCTACATCAACTGGAAGGTCGTCGAGGAACAGAAAGTCGCCGCGCTGGTCACCGGTTCCAAAACCTGCGACCGCCACCTCAACGCCATCATGCGTGCCTGCCACGATTTCAGGGCCGTGGAAGGGTCCGAACAGACCGACGCTTTCGATCCGAAGCGGAATTTCGCGCTGAAGGCGGCCATGAAGGCCGCGCGCGCCGCCCTGGTGCCGGAAAACTATGTCGCCCGCGTGGTGCAGTTCGCCAAGCAGGGCTACACCACGATCGACTTCAAGACCTACGACGCCGATTGGGACTCCGACGCCTACCTGACGGTCTCCGGCCAGAATTCCAACAACTCCGTGCGCGTGCCCAACTCCTTCATCGAGGCGGTGCTCAATGACGACAACTGGAGCCTGATCCGGCGCACCGACGGCAAGCTGCACAAGAAGGTCAAGGCGCGCGAGCTGTGGGACCAGATCTCCTATGCCGCCTGGGCCTGCGCCGATCCGGGCGTGCAATACGACACCACCATCAACGAGTGGCACACCTGCCCGGCCTCCGGGCGCATCAACGGGTCCAATCCCTGCTCGGAGTACATGTTCCTCGACGACACGGCCTGCAACCTGGCCTCGTTGAACCTCATGGCCTTCCTCCGCGGCGGCGACACCTTCGATATCGAGGGCTACGAGCACGCCGTCAGGCTGTGGACCCTGACGCTGGAAATCGCCGTGCTGATGGCGCAGTTCCCTTCGCCGGAGATCGCCCAGCGCTCCTACGACTTCCGTACCCTGGGCCTCGGCTACGCCAACCTCGGCGGCCTGCTGATGGCCTCCGGCGTGCCTTATGACTCCGAGGAGGGTCGCGCCCTGGCCGCGGCCTTCACCGCGATCATGACCGGCGTCGCCTACGCGACCTCTGCCGAGATGGCCGAGGAGCTCGGACCCTTCCCGCGCTACGGTGAGAATGCCGACCACATGCTGCGGGTCATCCGCAACCATCGCCGTGCCGCCTATGGCCAGCACGCCAGCTATGAGGACCTTTCCATCGCGCCGGTGCCGCTGGAGGCGGGCGACTGCCCGGACAAGGCGCTGGTCAAGGCGGCCAAGGCCGCCTGGGACAAGGCCCTTAAGCTGGGCGAGCGCTACGGCTACCGCAACGCCCAGACCACGGTGGTCGCGCCGACCGGCACCATCGGCCTGGTGATGGACTGCGACACCACCGGCATCGAGCCGGACTTCGCCATCGTGAAGTTCAAGAAGCTGGCCGGTGGCGGCTACTTCAAGATCATCAACCGCACGGTCCCGGAGGCGCTGCGCACCCTCGGCTACGGCCAGGGCGAGATCGAAGCGATCATCCGCCATGCGGTCGGCCACGGCACCCTGGAGGACGCGCCCGGCATCAACCACGAGCGGCTCAAGGCCAAGGGCTTCACGGAGTCCTCTCTGCAGGCCTTGGAAGCCGGCCTCGCCAGCGCCTTCGACGTGAAGTTCGCCTTCAACAAGTGGGCCCTGGGCGAGGAGTTCTGCACCAAGGCACTGGGCTTCACCCGCGCCCAGTTGGACGACGTCACCTTCGACATGCTGTCGGCCCTCGGCTTCACCAAGCAGGAGATCGATGCCGCCAACGCCTACTGCTGCGGCGCCATGGCCCTGGAAGGTGCGCCTGGACTGAAAGACGAGCACCTGCCGGTCTTCGACTGCGCGAATCCCTGCGGGCGGCACGGCAAGCGCTACCTCTCCGTCGAGAGCCACATCCGCATGATGGCCGCAGCACAGCCCTTCATCTCCGGCGCCATCTCCAAGACCATCAACATGGCCAACGGCGCCACGGTGGAGGACTGCAAGGACGCCTACATGCTGTCCTGGCGTCTCGGGCTCAAGGCCAACGCGCTCTATCGCGACGGCTCCAAGCTGTCGCAGCCGCTGGCCTCCAGCATACTCGACGACATCACCGACGACGACGAGGAGAGCCTGGGCGAAAGGGTGGCGGCAGCCAGTCAGCCGGAACGCGCCCAGATCGTCGCCGAGCGCATCATCGAGCGCGTCATCGAGCGCGCGGTCGACCGCAAGCGCCTGCCGCAGCGGCGCAAGGGCTACACCCAGAAGGCCATCGTCGGCGGACACAAGGTCTACCTGCGCACAGGTGAATATGAAGACGGCGCGGTCGGTGAGATCTTCATCGACATGCACAAGGAAGGTGCCGCCTTCCGCAGCCTTATGAACAACTTCGCCATCGCGATCTCCATCGGCCTGCAGTACGGGGTGCCGCTGGAAGAATACGTCGAAGCTTTCACCTTCACCCGTTTCGAACCCTCGGGCATGGTCGAAGGCAACGACACCATCAAGATGGCGACCTCCGTGCTCGATTACATTTTCCGGGAGCTTGCGATCTCCTACCTGGACCGCAACGACCTTGCCCATGTGGAACCGGCCGATCTCATGCCGGACAGCCTGGGCACGGGCGATGGCCAGGGGGACCTTCCGGGCGAAGCCGTCGCCGAGACCATGCGGCGCTACGCCTCCAAGGGTTACGTGCGCAATCAGCTTCTGGTCCTGAACGGCGGCGCCGCCAACGGAACCACGGGCATGAGTGTCGGGACCGGGTCGAGGACCCAGACCGGCACCACCACCGTGATCGCCAGCGGCGTCTCCCACGAGCTCGTCGGCTCTACAGGCTCCGCCGAAGCCTATGCCGTCGAGGCCACAGTCGTCCGCGAAGTCGACGTCCGCCTGGAGCGCTTGCGCGAAGCACGCATGAAGGGCTACGAAGGCGACTCCTGCGGCGAGTGCGGCAACTTTACGCTGGTCCGCAACGGCACCTGTCTCAAGTGCGCCACCTGCGGCGGCACCAGTGGCTGCTCATGAAGAGCAGCAGGACAGTAACTCACGTAGAGTAGGTATCAGTATCAGTATCCTACCTGTATGACTCACGTCTGAGTTCTCCCTGTGAACTGAAGGGGTGCCGCGGCGGTGGCACCCCCTTCTTTTTACCCGAGACAGCTCCCGCGGCACGCCCGGCTCTTGCTCCGCCCGCACATCGCACCTGAAACTTCACAAAGTGGCCGCTTTCTGCGCGCTTCAATTCGCTGCTCAAGCGGGCTAGAAAGGTCCTGCGATATGCAACGGGAGGGTGAGCGGGATGACCAGCGATCAAGATGCAGAAGGTGACGACGATACCGGCCTGCCGCGGCAGTGGTGCGCCATCCTGGTGGCGGCCGGCATCGCCTGCGGCCTGGCCACCCACCTCTTCATCGACCGCAGTGACAGCTTCGCCTGGCAGTTCGGTCCTCCCCTCGGACTGCTGATCGGCGGTCTTACGTTCTGTCTGACAGTGGTCCCCCGGCGTTGGCCGGCCGGCGCCTTCGGCGCGCTGGGATTGGGGCTCCTCTTGGCTGTGCTGGCGATGACCGCCACGCTGCGTTTCGGCATTGACACGGTCTCTGGGCGCCGCAACTTCGGATACTTCCCTCTCATCATCGAGGCCTTGATCGTCGCCAAGATTGCCGCGGCCTTCCTGCAGACCTGGCAGGAACAGGGGCGCCTGGCCTTCCCCTATCGGAAGCTCTTCGCCCATGCCTGGAACAACGGCCTGATCGCCGCCTTGAGCGGCGCCTTTGCCGGCCTGTTCTGGCTCATACTCTGGCTCTTCGCCTTGCTCTTCGGCTATGTCGGCTTCGATCATCTGCACCGACTGATCGAGGAACCGGCTTTCGCCTGGCCGGCCACCACAGCGGCCGTGGCGCTCGGGATCTACGCTGGGCGCGACTACCGGCGTGTCGTCGTGGCCCTGCGCCGTATCGTGTTCTCGCTGTTCTCCCTCCTGACACCGCTGTTCCTGGTGCTGGCGCTCGGTTTTCTCGTGGCGCTCTCCCTCGGCGGATTCACCCGGCTTGCCGAGGCGATCAGCGCCTCCACCACGCTGGCCGCCCTGCTCATCATCGGCATCGTGCTGTTCAACGCGCTTTTGCGCGACGGTACCGCCGAGGTCGAGACCGGGCGGCTCCTGAACCTCTGTGCGGTGCTCATGCCGCCCGCCCTGGTCGGCCTCTGCGGCTACGCCGCCTATGCCGTGTATCTAAGGATCGACCAGTACGGCCTGACACCGGACCGCGTCTGGATCGCCATCACCATCACCGTGCTGAGCCTGCACGCGCTCGCCTACCTTGGTTCGCTCGCCTGGCGCGACAAGTGGATGACGAAAAGCCGCCAGGCCAACATCGGCATTGCCGGCCTCGTGGCGCTCCTCGCCCTTGCCCTGCAGACGCCCTGGGGCGACCCCTACCGCCTCAGCGCCGAGAACCAGTACCGCCGCCTGGCCAGCGGCACGGTCGACCCGGCGCGTTTCGACTATGGTTTTCTGAAGTTCGAGCTGGGCGCCGCCGGTTCAAGGATGCTGGAGCGCATCACCGCAGACAGCGGTGTTGCCGACCGGCAGGTCGTCGCCCAGCGCCTTAAGGTGCTCGCAACGGCCGACAATCTATGGCAATGGCAGAAGAACGGCCGCGACGCCTCACACAGAAACATAGTCCGCGACGCGCTTTCCGACCCGCAGCGGATCAACCGCGTTCCGGCGGACCTGGAAGTCCCCGACGATCTCCTGCCCGAGTGGCATCACTCCTTGGTGAGCGATTGCGGCGTGGGGAGGGAACGCGAATGCCTCATCACCGCCATCGACCTGACCGAGGCGCCAGGCGACGAATTCCTCCTTGCCACGCGCCACCGCAGGCACGGCACCATCATTCACCTGTTGGAGAGAGCCTCCGAAGACGAAGGCTGGATCTCTTCTTTGCTGCCGGTCGCGTCGGACGATCCTGTGCTGTGGAGCGCACTTCAAAACAATGACATCGAAACGGTGCTGCCAGTACATCGCGACCTGAAGATCGGCAACGCAATCATCCGATTGCGATCACCCGGGAACGGTCCGCCCTTCCGTGCCGGCGTGCCAGCGCACGGCGTGAAGACGGATACACGCGGTCCATAGTCGGCGCGCGGCCGTTAGGATCAGGGCTGGGCCTTAGGAAAGATCGTTCGCGCCCGCACGCGCTCGGTGGTGGCGTCATCCGCCCGAGTCCCTGCCCGCGATCCCGGCTACCCCAACGGCCAGAAGATCGGGATGACCAATGTCGCCGTCGCCCAGAGGATGAGGTTGGGCGGCAGGCCGACCTTGACGAAGTCGATGAAGCGGTAGCCGCCGGCGCTATAGACGAAGGTGTTAATCTGGTAGCCGATCGGTGTGGCGAAGCTGGCGCTGAGCACGAACATCGCGGCGACGGTAAT
>WHTV01000125.1 GCA_009377535.1 Kiloniellaceae bacterium
CTATCTGCTCCTCCACGCCGCCCGCGCCGCTTGCCGCATCACCATCAAGCCGCTCCAGTTCGCAAGCCTCGTGCGCCTCAATCTCATGCAACGCAGACCTCTCGACCGCTTGCACGCTCCACCCAACCTCTCGACCCCAGATCAGCGCCAGTTCTCCCTCTCCCTCAGCCCATGCTAAACCGGACAGCAGTGGGTCAAGCCCGAGCATGACGATTGGGGAAGTGGCAAGGGCGCGGCTACCTCTCTCGCTGTCACCCTCGGCCTCGAGCCGAGGGTCCATCGTGCCGCGGCGAGGTCGGTGAAGGCGAGCTTTACCGCTGCCCCGTATCCCAGTGCGGGGCGATCCACACCGGGGCGTCGGAGGGGGGCAAGGGCTCGCGGCCGCGGATGGTGTCGGCGAGCTTCTCGGCCAGCATGATGGTCGGGGCGTTGAGGTTGCCGCTGACGATGGAGGGCATGATGGAGGCGTCGACGACGCGCAGGCCCTCGAGGCCGTGCACGCGCGCGGCGCCGTCGACCACCGCCATGGCGTCGCTGCCCATGCGGCAGGAGCACGAGGGATGATACGCACTCTCCACGTGTTCGCGCACGAAGGCGTCGATCTCGGCGTCGCTCTGCACCTCGGGGCCGGGCGCCAGCTCGGCGCCGCGGAAGGGATCGAAGGCGGCCTGCGCGAAGACCTCCCGCGTCAGCCGCACAGCGGCGCGGAACTCCTGGCGGTCGGCCTCCTGTGACAGATAGTTGAAGACAATGCGCGGCGCTGCCTTGGGATCGGCCGACTTCAGCGTGATCTCGCCGCGGCTCTGCGAGCGCATCGGTCCGACGTGGGCCTGGAAGCCGTGGCCGCCGGCCGGGTGGCTGCCGTCGTAGTTCATGGCGATGGGCAGGAAGTGGTACTGCAGGTCGGGATGCTCGACGCCGGGGCGCGAGCGGATGAAGCCGCCGGCCTCGAAGTGGCTGGTGGCACCCAGGCCCGACTTGAAGAGGATCCAGGAGATGCCGATCAGCGCCTGGTTCCACGGCTTCAGGGCCGAATAGAGGGTGATCGGCTGAGTGCAGGCATGCTGCACGTAGACCTCCAGGTGGTCCTGCAGGTTCTTGCCGACGCCCGGCAGGTCGTGGGTCACGGCGATGCCCTGCCGCTTCAGCGCATCGGCCGGGCCGACGCCGGAGAGCAGCAGCACCTGCGGCGAGTTGATGGCGCCGCCGCAGAGGACGACCTCGCGCCCGGCGCGCACCTCGACGCGCTCGCGGCCCTTGGCGAGCTCCACGC
Organism: Kiloniellaceae bacterium; assembly: GCA_009377535.1. Classification (GTDB taxonomy): domain Bacteria; phylum Pseudomonadota; class Alphaproteobacteria; order Kiloniellales; family Kiloniellaceae; genus Pelagibius. The sequence goes on from WHTV01000125.1 coordinate 1,274, forward strand.
CGACTGCTCGGTTGCCCTCGAAGATGATGCGGGTGGTCAGCGCCCGCGTCCAGACCGTGAGATTGGGCCGGGTCATGGCCGGCTTCAGGTAGGCGACGGCAGCGCTCCAGCGACGGCCCTGGTGGACCGTCATGTCCATGTGGCCGAAGCCTTCCTGCTGAAAGCCGTTCATGTCGGCGGTCACCGGATAGCCGGCCTGGCGGCCGGCTTCGACCCAGGCCTTGAACAGCGGATTGCGGCAGGGCCCGGCGGTGACGTTCAGCGGACCCTCGTCGCCGCGGTAGGCGTCCGTCCCGCCGTTGTAGGTCTCCGCCTTGCGGAAATAGGGCAGCACGTGGCTGTAGTCCCAGCCGGCCAGGCCCCCTTGCGCCCAGCGGTCGTAGTCGCGCGCGTGGCCGCGCACGTAGGCCATGCCGTTGATGGAGGAGGAGCCGCCGACGACGCGCCCGCGCGGGCAGTAGAGCCGGCGGTTGTTCACGTGGGGCTCCGGCTCCGAATGGTAGAACCAGTTGTACTTGTCGTTGGCCAGCGGCTTGGCCAGCGCGGCCGGCATGTGGATGAAGATCGAATTGTCGCGTCCGCCGGCCTCCAGCAGCAACACGTTGACGTCGGCGTCCTCCGTCAGGCGGCTGGCCAGTACGCAGCCGGCGGAGCCGGCGCCGACGATGATGTAGTCGAAGCTCTGGGTATCAGACATGGGCACGGAACTCTGCAGGGTCACTGGTTTGATAAATTGTGCCGAAGGCCTCGTCCTTCGAGACGCCTTGCTTCCGCAAGGCTCCTCAGGATGAGGCCTTTCCACCTACCTCATGGTGAGGAGCCCGCGTGAGCGGGCGTCTCGAATCATGGGAGGCAGGTCTCCTGACGTCTCGAAGCATGGCGGCAGCCTAGTAGGGCGAGTCGACGCCGTTCATGGCGACGTAGACGCTTTTCAGTTGGGTGTAGTGCTCGATGGCGGCGCGGCCGTTCTCGCGGCCGATGCCGGACTGCTTCACGCCGCCGAAGGGCATGGCAATCGGCGTCACGTTGTAGGTGTTGATCCAGCAGGTGCCGGCTTCCAGCTTCGCCACCACACGGTGGCCGCGGGTGAGGTCGCGGGTGAAGACGCCGGCAGCCAGCCCGAAGGGCGTAGAGTTGGCGCGGGCGATCACCTCATCCTCCTCCTTGAAGGACAACAGCGTCATCACCGGGCCGAAGATCTCCTCGCGCACCACCGCCATGTCGTCGCGGCAGGCGGCGAAGACCGTGGGCTGGACGAAGTTGCCGCGGGCAAGCGCGGGGTCCGCGGGCCGGCCGCCGCCGACCGCCACCTCGGCGCCTTCCTTGCGGCCGAGCTCGATGTAGCCCAGCACCTTCTCGGCATGCTCCTTGGAGATCAGCGCGCCGACCTGGGTTGCCGGGTCCAGCGGATCGCCGATCTTCAGGCCGCTGGTCTTCTCGACCAGGCGGGCAAGGAAGGCATCGTGCAAACCTTCCTGCACGAAGACCCGGGTGCCGTTGGAGCAGATCTCGCCTTGGGTATAGAAGTTGGCCAGCAGGGCGCCGTTCACCGCATTCTCCAGGTCGGCGTCGTCGAAGACGATGAGCGGCGACTTGCCGCCCAGTTCCAGGGTCACATGCTTCAGGCTCAGCGCCGCGTCGGCCATCACCTTGCGGCCGGTGCCGACCTCGCCGGTCAGCGACACCTTGGCGATGCCGGGGTGGCGGGTGAGGGCCTGGCCGGTCTCGGCGAAGCCCTGCACCACGTTGAAGACGCCGTCGGGCAGGCCGGCCTCGGTATAGATCTCGGCCAGCTTCAGGGCCGTGAGGGGGGTGAGTTCGGCCGGCTTGAAGATCATGGCGTTGCCGCAGGCCAGCGCCGGGGCCGACTTCCAGCAGGCGATCTGGAGCGGATAGTTCCAGGCCCCGATGCCCGCACAGACGCCGAGCGGTTCGCGCCGGGTATAGAAGAAGTCGCCGCCGAGGTCGACATGCTCGCCGTGCAGGCTGGCGGCCAGGCCGGCGTAGTACTCGATGCAGTCGGCGCCGGAGATCACGTCGACGGCCTCGGCTTCCTGGATCGGCTTGCCGGTATCGAGGACTTCCAGCTCCGCCAGCTCGCGGTTGCGCGCGCGCAGGAGGCGCTGCGCCTCGTGCAGCACCCGGCCGCGCTCGGTGCCGCCCATGGCCGACCAGATGGCGAAGCCCTGGCGTGCCGAGGTGACGGCGGCATCGACGTCCTCGGCCGCGGCCTGCTGCACGCTGCAGATCACCTCGCCGGTGGCGGGATTCACGGTCTCGAAGTGACGGCCGCCGAGCGCGTCGCAATAGCGGCCATGGATGTAGAGTTTCTGTTCGGGCAGGTTGCGGGTCACGGCGGTTTGTCGGCCCCTATGCGGAAGTGTTCAGGAAGCGCGCGACGTAGTCGCGGGCGATCAGGCGCGCCTGGTCGATGGTGAGCGGCCCGTGGGACAGCGCGCAGCGCAGCCAGAGGCCTTCGATCATGGCGGCGAGTCCGGCGGCGGCCATGCGGGCCTCGTCTTCCGGCAGCAACTGCCGGAAGGCGTGGCACAGGTTGCTCAGCAGGCGGCGCTCGTTGATCTTCTGGATGCGCCAGAGCGCCGGCGCGCTGCGCGCCTCCGCCCAGAAGGCGAGCCAGGCGGAGACCGTCTCCGGGTCGTTCTGCTCGACCGAGAAGTTGGCGAGGATCACGGCGTCGATGCGCTCCTCCGGCGTCTCGGCGGCCTTCAGGCGCTTCACCGTCTCGCGCAGCAGGTCCTGCGCCAGGGAGCGCATAGTGGCGGCCAGCAGTCCGGCCTTGTCGTCGAAATAATGGGCGACGATGCCGCCCGACATGCCGGCGTTCTTGGAGATGCGCGAGATGGTCGCGTTGGCGAAACCCTCCTCGTGGATCGAGGTGATGGTCGCCGCGATCAGTTGGCGCCGCCGCAGATCTTCGATTCCGACCTTTGGCATCCGCGCGCGCGGCCTCCGTTCGCTTCAGGGCAAGGGTAACGGCCGCGCCGCCTGGCGCCGCCGACGGCTACAGAGGTATTTTATTTTGATTGAACGTTCAATCAAAAAAAATTAGGCTCGCCCTCTCGGCTCTAAGAACAGCATGGCGTCCGGCCGTGGCGGCAGCGTCTGCCGAAAGGCCGGGTCGGCGCCGACCGGTGCACCGCCGGCGCGCCCGACCATGTGACGACGAGGCACAGGGAACAAAGGCAAGAGGAGATTCATCCGATGACAACGACAAACCGTTCGCGCAGCGCCCTCGGCGGCGCGGTGGCGACCGCCCTGGCATTCGCGGCGGCGATCGGCGGCGCGCAGGCGGCCGACCCGGCGGCCTGCAAGGAGGTGACCTTCGCCGACGTCGGCTGGACCGACATCACCGCGACCACGGCGGCCACCTCGGTGGTGCTGGAAGGCCTCGGATACGAGCCGGAGGCGGAGGTGCTGTCGGTGCCGGTGACCTACGCCAGCCTGAAGAACGGCGACATCGACATCTTCCTCGGCAACTGGATGCCGACCATGGAAGGCGACATCGCCAAGTACCGCGAAGAGGGCTCGGTCGAGGTGTTGGGCGCCAACCTGGAAGGCGCCAAGTACACTTTGGCGGTGCCGAAGTACACGGCAGAGGCCGGCGTCAAGGACTTCGCCGACATCGCCAAGCTGAAGGACGAACTGGGCGGCAAGATCTACGGCATCGAGCCGGGCAACGACGGCAACCGCCTGATCCTCGACATGATCGAGCAGGACGCCTTCGGCCTGAAGGACTTCGAAGTGGTGGAGTCTTCCGAGCAGGGCATGCTGTCCCAGGTCGACCGTGCGGTGAAGCGCAAGGAGCACATCGTGTTCCTCGGCTGGGCGCCGCACCCGATGAACAACAACTTCGACCTGGTCTATCTCTCGGGCGGCGACGATTTCTTCGGCCCGGACTTCGGCGGCGCCACGGTCTTCACCAACGTGCGCAAGGGCTACACCGACGAGTGCCCCAACGTCGGCAAGCTGCTGGCGAACCTCAAGTTCTCCCTGCCGATGGAGGGCGCCATCATGGGTGCCATCCTGAACGACGGCAAGAACGAGAACGTCGCGGCGACGGAGTGGCTGCAGGCCAATCCCGGCGTCTTGGACGGCTGGCTGGCCGGCGTGCAGACCCTCGACGGCGAGGACGGGCTGCCGGCAGTGAAGGCCCATCTCGGCCTGTAGCCTGCTGCGTCGGAACGTGTAAGCTGGAACGGTCAGGCCCCGCCGCCTGGCCGTTCTGCTTTTTTCTGGGGGACAGGGAGAGGTTCGGTCATGGACTTCCTTGAGAAAAACAAAATTCCGCTCGGCAGCTGGATCAGCGATTTCGTCGATCTTCTGAACGACCACGCCGCCTGGTTCTTCAACTTCATCTCCGATGTGCTGGGCTTTTCCATCGACGGCCTGATCGATGTGCTGCAGGCGGTGCCGGCGCTGGTGCTGATCGCGCTGCTGGCCGGCTTCGCCTTCTGGCTGCACCGCTCCCTCTGGCTGGTGGTCGGCATCGTGCTGTCACTGCTGCTCATCGTGAACATGGGCTACTGGAAGGAGACCACGGAGACCCTGGCGCTGGTGCTCTTCGCCACCGCCACCTGCATGGTCGTCGGCGTGCCGATCGGCATCGCCGCGGCGCACCGCCCCTGGCTCTACACCGCCATCCGCCCGGTGCTCGACCTCATGCAGACCATCCCGACCTTCGTATACCTTATCCCGACGCTGATCCTCTTCGGCCTCGGCGTGGTGCCGGGCCTGATCTCCACAGTGATCTTCGCCATCCCGGCACCGATCCGTCTGACCTATCTCGGCATCCACTCAGTGCCCAAGAACCTGGTCGAGGCCGGCGAGTCCTTCGGCGCCACCAAGAGCCAGCTGCTGTGGAAGGTGGAACTGCCCCACGCCCTGCCGACCATCATGGCGGGCCTCACCCAATGCATCATGCTGTCGCTCTCCATGGTGGTGATCGCTGCCCTGGTCGGCGCCGACGGCCTCGGCAAGCCGGTGGTGCGCGCGCTCAACACGGTGAACATCGCCCGCGGCTTCGAGGCCGGGCTCGCCATCGTCATCGTGGCGATCCTGCTCGACCGCATCTGCAAGCAGCGCGACGTGAAGCAGAAGGGGCGCTGAGCGATGAACGGCGACAACCCCACCACCGTCGAGTTCCAGAACGTCGACATCATCTTCGGCAAGGAACCGCAGAAGGCGCTGGCCCTGCTCGACCGGGGCGCCACGCGCGACGAGATCCTGGCGCAGACCAACAACGTGGTCGGCGTGGCCGATGCCTCGCTGACCATCGAGGAGGGCGAGATCTGCGTCCTCATGGGGCTCTCCGGCTCCGGCAAGTCGACCCTGCTGCGCGCCGTCAACGGCCTCAACAAGGTGACCCGCGGCAAGGTCATGGTGCGCGACGCGGCCGAGCTGATCGACGTCGCCTCCTGCGACCCGGCGACCCTGCGGCGCTTGCGCATGAACCGCATCGCCATGGTCTTCCAGCAGTTCGCCCTCTTGCCCTGGCGCACGGTGGCGGAGAACGTCGGCCTCGGCCTCGAGCTGCGCGGCATGGACCGGAAGGCGCGCGAGAGCATCGTCGAGGAGAAGCTGGCGCTGGTCAGCCTCTCGCAGTGGAAGGACAAGTTCGCCCACGAGCTCTCCGGCGGCATGCAGCAGCGCGTCGGCCTGGCACGCGCCTTCGCCACGGACGCGGAGATCCTGCTGATGGACGAGCCCTTCTCGGCACTGGATCCCCTGATCCGCGACCACCTGCAGGACGAGCTGCTGGAGCTGCAGCAGCGACTGAAGAAGACCATCATCTTCGTCAGCCACGATCTCGACGAGGCGCTGAAGCTCGGCAGCCACATCGCCATCATGGAGGCGGGCCGTATCGTGCAGTACGGCAAGCCGGAAGGGATCGTGCTGAACCCGGCCAGCGAGTACGTCGCCGAGTTCGTCGCCCACATGAACCCGCTGAACGTGCTGCGCGGCGGCTCGCTGATGACCCCCATCGAGCAGTTGAAACGGGAGGACGACGCCGTGCTGCTGGACCGCGCCGGGCGCTTCCGCGTGAAGCTCAGTGCCGCCGGCGCGCCGGAATCGGTGCTGCTCGACGGCTACCTCGGCCGCCTGCTGCCCTACCGGCCGGGCATGGACATGGCGGCACTGCCCTCGACCGCACTCATCACTGCGCCCTGCGACATGTCGATGCGCGTCGCCATCGAGCTGCGCCAGGCGACCGGCCACCCGGTCGCCCTGGTCGAGGACGGCCGCCTCGTCGGCGTCTGCGGCGACGAGGAGATCTACGCCGGCATCCTGCGCCAGAGCAGTGCGGCAGAGCGGGCGGAGGTCGCTGCCAAGTGACCATTGCCGGCATTCTCTTCGACAAGGACGGCACGCTGCTCGACTACCACGCCACCTGGATGCCGCTGAACCGGCAGGCGGCGCTGGAGGCGGCCGGTGGCGATGCGGCGCTGGCGCAGCACCTGCTGGTCAGCACCGGCTACGATCCGGCGAGCGGGCGCTGCCTTGCCGACTCGCTTCTCGCCAGCGCGACCAACGACGAGATCGCCGCCGTCTGGGCCGGGCTACTGGGCGCGGACCCAGTGGAAACCGCGGCGCGCGTCACCGGGTCCTTCGAGGCCATGAGCGGCGAGACGGCGGTGGCGGTCGCCGGCCTCGCCGCGACCCTCGTCGCGCTCAGGGCGCGCGGGCTGCTGCTCGGCGTCGCCACCAACGACAGCGAGGGCAGCGCCTACGGCAGCCTCACGCCCTTCGGCGTGCTGGAGCACTTCTGCTACGTCGTCGGCTTCGACTCCGGCCACGGCGCCAAGCCGGGCCCCGGCATGGTGACGGCCTTCTGCGCGGCCACGGGCCTCGACCCCGCCGCCGTCGCCGTGGTCGGCGACAGCCACCACGACATGGAGATGGGCCGCCGCGCCGGCGCCGGACTCCTGGTCGGCGTGCTCACCGGCACCAGCGCGCGCGAGCATCTGGAACCCCACGCCCACCACGTGGTGGACAGCATCGTCGAGTTGGAAGCGCTGCTGGACGCGGTGGCGGCGCGGAAGAGGGCCTGAGACGTCTCTCACGTCGCACCCTTTCTCGCCACTTCCTCAGTTGTCATCCCCGCGCTTGACGCGGGGATCCATGGCGCCGCTTGGCGCTTGACCCGCCCATGGATCCCGGCTCGCGCTCGCTTACGCTCGCTTGGCCGGGATGACAGCCTGAGAAGAGGGCCGACATA
>WHTV01000126.1 GCA_009377535.1 Kiloniellaceae bacterium
TGACATCGTGCAGTTGGGTCAGCACCAGCTCGAGGCGGTCGACCTCGCGCAGGACCTCGGCGCGCAGCCGTGGCGGGAGTGACGTCCCATTCGCCGTCACCAGTCCGGCCAACCGCTCATGGCGGTCAGCCCGCAATGGCTGATACTCGTAGATGCCCTGGGTGGCGAGCAGCGCCTTGATGCGGTTCACGTGCGCCACCCGCTCCTTGATCAACCGATGGCGCTCACGGTGAAGACGCTTGGCATCCTCCTCATCGATCGAGGGCGGCCGAACCATGCGGCACACTCGCGGCTCGCCCCGCCAATATGCCATCAGCGTCCGCAGCAGCGCTTCGACGTCGGTCGCATCCGTCTTCACCCGCCGCGCCCGTCGGTCGATCTGCAGGCTCGTCGGGTCGATGACATGGCTGACCACCCCCGCTGTCACCAGCCGGCGATGCAACCAGAACCCGTCATAGCCAGCCTCGTGGCACGCCGCAACCTCGACAGGACCGCCGATCCGGCGCTCTTCGCGCAAGCGCAACCGCTCAATCAGCGCCACAAGACCATCCACATCACCGCCAGGCAACTTATGCCGGCCGAGACGACCATCAGAGGCATTCTGCACAGCCACGAGCCAGCCTGTCCGGCTGAGTTCAATAGCAATGAAGATCGTGGCTTGCGCGGCAGATTGAGACTGGCTGGTCATGGGCAGGCTCCTGGTTCGTGAGAATGGAAAGGATACTAACGGTACCCTTCCCCACCAATTCTCGCCTGCATAGGATCTGCGGGGGCAGGAAGCCACTGAGAGCCAAACTCCTTATGAAAGCCGTTTAGGTGACGGATTGCAGCGAAAGATCGAGAATGCAACCAATGTCAACGGCGGACTTCCCGCGCCGCCCATTGAAGACACTGCAGCTGGCCCGGTGACAAGGCCGTACCCGCGACGACACAATCACCGCACGCCACACGGCTTGCCTTGTCATCAAAGAGCAGCGCCAGGAGCGCAAGCACCTGCCCCTTCCACACCCGTTGCCCGCACAAGAAGCTTATCTGTACGGAACGGCTGTAGACCGGCCCGCCGTGGTCAAAAGCGGTTTGCGTTTGAAGTGAATCAGGGGATTCCCATGGGGGCCGAAATGTGATTCACCATGTTTGGAGGTGAATTATGGGCAAACCCTATTCTCTGGATCTTCGCGAACGGATCGTCGGATACGTGGAACAGGGGAAAGCGGCCGCGCGCCGCGCCCAGCAACGAAGGGAGGCGGGATGAGCGTAACGGGAAAGGCCAGGGCGGTGACCCTGACGGAGATCGCCAGGCGCAAGGAGGCGACCCCGATCGTCTGCCTGACGGCCTATACAACGCCCATCGCCAGGCTCGTCGACGCGCACTGCGAGGTGGTGCTGGTCGGTGACAGCGTCGGCATGGTGCTGCACGGCCTGGATTCCACGCTGCCGGTCACCCTGGACATGATGATCCTGCACGGCAAGGCGGTGCGCCGCGGTCTCGCGCGGGCGCTGATGGTCGTCGACATGCCCTTCGGGAGCTACGAGGAGAGCCGCGAGCAGGCGTTCCGGAACGCCGCGCGCGTGATGGCGGAGACCGGCTGCGCGGCCGTGAAGCTGGAAGGCGGCGCCAAGATGGCCGAGACCATCCGCTTCCTGACCGCGCGGGGTATTCCAGTGATGGCGCATGTCGGTCTGACGCCCCAGGCGGTCAATGCGCTCGGCGGCTACAAGGTTCAGGGACGCGGCGACGACGCAGCGCGGATCCTCGACGACGCGGTCGCGGTCGCCGAGGCCGGGGCGTTCTCGGTGGTCCTCGAGAAGGTGACCGAGCCGCTGGCCCGCCGCATCACGGGGGAGATCGCGATCCCGACCATCGGCATCGGCGCCTCGGCGGCCTGCGACGGCCAGGTGCTGGTCATCGACGACATGCTCGGCATGTTCGCCGGCTTCCAGCCGAAGTTCGTGAAGCGTTATGCCGAGTTGGGCCGCGACGCCGAGGCCGCCATCGCAGCCTTCGCAGACGATGTGCGCGCGCGGCACTTTCCGGCCGCCGAGCACGTCTTTGGCGAGACCTGAGGGAACGACAGTTATGGCTCTCCCGCGGCTGTAAGAAGCTCACGTCGTTTCAGGTAGTTGACAGGCGTTGGCTGAACTTGCAAATGGTGTCTGTCGATTCTCGAAGAGGCTTCTTCCGTATGATCCGCCACGTTGTCTTCTTCTCCGCCAAGAGGCCGGAGGATCGTGAAACGATCTACAAAGGCCTGCAGCTCTTGACCGGAATTCCCGACAGCCTGCATGTAGAGATCGGCCGCAATTTCAATACCGATCCACTCAGTTTGGATGGACCTGATTTCGTGGTCTACGGGGAGTTCACGGATGAAGCGCAGCTGGCAGCTTACAAGGCGCATCATCTTTACCAGAAATCCATAGACATCGTGCGGCCCTTGCGTGACATGCGCGTCGCAGCTGATTTTCTGGCCGGTTAACGGGATCGTTCATTCTCCAGCGATCGCTGGAGACGCCAAAAAATCCCTTTGACCGCTTGAGCGGCTTCAAACCCCACGTCGCTCAGGATTGCGCGAACCTCCTCATCGCTGAAGACCTTCGTCGCGAACTCGAAACTGAGCAGACGGTGGATGTCGGCCTTTCTGCCAATCGCGATGGGGAGGTCATAGATGGAATTCAGTCGTAAACGCGCAAGGGCGATCAGCTGCCCCGCAAGGCCTTGATTCAAGCCGGTTTTAGACGCGGCTGCGATACCTCGAGCGAACCGCGCTGGCAAGCTCGCCTGCTGTAGCATAGATTGTCGCCGCGCAACCCGACGGGAAACGGATTCTCCCGCTGTGGCGCGCGGGCCGGCTCGAACGACCGCAACGATGACCAACGAAACGCACGGGGAGTGATGGGAAGCCGAGACCGTGAAAGCCGCGTCCGGGTGGACCTGACGGCGGTCGTCATTGCCGTGCGAGAGGGGACGCCTTGCGTCCTTACCGTCGAGGCCTCGGCCCAGCCGGCGATCGCCCTGCCTTCCGGGCCCCTGGAGCCGGGTCATCAGTCGTTGCAGTCGGGTTTGCGGTCCTGGGTCGAGCGGCAGACGCAGCATCCGCTCGGTTATGTCGAGCAGCTCTACACCTTCGGGGACCGTGCCACCGCGCAGCTGGAACCCGACGTTGCTTCGCAGCAGAAGGCCATCTCGATCACCTACCTGGCGCTGGTGGCGAGCACCGACCCGCCGCGGCAGGGCCGCTGGCGAAACTGGTATGATTTCTTCCCTTGGGAGGACATGCGCGCCGGTGTGCCCGCCGCGCGGGACCCGCTTCTCAAGCGCTTGAAGAGCTGGGCCGGGAAGCCGGGCCGACCGACCAACAAGAGACGCCTCGAAAGGGCGCGCCTGACCTTCGGGATCGGCGACGCGCCCTGGGACGAGGAGCGCGTCCTGGAGCGCTATGAATTGCTCTATGAAGCGGGCCTAGTTCCTGAAGCCTTCGTAGACCGCGGGACGCAGCCACCGTCGAGGATCAATAATGCCGTTTCGGGATTGCCGATGGTTTCCGACCACCGCCGCATCCTGGCCACGGCAATCAGCCGCTTGCGGGCCAAGATCAAGTACCGTCCCGTGTTGTTCGAGCTTATGCCGCCCGCCTTCACGCTCTCCGAGCTGCAGAAGACGGCCGAGGCCCTGTCGGGCATTCCTCTCCACAAGCAGAACTTCCGCCGCCTGATCGCCCAGCAGGGACTGGTCGAGGAGACCGGCGAGGTGGCCATGGACACCGGCGGCCGGCCGGCCAAGCTCGTGCGCTTCCGCCGGGAAGTGACACTGGAACGGCCGGCCCCCGGGGTGCGGGTCAGCGCCACGCGGCGGGGCAGCTATCCCTAATCAGCTGAGGAAGTGCCCTTGACAGAGCGGGTCGCAGGGTTATGCTCAATCTGAGAATAACAAAGCCGGGACACCCGGCGATTTTTTGGCCCCTATAATGCTCAGTTTGAGCAAAAGGAGGATGCCATGCCTGCCAATGCCCTGGAGGAGGTGGAGCCCCTGCGCTTCACGCCAGAGGTGGAGGCCCGCACCGAGCCCGTCTATCAGCGGGTGAAGGACGTCATCCCGGCCCTTGAATGGCCGCTCTTCGCGCCGGAGATCGACGCGATCCTCCGCCTCAAGCGCGACCGCAACGCCATCGTCCTGGCCCACAACTATCAGACACCGGAGATCTTCCACGGCGTTGCCGACATCGTCGGCGATTCCCTGGCGCTGGCGCGCCGCGCCGCCGAGACCGACGCCGAGGTCATCGTTCAGGCCGGCGTGCACTTCATGGCGGAAACCTCGAAGCTGGTGAACCCCGAAAAGACCGTCCTGATTCCCGACCTCGAAGCCGGCTGCTCGCTCGCCTCCTCGATCACCGGGGCCGACGTCCGCCTGCTGCGGGAGGCCTATCCGGGCGTTCCCATCGTCACCTACGTCAACACCTCCGCCGAGGTGAAGGCGGAGTCGGACATCTGCTGCACCTCGGGAAACGCCGTGCGCGTTGTTGAATCCCTGGGCGTGCCGCGTGTGATCTGCCTGCCGGACCAGTATCTTGCGAACTATGTCGCCGGGCGGACGAAGGTGGAGATCATCGGCTGGCGCGGCCGCTGCGAGGTCCATGAACGCTTCAGCGCGGACGACATCCGGCAAATTCGCGAGGGCATCGACGGCCTTGTCGTCGTCGCGCATCCGGAGTGCCCGCCCGAGGTGATCGACGTCGCCGACTTCGCCGGCTCGACGGCGCAGATGACCGATTACGTGAAGACCCAGCGGCCTCCGAAGGTCCTGCTGCTCACCGAATGCTCCATGAGCGACAACATCGCGGCCGAAGCGCCCGGCGTCGAATTCCTGCGGCCCTGCGGGCTCTGTCCGCACATGAAGCGCATCTCGCTGCCGAAGATCCGGCGGGCGCTGGAAACCCTGCAGCCTGAAGTCACCGTTGAACCGGCCATCGCGGGGCGTGCCCGGGCCGCGGTCGAGCGCATGCTGGCCGTCGCCTGAGCGAAGCGGCAGCGCCATGTCCAGCAGCTCCGCGGATCGGGTGATGGTTGTCGGCAGCGGCGTTGCCGGACTTATCACCGCCCTCCGCCTGGCCCCGCTTCCGGTGCTGCTGGTGACCGAAGGTGCGCTGGGCGCCGGCGGCGCCACCGCCTGGGCACAGGGCGGCATCGCGGCCGCGGTCGGCCCGGACGACGATGCCGGGCTGCATGCGCAGGATACCCTCGCCGCCGGGACCGGTCTCGGTGATCCGCGGGTCGCCCGGGATGTGGCCGCCGAGGCCGCGACGATCATCGGGATGCTCAGGCAATGGGGGGTACCCTTCGACCAGGACGCCGGGGGCAAGCCCGCCCTCACGCTCGAGGCAGCCCACTCGCGCCGCCGGATTCTGCACGCCGGCGGCGACGGCACCGGCGCCGCGCTGATCCGGACCCTGGCGGCCCGGGCGCGTGCCAGCGGCACCATCGACCTGGCCGAGCACTGCAGCGCCGAGGACCTTCTTGTCGAGGACGGCCGAGTCGCCGGCGCGCTGCTCCGGCGCGGCGGCACTCTGGCGCCCGTGGCCGCCCGGGCCGTGGTGCTGGCGACCGGGGGCATCGGCGGCCTCTACGCCTCGACCACCAACCCCGCCGGCACCTGGGGCAGCGGGCTTGCCCTCGCGGCGCGGGCCGGGGGGGAGCTGCGGGATCTCGAGTTCGTCCAGTTCCATCCCACGGCCATCGCGATCGCCGCGGCGGCGCGCCGTGATGCGCCCCTGCCGCTGGCCAGCGAGGCGATCCGTGGCGAAGGCGGTGTCCTGGTGGACGACCTGGGCCTGCCGGTGATGAGCGGGGTTCCCGGCGGCGACCTGGCGCCGCGCGACTGCGTTGCCCGCGCCATATGGAAGCACATGGAGGCGGGGCGCCGGGTCTTCCTCGATGCCCGCGACGCCCTCGGGCCGCGCTTTCCCCGCCGCTTTCCGGCCATCACTGCTCTCTGCCGGGCAGCAGGAATCGATCCGGTCAGCCAGCCCATCCCGGTGCGTCCGGCCGCGCACTACCACATGGGCGGTATCTCGACGGATCGTCGTGGCCGCACCTCGCTTCCCGGCTTGTGGGCGGTCGGCGAGGTGGCCTCGACCGGTCTGCACGGCGCCAACAGGCTGGCGAGCAACTCGCTCATCGAGGCGGCGGTCTTCGGCCGCCGGGCCGCCGCGGACATCCGGCACACGAGCCGGCCATGCTGCCTGCCCCACAGCGGCGATCGGCTCACCGCCCTGCAAGCGAACGCCCCCGGTTCTCCGGCGATCCCGGCGGTCGAGGCAGAGCTGCGGCGGCGCATGGATGACGCTGTCGGTGTGGTCCGGGACCGCGACGGTCTTCAGACGACCCTCGCGTGGCTGAGCGGTCTCCGTGACACATCGGCCGAGGATGGACCGTTGCGGCGCAAGGTGGAGGTTGCCCTGATGATCACTGCAGCCGCCCTTGCGCGAACGGAAAGCCGCGGCGCCCATACCAGGCGCGACTTTCCCGCTGCCGACCCCGGCTGGGCCCGCCACCAGGCCGTCGAGCCGGAGAGGGTACGGCCTGCCGCAAGGCCGCTTACAGTCCTATCCCTGGGAGATCAGCCCGCATGACCGAAAGCGTCCAACACCTTCCCGACATCCTGCCCAATATCCTGATAGAACCCCTGGTCAAGGCGGCCCTGCTGGAGGACCTGGGCCGGGCTGGCGACATCACGACGGACGCCGTCATCCCGGCGGCGCTGACGGCGCAGGCGGCCATCGTCGCCCGCGAAGCGGGAACAATCGCCGGCACCCGCGCGGCCGAGCTCGCCTTCCGGCTGTTGGATCCCCCCACGGCCTGCGAGATCCCGGCGCCCGATGGCTCCAGGGTGAGTCCGGGGAAAGTGGTGATGCAGATCGAAGGGCGCGCGCGTGCCCTGCTCTCGGCCGAGCGGACGGCCCTCAACTTCCTCGGCAGGCTCTCCGGTGTCGCTACGGCAACCGCAGCACTGGTTCAGGCGGTCGAGGGCTACGGCGTGGGGATCACCTGCACACGCAAGACCACGCCCGGCCTGCGGGCGCTGGAAAAGGCGGCCGTGCGGGCCGGCGGCGGCGCCAACCATCGTTTCGGCCTCGACGACGCCGTGCTCATCAAGGACAACCACATCGCGCTAGCCGGAAGTATTGCCGAAGCGGTTCGCCGCGTGCGGCAGCGCATCGGGCACCTGGTCAAGATCGAGGTCGAGGTCGACACCCTTCGGCAGCTCGAAGAAGCCATGGCCGTCTCCCCGGATGCCGTGCTGCTCGACAACATGACCCCCAAGCAACTCGAGCAGGCCGTGGCGATGGTTCGCGGCCGGGCCACGACAGAGGCATCGGGCCGCATCGATCTGGAAACCGCCCCGGTAATCGCCGCGACCGGCGTCAACCTGCTGTCGGTCGGCTGGCTGACCCACAGCTCCAGGAGCTTGGATCTGGGCCTCGACATGGCGCAGGCTTGAATGAGTTCCCTCGGCCGTCACGATCAAATGGCCGTGGTTTCCCACAGAGATCAAGGTCGCGCTCGCTATCTGTTGAGCCATGACCGACCGATGCACGAAGTTCTCCGGGCACGGCGCAAAGACATTTCCCGCGAGTTCGAAAGGGGCTTCGCCGGCATGACCGACCGGCCCGGTCGCGCTGGAAGAGCTTCTCGCGGCCCGCGAAGCCACCATCAAAACCCGGGATCAAACACCTAGCCCGGATTTCTCAAACCATGGCGGTCGTATTACTGTGAGGAACTTGACCCTCGCCCCCCGATTGCCGGAGACTGGGTTGCCAGAGGCCGGTCAGCCAGAGATAAGGTGCCGTGCAGCAGCGAATTATCTTTTTCGACACCGGGCCGGAGGGCCGCCCGGCGGTCTTCGCCGATCCACAGCGTCTGATCGTCGCCGAGTCCGCCGCCGAAGTTCCGGGCGCGCTGGAGGCCCTGCGGGAGGCGCGGGCCGCAGGCCTCTGGCTGGCCGGCGCCTGCAGCTATGAGCTCGGCTATGTAGTGGAGCCAAGACTGGCGCCGCTACTGCCGGCGGTCCGCCGCGCGCCGCTGCTCTGCTTCGGCGTCTTCGCCGCCCCCGACGAGTCCGCGGCGAAGGAGCTGCTCGAGGCGGCGCAGCACCAGATGCCCGCGGCGGGCCTTTCGACACCCGAGCCGTATTGGTCCGAGCCCGACTATCTCACGGCCTTCGAGCGGGTGAAGGCCTACATCGCCGCCGGCGACATCTACCAAGCCAACCTGACCTTTCCCATGAGCGCGCGCCGCCAGGGATCGCCGCTGGGCCTCTATGCCGCGCTGCGCGGCGTACAGCCGGTGCGCCACGGGGCAATGGTGGCCCTGGGGGCGATCCCTGGCGGC
>WHTV01000127.1 GCA_009377535.1 Kiloniellaceae bacterium
CCGGAATCTCCAGGCCGCAGATCGCCAGCGCCGTGGCATAGGTGCTGTGGGTGTGGACGACGGCCGCGATGTCCGGCCGTGCCCGCAGGATGTCGTGATGGAAGCGCCACTCCGAGGAGGGTGCGAGCTTGCCGAGGTCGCTGCCGTCGTCGCGGCCCAAGGGCATCGCCACGATATCTTCGGGCCCCATCTCGTCGTAGGGCAGGCCCGAGGGCGTGATCAGCAGGCTGTCCCTGTGGCGGGCGCCGACGTTGCCCGAGGTGCCCTGGTTGATGCCCAGCGCGTTCATCGCCCGGCAGGTCTCGACGATCTCGCGGCGCAATGCCGCTTCGGCCGTCTCCTGATCCTGCTTCTTCATGCCACCCTCCGCCCGGCTCCAGCGCGGCCGCACTATGCTGCCGGTGCCCGCCCTTGTCGAGGCGCCGCGCCACTTGGCCGCCCGCGGACCCTCAGTCGCGTTCGGACCCGGGCCCCCGGGTCGCCCAGATGACGCTGAGGAGCAGTCCCTTGGCGCGCGGCAGCACGACGAGGGCCAGGGCGACGGCGAAGAGCGGCCAGACCGTCATGGCCAGCCAGGCCGGCCACTGCGCGTAGCGCTCGACGGCGAGAATCACCGGGACGGCGATATGGCCAGCAACGAGGATAGTGAGCCAGGGCGCGGCATCGTCCGAGCGCAGATGGCCCAGGGGCTCATGGCAGGCGGGGCAGGCGGCGGCCTGCTTCAGATATCTAGCGAAGAGCCTGCCCTTGCCGCAGGAGGGGCAGAGTCCCCTGAGGCCGCGCCAGCAGGCCTCGCCTAGCCCAGGTCGGGGCGCGGCTCGCGGTTCTTCCACGGAATGCATCAGGACTTTCTCGACCAACGACAGAGGTGCAGGCGGAGGGCGCCGCTAGGGAAGCGTCCTCCGGGCCAAACTAGCACGGCGGCGGCCGGCCTCCACCTTTGGCGTGGGCTGGCGGTCTATGAGCTTGAGCGGTCGGGGTAATTTCTCTTTCTCGCCGGACCTTGCGCCCGCACAAACAGCGCCCCCCGCTTCCTCGGCATAGTGAGGACAACCAGGCCAACGAAGAGGCTCTTTCCCTATGCCGACCGCCGACTTGACCGCTGCGCGTTACCGCGGACCCGCCTTTCTCGGGCGCGGCTTGCGCCCCTTCTTTCTCATGGCCGGGCTCTACGCCGTCGTCTCCCTGCTTCTCTGGCTGGGAATCCTGGCGGGGCACTGCAGCCTGCCGACGGCCTTCGATCCCCTCGCCTGGCATGTGCACGAGATGCTTTTCGGCTTTGCCCAGGCAGCCATCGCCGGCTTCGTCCTGACGGCGGTGCCGCAGTGGACCGGACGCCCGGCGCTGCAGGGCTGGCCCTTGGGCCTTCTGGTGGCGCTGTGGCTGGCCGGCCGCCTCGCCGTCGCGTTCTCGGCGACAGTCGGCCCCTCGGCCGCGGCGGCGCTGGACGTCCTCTTTCCCCTCGTGCTCCTGTTCCTGGTGACCAGGGATATCATCGGCGCAAGCTTCTGGCGCGGGCTGCCGCTGGTTGCAGTTCTCGGCAGCTTTCTGCTGGCGAACGTCCTCATGCATCTGAGCGTCGCGGGCGACTTCCCCGAGATCTCTGAGATCGGCGGGCGCCTGGGAATTGCGGTCTTGACCATGCTGATCTCGCTGATCGGCGGGCGCGTTATCCCGAACTTCACTGGCAATTGGCTGGAAGCGCGCCGCGAGGCGCGCCCGCCCCTCTTCGGCCCGACAGACCGCGTGGCGCTCGCCGCCACGGCCGTCGCAATGTTGCTGTGGACGCTCGCGCCCGAGAGTAGCCTTACCGCCGCCTTTGCCGGCGCGGCGGCTCTGGCCCAGGGCCTGCGCCTGACCCGCTGGCGCGGCCATCGCACGCTCGCCGAACCGCTGGTCTGGAGCCTGCATCTCGCCTACGCCTGGCTGCCGCTGGGTCTCGGCCTCCTCGCCCTGGGCGCAGCCCGGCCAGACCTGGTCCCCCTCTCGGCGGGCGTTCATGCACTCACGGCCGGCGCCATCGCCGGCATGATTCTGGCGATGACGACCCGCGCCACCCTGGGACACACGGGCCGGCAGCTGCATGCTGACCGCACGACGTTTGCCATCTATCTGCTGGTTTTCGTCGGCGCCGCTGCACGCGTTGCGGCAGCCATCACGCCCGAGGCCTACCTTCTGTTGCTTGGCGCGGCAGGCGCCTTCTGGCTGGCGGCCTTCGGGCTCTTTCTCCTGCGCTACGGGACCATGCTGGCCATGCCCCGGGTGGATGGCCGAGCGCCTTGACGCGGATGCAAAATCCCCTCACAGGAACATGATCCTAAAAAAGGGCCGACCATACAATTATTCCGCCAGCCGCTGGATCCAATCCGGCTTTCGAAACGTTGGGCATGATCGTCAATCTCACGCGGGAGCGACAATGGCCGCCCAATACTTCGGGGGAAGCGGCTCGGCGATGGCAGCAGCGGCTGCCAGGCTTGATCGGCTGGTCCTAGATTTCACCCCTGCGTTTCGCGAACCTCCTCGCTCCTCAGCTGCCTGATGCCCCTGGAATTCCGACAGATTCCGGAAGCGACCATTGATGCCGTCGAAGAACCCAGCTTGCGCGCGCTCTTCGACCATTGGCAGCGGATCCGCGGGAGCCGTACGGTGCCTCTGCGCGCAAATTTCGATCCGCTCGACGTGCCTCTGTTGTTGAAGGACCTGTTCCTGGTCGAGGTCCATGGCCGGGAACCGCCATGGCGGTTCCGCTACCGCGTCGCGGGCACCGGGATCTCCAAGTTCGTCGGGCAGGACTATACGGGCCGCTTTGTCGATGAGATATTTCCGCCCCCGGCGCGATCGATCGTCGAAGAGTTCTATTCGGCGCCGGTGCGGCTTCGCATGCCGGTGTACTCCAGCTCGCGTTTGATCGTGCCCTGGTCGCAGGTCTCGAAACGGGTCTCCCGCCTCGTCGTGCCGCTCAGCCTTGCCGGTCAGTCCGTCGACATGCTGTTGAGCGGCCAGCACTACGACCAAGCTGCCGGCGCAAGGACAAAGCGCGACTTTCTCAAGGACTATGAGCTGGAAAACATCTTCGCGGTCCGCCCGTACTGAGGTCTGTCGGGTCGTGCGGCCAGCCGCCAACAGGCCTGTTTTCTTCATCAAAGGCTGCTATCTAGTGGCACGGCATTTGAGTATCTGTAGGTGCCGGAGCTCCGTCGGAGGCTGGCCGAAACGGCGGCGTTCACCAATTGCTCGGAGATCCGGGCCCAAATGAGTGCTCCTCTGCAGACTGGCATTCTGAAATGACTGAAGAACCGACGCCGGCTCCGGCGCTTCCCTGGAGCGACAGTTTCAGCGTCGGCATCGAGGCGCTGGACAACGAGCACCGGGCGCTGGTGCGCCTCGTCAACGCCGTCTGCGCTGCCTGGCATGAGGGACAAAAGGAGGCAGCCCTCGATGCATTCGATTCCCTGACGGTCCTGGCGGATGACCATTTCCGGCATGAGGAGGAGATTCTGCGCGGATTTCCGGGCTACCAAGACCTGGCTTCCTATGTCAGCGAGCATCAGAACCGTTTGAAGCAACTCACCGCCCTGCGCGGTCGTTTCGAGAATGCGCCTGCCGGCTCGGAGGAAGCGGAGCCCTGCAACCACCTCATCGACTGGTTCGTCCGGCAGACCATCGGCCACGACGCGGCGATCAAGTCCTTTCGCGACGACTATCGCCCTCTGCGCTTTTCCTCCGGCTCGCGGAAAGCGTCCTAGTACGGCATTCGCCCAGGCGGCGCCTCCGCGCCCGGCAATCGAACGTTCTCACAACACGATAGAGGCCCTTGCGAAATGCCCAATCCGCGAAACCTCGACCCCAGCCTGCTGGATGCCGTCGATGTCTTCGTCGGCCTGGATGCCGAGGGACGCAGCCGCGCCCTCGCGGCGGCCCATTGGATCAAGCTGGCGACCGGCCAGCAGGTCTTCGAGCAGGATCAGGAAGCCGACGCCTTCTATGTTCTGGAGGTGGGCCGCCTCAAGGTTTCGCAGGTCACCGCCGAGGGCCAGGAGGTCACCATCCGCTACATCGGCCCCAAGGAAATGTTCGGTTGTGTGGCCGTCTGTGGCGGGCTGACCTATCCGGGCACGGCCACGGCGGTGCTCGACTCCTGGGCCCTGGGCTGGACGCGCAGCAACATCGCCGACCTGGCCCAGATCTATCCCCAGATCGCACTCAATGCCATGCGGACCATGGGCGGACGGCTGAAGGATACCCACGCCCGCCTGCGCGAAATGCAGACCGAGCGCGTCGAACGGCGCATTGCCCACACAGTCGCCCGCCTGGTGGCGCAGGCCGGCCGGCGCGTCGAGGGCGGCATCCTCATCGACTTTCCGGTTTCCCGCCAGGATATCGCCGAGATGACGGGTACCACGCTGCACACGGTTTCCCGCACGCTCTCGGCCTGGCAGGAGCGCGGCATCGTCGAACTGGGCCGCCAGAAGCTGACAGTGCTCGATCCCCACGGCCTTGCAATCATTGCCGAAGATCTGCCGTCACAGCAGAACGACGCATAGCGCGCAACGACCTTCCGGGAAGCTTGCGCCAACGCAAGGAACGCCCCCTCTGTTGCAATGCTAATAAATATCAGCTTATTATTAGTAATGTGGACAGCCGGGTGGGGGCCTCCTTCCCTCCATAAATGACAATTCCGGCGTCCGGCAATTGGGAGGAAGATATGAAACGTGCAAAGTTGGTCGGCGTTGCGCTTGCCGCGAGCCTTCTGGGAAGCACCGCAACGGCGCAGGAAAAGCCAGCCCTGGCATTCATCGTCAACGCCGCGTCCGATTTCTGGAAGCTGGCAGAGGCAGGCGTCAAGGCGGCGCAGGCGGAGATGCCCGGCTACGAACTCCAGTTCCGCTATCCGGCGCAGGGCACCGCCGCGCTCCAGAACGCGCTCATGGACGACCTGGTGGCGGCCGGAACGGATGCCATCATGATCTCGTCGGTCGACCCCAAGACCTCGACCGACGCATTCAACCGCATCGCCGCGCAGGTTCCGCTGTTCACCACCGACAGCGACGCCCCCGACAGCAAGCGCATAGCCTATCTCGGCTCGTCGAACACCGCCGCGGGCGTCCAGGCGGGAGAGATCGCCTTGAAGGCCTTGCCGAACGGCGGCAAGTGCATGGGCTTCGTCGGCTTTCTCGGCGCCGACAACGCGGTCGAACGCATTGCGGGATTCCGCCAGGCGGTCGAAGGATCCGGCATAGAACTGGTGGATGTCCGCGGCGACGACGTGGACTTCGCCCGGGCACGCAGCAACGTCGACGACGTTCTGGCGGCGAGTCCGGAAATCGACTGCATGGTAGGCTTCTATTCTTACAACCCGCCGAAGATCTACGAGGCGCTGCAAGCCTCCGGAAAGCTCGGCCAGATCACCGTGATCGCTTTCGACGAAGATCCCATCACGCTCGGCGCCGTGCGCGAGGGCTCCTTTGCCGGTACGGTCGTTCAGGACCCCTATCAATGGGGCTATCAGGGCATGAAGCTGATGGCCAGCTACCTCGAGGGCGACAAGTCCGACATCCCGGCCGACGGGCTCATCATCGCTCCCACCAAGGTGATCGACAAAGACAATGTCGATACCTTTGAAGCCGAGCTGAAGGCGCGCATCAAAGGATAGGCTTCTCCCAGCTCACCGCTGTGCCGACGGTTTCTCGACCGTCGGCACAGTCCCCGTGCTTCCGATGCCGGCACGCTGACGGCATCGCGTGACGAGAGGCCTATGGGCGCCGCGCAAGGTTTCGATCTGCAGCTTCACCAGATCACCAAGGTCTATCCTGGGGTCGTCGCGCTCGACGATGTCTCGTTCCGGATCGGCGCCGGGGAAGTCGTCGGCCTTATCGGCGAGAACGGCGCCGGCAAGTCAACCTTGATGAAGGTTCTGGGCGGCGTGGTCGCCCCGAGCGCCGGCAGCATCACAATCTCCGGCAGGACCTACAGCTGCCTCAGCGTGCAGCAGTCCTTCGATCACGGCATTGCCTTCGTCCATCAGGAGCTCAATCTCTTCGACAATCTGTCGGTCGCCGCCAACATGCTGCTCGGCCGCGAGATCCGGAGCGGTCGTTTCGGCCTTGTCGACGAAGGGGCCATGGCGCGTGCGGCCCAGCCGATCCTCGATAGGATCGGCGCCCGCTTCAAGCCCTCGGACATGGTGGCCGGGCTGGCGATCGCCGAGCAGCAGCTGCTCGAAATCGCAAAGGCCCTGTCGATGAATGCAAGGCTCGTGATCATGGACGAGCCGACCTCCAGCCTGACGCTTTCTGAAACGAGCCGGCTGCTGCGGATCATCGCCGACCTCAAGGCCCAGGGGGTTTCCGTTCTCTTCATCTCTCACCGCCTTTCGGAGGTTCAGCAATGCGCCGACCGCGTCGTCGCGCTGCGCGACGGCCGGGTCGTCGGGCATCTGGATCGCGACACGATCAGCCATGACGCCATGATACAGCTCATGATCGGGCGCGAAATTTCAGTCTGGAACGTGGGCAGGAATCGATCCGCGGCGTCGCAGCCTGCCCTGGAGATCGAGAACGTGAGGACCCAGGCCTATCCTGAGGGAAAAGCCAATCTCACGGTCCACGCCGGCGAAATCGTCGGACTCGCCGGACTGGTCGGCGCCGGCCGCACGGAACTCGCGCGCGCGGTCTTCGGACTCGATTCCGTCCACTCGGGAACGATCACGCTGGCGGGCCGTATCCTGGTCGACCACAGCCCGCATGAAGCGATCGCGGCCGGCCTCTGCCTCGTCCCCGAGGACCGCAAGGCCCAGGGCCTCATCATCGACTTCCCGGTCAGCGCAAACATCTCCCTGCCCGCTCTCGATGCCGTCAGCAGCCATGGCTTCATCGATCGCCGGCGCGAGACCGCCCGCGCGCTCGAGCAGCGCGATCGCTTGAGCATCAAGGTGCAGGACGTCGATCGCGCGGTCGCGGAGCTCTCCGGCGGCAACCAGCAGAAGGTCGCGCTCGGCAAGTGGCTGGCCCTCGACCCGCGGGTCATCATCTTCGACGAGCCGACACGCGGCATCGATGTCGGGTCGAAGGCCGAGATCTATGCCCTCATGCGGGCGCTGACCGCACGGGGCGTCGCCATACTCATGATCTCGAGCGACATGGAGGAGGTGATCTCCGTCTCCGACCGCATCGTGGTCATGTGCCGAGGCGATGTCACCGGGGTCCTGGAGCCGCCGTGCTTCTCCGAACAGAACGTTCTCACCCTGGCGGTTGGCTGAGGAAAGCATGCAAAAGAAAGACTTGGGCCTTCTTGTCCTGATCCTGGTCGTCGGCACGGTCGTCGCCCTGATCAACCCCCGCTTCCTTTCGCCGATCAACATCGCGAACACCGCAAACCTCGTAGGGCTGTTCGGCCTGTTCTCGATCGCCGAGGCCTTCGTCATCGTGACCGCCGGCATAGAGCTCTCCGTCGGATCGGTGATCGCCCTGCTGGGCGTCGTGTTCGTCGATCTCGTCGTCAATCTCGGCGTCCCCTGGCCGGCGGCGCTTCTCCTTACCCTGTTGCTGGGGTCGGCAATCGGCACCTTGCACGGGTTTCTCGTCACCCGAATGCGGATGCAGCCGTTCGTCGTCACCCTTTGCGGTCTTCTCGTCTATCGCGGCATCGCCCGCTTCTATACCGCCGATGCGACAGCCGGCTTCACCTTCGGCGCGAGCTTCCCAAGTCTCGAATGGGTCTTCTCAGGCCGGACCTACGGCGTTCCGCACTCGATCGTGGCCTTCTCCATCGTTGCCGTGATCGCATGGATCGTTCTCCATCGCTCGGTCTTCGGCCGCCATCTGTTCGCGGTCGGAAAGAACGAAGAAGGCGCGCGGTTTTCCGGCATCCGGACAGGCCGTGTCATCATCATCGCCTACATCATCTGTGCGACCCTCACGGCTCTCTCGGCCATCTTCTTCGCGATGTACACGCGGTCCATATCCCCTGCGTCGCACGGGAATTTCTACGAGCTCTACGGCATCGCGGCCGCCGTGCTCGGCGGCTTCTCGCTGCGCGGCGGAGAAGGTTCGGTGGTCGGTGTCGTTCTCGGCGTCGTGCTGCTTCAGGTCCTGCAGAACCTCGTCAACCTGCTGGGCATTCCCAGTTCGCTGAACTTCGCCGTCATGGGTGCGGTCATCCTGTTCGGTGTCCTTGCCGACCAGCAGTTCGCCCGCTACCGCGAACGTCAGCGCCAGGCGCAATCCCTGCGACGGGCAACAGCGGAAAGCGAGGCCTGATACCAAGGGAGGTAAATAATGACCCCTGGAGACGTCTTTGCTCGATTTTCGGCT
>WHTV01000128.1 GCA_009377535.1 Kiloniellaceae bacterium
CTCCGTGACGCCCGCCATAGTTTGAGAAATCCGGGCTAGAGGCCGACCGCCCTCGAATTTCGGACAGGCGAGTCGACATCGCCTGCCCGCCCCCTGCGCCAAAAGGCCGTTGCGCAAATGAACAATTTCGCATAGCTTGAACAAATGAACAGAAGCGGCCGCAGACAGGCCGCGTGAAGGGCGGAAATGCACGGCACCTTGGATCCGGACGGCGACCTCGCCGTCCGTGCCGCCTGGCTCTCCTTCGCCGGCGGCTTGACGCAAGAGCAGATCGCCGAACGCCTCGGCCTATCGCGGGTGAAAGTCGCCCGCCTGATCGCCCGCGCCCACAAACAGGGCCATATCAAGATCTTCGTTGAGGGGCCGATCAGCGGCTGCCTGAGGCTGGAAGACCGACTGGTCGAGCGTTTCGGCCTCACCGCTTGCATGGTGGTACCCAGCCCGTCGGACGAGCTGCTGCCGCTCTCGGTCCTGGGCCCGGCCGGGGCGCTGATCCTAAAGCAGATCATCGAGCGTGAGGAGGTCCGCGTGGTGGGCCTGGGCCACGGCCGCACCCTGGCGGCGGCCGTGCAGATGCTGCCGCCTGTCTCGCGCCCCGAGATGACCTTCGTCTCCCTACTCGGCAGCCTCACCCGCTCCGCGGCGACCCATCCCTTCGACGTGATCACGCGGCTCGCTGATCGCACGGGCGGGGCCGGCTACTTCATGCCGGCGCCCTTCCGCTGCGATTCCGAGGAGGACCGCGCCGTCTTCCTGAAGCAGCGCAGCCTGCGCGAGGTCTTCGAGCTAACTGGCCAAGCCGAGGTCATGGTGGTCGGCGTTGGCGCCGTGACGCGTGACGATCACATGGTCGAGGCCGGCATCCTGTCCCGCGAAGAGCTTCAGGAAGTGCTGGCCGCGGGCGCCTGCGGCGAGATCCTCGGGCTGTTTATCGGCGCGAACGGGCGGCCGGTCGACAGCAAGGTCAACGAGCGCTCGATAGCCGTCGGGCTCGAGGCGCTCAAGCACAAGGAAACCATCGTGATCGCTGGAGGGCACGGCAAGGCACGCGCTGTGCGGGCTGCCCTCCATACGGGGGTCATCCGGCATCTCGTGACGGATGAAGCGACCGCAGCACGAATCCTGGAGGTAGAGCCGAACTGACCTGGTGCTGCGGCACAGCGACGAAACAAAGAAGACGACCAAGACGAATGGGAGGATCCAAGAGATGTATGAAAAAGCTAAGGACCTTGCCGCAGCCTATGTCTCCCGCCGCATCAGCCGGCGCGCCTTCATTGATCGAATGACCAAGCTCGGCATCGCTGCCGCCGCCGCCAACCTGATGGTCAACCGCCTGTCGTCCCAGGCCCTCGCCGCCGGCCACGACTGGCAGAAGCACAAGGGCAGGACCGTCAAGCTGCTGCTCAACAAGCACCCCTATACCGATGCAATGATCGCCAACCTGGACAACTTCAAGGCGATGACCGGTATGGATGTGAAATACGACGTCTTCCCGGAGGACGTCTACTTCGACAAGGTCACCGCCACCCTCTCCTCGCGCGCCAGCCAGTACGACGCCTTCATGACCGGCGCCTATCAGACCTGGCAATACGGCCCGGCCGGCTGGCTGGTCGACATGAACGAGTACCTCACACAGGCTGCGCCGAACTACAACTGGAACGACGTGCTGCCCAACCTGCGCCGCTCGACCGCCTGGTCCGGCGTGCCGGGCGCGGCGCTGGGCGGCGACGGCGCCAAGCAGTGGGCCCTGCCCTGGGGCTTCGAGCTGAACTCGGTCAGCTACAACAAGCGGATCTTCGACAAGCTCGGCATGGCGCCGCCGGAGAACCTGCCGGACATGAAGGAAAAGGCTGCTCACATCGCCAGGGAGGCAGACGGCATGTATGGGATCGGCGTGCGCGGCTCGCGCAGTTGGGCAACGATCCATCCCGGCTATCTCTCGGGCTTCACCAACTACGGCGCCCGCGACTTCGAGATGGCCGACGGCAAGCTGAATGCGGCGATGAACTCCCCGGCCGGCAAGGAATTCACCGGCCTCTGGGTCGAAATGATCAAGCAATCTGGCCCGCGCAACTGGTCGACCTACACCTGGTACGAGGTGGGCAATGACCTGGGCGCCGGCGCCTCGGGCATGATCTTCGATGCCGATATCCTGGGTTACTTCATGAACGGCAACACCAAGGAGGCGGGCAACATCGCGTACGCCGCCTTCGCCGCCAAGCCCGGCGCCAGCGAGCCCACCCCCAATGTCTGGATCTGGTCACTGGCGATGAACGCCTTCTCCGAGCAGAAGGAGGCCGCTTGGTATTGGATGCAGTGGGCGACCGGCACCGAGCACGGCATGTTCGGCGCCCGCCAGATGGATTTCGTCAACCCGGTGCGCCAGTCGGTGTGGGACGACGAAGGCTTCCGCGACCGCATCGCCAAGACTTATCCCGGCTATCTGGAGCAGTATGAAGCCTCGGCACCGGGCTCGAAGATCTACTTTACGCCCCAGCCGCTGTTCTTCAACCTGACCACCGAATGGGCCGCCTCGCTGCAGAAGATGGTGGCCGACGAGGTGCCGGTCGACGAGGGCCTCGATCAACTGGCCGAGAGCGTCAACCGCCAACTCGCCAGCGTCGGACTGCGCTGAGCCGGGCAGCGGCCCCGCAACCGGGGAGACGCGGGGCCGCCGACCTGGTCCGCCGTGCAGTGCACCACCGTACCAGCCGCAGGACCGATGACGACGCAGGACATGACCCAGGCAGCAGCACTTCCGGCGCGGCGCCGCAGCGGCCGCATGAGGGCCCTGCTGCCCTATCTGCTGAGCTTGCCGGCGCTGGTGGTCACAATCGGCATCCTCATTCCCTTCGGCACGGCCGTCTACTACTCGCTGCAGCGCTACAACCTCGCCTTCCCCTTCACGCGCGGCTTCATCGGCCTCGACAACTACGCGCAGTTCGTGACCGATCCCGCGTTCTGGAACACGGTGCAGATCTCGCTGCTCTACACGGTGGTCACCGTGGGGGTGGAGCTGGCGCTCGGCCTCTCAATGGCACTGCTGCTGCAGCACCGCACGCCGGTCAACAACCTGCTGAGTGTGCTCCTGATCCTGCCGCTGATGACGGCACCGGCGATCGCCGCCCTGATGTGGAAGCTGATGACCAACCCAAACTTTGGGGTGTTCAGCTACCTGGTTGGTCTCGCCGGCTTCACCGAGTTCCGCTGGGCCTCGTCGCCGTCGACAGCGCTCTTCACCGTGGTGCTGGTGGACGTCTGGGTCTACACGCCCTTCATGATGATCCTGCTGCTAGCCGGCCTGCGCTCTCTGCCGCGCCAGCCCTTCGAGGCGGCGGAACTGGACGGCGTGCCGGCCAGCTTCGTGTTTTTCCGCATCACCTTGCCGATGCTGACTCCCTACATCATCACCGCCAGCCTGTTTCGCATGCTCGATGCCATCCAGCAGTTCGACATCATCTACGCCATGACCCAGGGCGGACCCGGCGATCGCCTGATGGTGTTCCAGGTGCAAGCCTACCTGGAGGCCTTCACCTTCACCAACATCGGTCGCTCGGCTGCCTTCCTGATGGTGCTCTGGGCGATCACCTTCATCCTGTCGAACCTCTTCATCAAGCAGTGGCTGAAGCTGCGCGAACGCACCCATCGGGCTGCCTGAGGAGAACGCGGCGTGCAACACACCTCCTGGCACTGGCGGCTGTTCAAGGGGATCTGCCTGGCGCTGATCAGCCTGTTCTTCCTCTTCCCGATCCTCTGGGTGCTGCTGATGTCCTTCCAGACCAACGAGGACATCCTGCGTGTGCCTCCGAGCCCCTTCTTCACGCCGACGCTCGACAACTACCGGGCGCTGATCGCCGGCGAGCTGACCGGCGCCGGCTCGACGCTGAAGATCGCCTACATGAAGAACATTTGGAACAGCTTCGTGCTTTCAGCCTGCTCGGTACTGCTGTCGCTGCTGCTGGGCGTGCCGGCCGCCTACGCCTTCGCCCGCTACCGCTTCCGACTCGGCGAGAACATCGCCTTCACGCTGCTGTCCTTCCGCTTCGCGCCGCCGCTGCTGGTGCTGCTGCCGCTGCTGCTCTACTTCCAGGACCTCGGCCTCTACGACACCTACTTCGGGCTCATCTGGGTCTACCAGCTGATCACCCTGCCGCTGATCCTCTGGATCGTGCGCGGCTACTTCGAGGACGTCAGCCCGGACATCGAGCACGCCTACCGCATCGACGGCCATTCCTGGCTGCGCTCCTTTCTGAAGATCGCCGTGCCGCTGGCGCGGCCGGGGATCGCCGCGGCGGCCCTGCTGGCCTTCATCTTCGCTTGGAATAACTTCGTCTTTGCACTGATTCTCGGCTCCTCCGACGTGCAGCCGGTGACCGTCGGCGCACTGGCCTTCATCACAGCCTCGGGCATCCAGTACGGCCAGATTGCCGCAGGCCTGGTGCTCTCGGTGATCCCGACCTTCGTGCTGGCCCTGGTCATGCAGCGCTACCTAGTCGAGGGCCTGTCCCTTGGCGCGGTGAAAGGGTGACGGCCATGAGCTTCCTGATTCTCGATCGCCTCACCAAGTCGTTCGGTGCTCTCAAGATCTTCGATGGCCTGTCGCTCTCGGTGAACCGGGGCGAGACGGTCGCGATCTGCAGTCCCTCGGGATCCGGTAAGACGCTGCTTCTGCGCCTCATCGCCGGGATCTACGAACCCGATGCCGGCGAGATCGTCATCGACGGTCGGCCGGTGACCGGCCTCGCGCCCGATGCGCGCGGCATCGGCATGGCGTTCCAGAATTTCGCGCTCTATCCGCACCTTAGCGCCTTCGAGAACATCGCCAGCCCGCTGCGCGCCCGCAGTGTTGCCGCCCCGGAGATCGAGCGCCGCGTGCGTCGTGTGGCGGAGATCCTGAAGATCGGCCACGTCCTGCAGCACTTGCCGCGCGAGCTGTCAAACGGCCAGAAGCAGCGCACCGCGCTCGCCCGCGCCATCGTCGCCGACGCCCGCCTGCTGCTGCTCGACGATCCCCTGCGCAACGTCGACGCCAAGCTGCGCTACGAAATGCGCCAGGAGCTGCCGCGGGTGCTGCGCGAGTTCGAGGCGACGGTGCTCTACGTCACGCAGGACTTCCGCGAGGCCATGGCGCTCGGCCAGCGGATCGGCGTGCTGTGCGACGGCGGCTTCGTGCAGGTCGACCGGCCGCAGCGCATATACAGCGACCCCAGTACGATCGAGGTCGCCCGGCTGTTCGGCGACCCGACCATCAATCTCTACGACTCCCAACTGGCCGACGGCGTGGTCTCGCTGCTCGGCCTCGGCCTGGCCCTGCCGGGCTGCGCGGGCGCTGCCCGCCGCCCCTGCCGAGTCGCCGTGCGGCCAGAGCACGTGCAAATCGCTGTCAATGGCGAGGCCGGGGAGAGAGCCGGCCTGCCAGTGACGATCGAGGCAGTCACGCCGCTGAACCAGAACGCCGTGCTGCTGCTGCACACGGCCGCGGGCGATGAGCTGCTGGCCACTACCACGCTGCAGCGCGCCGAGGCCCTCGCCTGCGGCCCGCGCGAGGCGGTCGCCCTCGTGCGGCCCGAGCACCTGCTGCTTTTCGACCGCGCGACGGGCGCGCGGATCCGCACGGACTGACGCCATGGCCGACCTGATGCTCAACTCGGTGACCAAGATCTACCGGCCCCGCGGCCGCGAGGCGGTGCGCGCCGTCAGCGGCCTCGACATGGCGGTCGGCGACGGCGAGATTATCGCCCTGCTCGGCTCCTCCGGCTGCGGCAAGACGTCGACGCTGCGCATGATCACCGGCTTCGAAGCGGTGAGCGAGGGCAGCATCTCCCTCGGCGGCCGTCGCCTGAACGAGCTGCGGCCGGCCGAGCGCAACGTCGCCATGGCCTTCGAGGGCTACTCGCTCTATCCGCCGCTAACTGTGCGCGACAATGTCGCCTTTGCCCTGCTGCGTGAGCGCGCGCCCCGAGAGGAGGTTGTCCGCAAGGTAGCCGAGGTCGCCGAGTTGGTCGGCATCGCTGACTCGCTCGACCGCTTTCCCAGCACCATCTCCTCCGGCCAACAGCAGCGTGCCTCACTGGCCCGCGCCTTGATCCGGCCGGCCGCACTGCACTTACTCGACGAGCCGATGTCGCAGCTCGAACCGCAGGTCCGCGCCATCTTGCGCGCGCGCATCAAGGAGTGGCTGAAGGATCGCGGCATGACCGCGGTCGTCGTCACCCACGACCAGACCGACGCGATCGCCCTGGCCGACCGCATTGCTGTAATGGAGGCGAGCCGGCTCATGCAGTTCGCGACACCTGCCGAGCTGCGCGAACGTCCGGCCAATCTCTTCGTCGCCAGCTTCATCGGGGAGCCGCCGATGAACCTGATCGAGGCGGAAGTCGCGGTCGGGGCGAGCGGGCCGCGTGTCGTCGCGCCGGCGGCCGGATCCGCTCTCACGCTCGATCTGCCGCAGACAGCTGCCCTGCCGGCCGGTCATCGGGTTTGGCTCGGCCTCAGCCCGCGTCACCTGGCCGTCGGCCAGGGCCCGCACCGTGCCGAGGTGATGGTCAACCAATGGCTCGGCGACCAGACCCATCTGGCGCTGGAGATCGACGGCCTGCCGCTGACCGCCGTTGCGGCCGGCATGGTGGATGCGGTGCCGGGAGAGGTTGTTCCCTTTGCGGTCGAGCCGCGCGGCATTCATCTGTTCGACTGCGCCGAAGGGGCCGCGATCTACCACGGCAGCGCGGAGGCGGCGTGATGGCAGGCGACCTCTTGATCGGCCTCGACGCCGGCACCTCGATGATCAAGGCGGTGGCCTTCGACCTGGAAGGCCGCCAGGTCGCCACTGCCTGCGAAGCCAACGTCTTCAGCCGCGACCCCTCCGGGCGGATCGTCGAGCAGGATGCGGAGCAGACCTGGGATCGCACGGTGCGGACCCTGCGACGACTCGGCGAGGCGGTGCCCGACCTGGCGCGCCGCACGGCAGCGCTGGCGATCACCGGCCAGGGCGACGGCACCTGGCTGATCGATGGGGCCGGCCGCCCCGTTGCGCCGGCCTGGCTCTGGCTCGACACCCGGGCTGCGCCGGTCGTCGAGGAGCTGGAGCGCACCGGCGCCAGAACCGTCATCGGCCGCTATACTGGCTGCGGCCTCAACGCGGCGAACCAGAGCGGTCAGCTGGTCTGGCTGAAGCGCCACCAGCCGGAGCTGCTGGCGCGTGCGGCCACCGCATTCCATTGTAAAGACTGGCTCTACTTCCAGCTGACCGGCAGGCGCGCCACCGACCCTTCGGAGGGCGTCTTCACCTTCGGCGACTGGCGCAGCCGCCGCTACGCGCCGGAGGTGCTGGAGCTGCTGGGCCTCACGGCGGAATCCCGGCTGCTGCCCGAGATCGTCGAGGGCACCGAGCAGCACGACCGCCTGGACGAAGCGGCGGCCGCCGCGATCGGACTCAGGGCCGGGACGCCGGTGGTGCTTGGCTACGTCGACGTCATCTGCTCGGCGCTGGGCGGCGGCCTCTACGCGCCGCATGACCACGCCGCGGCCTCCATTCTCGGGTCGACCGGCGTGCACATGATCCTGGAACCGACTGCGGCCATTCGACCGGGCGTTCCGGCGAGCGGCTACATCATGGCCTTCCCCGTGCCCGGCTTCACCACGCAGATGCAGTCCAACATGGCCTCCACCCTCAACATCGACTGGATCGTCTCTCTGATCAGCGAAGCGGCCGGCCTGGCCGGAAACCGGCCCGAGCCGAGGGATATCCTGCGCAGCCTCGACGCTCAGGTGCTCGACGCGCGCCCGGGCGCGGCCCTCTATCATCCCTACATCGACCGGGCCGGCGAGCGCGGCCCCTTCTTTGACGCCAGGGCGCGCGCGCAGTTTTTCGGCCTCTCCAATGCCGTCGGATTGGCCGAGCTTGTCCGCTCGGTCTACGAGGGGCTGTGCTTGGCGGCGCGCGACTGCTACGACGCGATGTCCTGCCGGCCCAGCGAGCTTCGCGTCGCCGGCGGCGGGGCGCGCAGCCGCGCGCTGCGCACGATCCTCGCCAGCGTCCTCGGTATTCCCGTGCGCGAGTCGCATCGCGACGAACAGGGAGCGGCGGGCGCTGCGATGATCGCCGCGGTGTCGATCGGCGCCCTGCCTGACATGGACGCCGCCTGCCGTCTCTGGGTCGAGCCGACGCTGGGTGAGCGCATCGCGCCCGACCCGGCGCTCAGCGGGCGCTATGACAGGCTCTACGCGCTCTACCGCGATTTGCGAATCGCCGCGCCTCC
>WHTV01000129.1 GCA_009377535.1 Kiloniellaceae bacterium
GGTCACGGGCCTGTGCATCACTTCCATGCGATGTGGAGCTAACGGTTTGCGCGCGCCCCTGACAGCCACCGTGATCGGCGCCGGCGTCGCCGGCCTCGCCTGCGCCACCGAGCTGCTGAAGCGCGGCGCCGCCGTCACCGTCGTCGAGCGCGCGCCGGACCTCGGCCCGGCCTCCTGCTCCTGGTGGGCCGGCGGCATGCTGGCGCCCTGGTGCGAGGGCGAGAGCGCCGAGGAAGCCGTTGTGCGGCTTGGCCGGCGCGCCGCGGCCTGGTGGGAGGAACACGCAGGCGGCGTCGTCAGGCGCGGCACCCTGGTGGTAGCGCCCGCGCGGGATGCGGGCGAGGTGAAGCGCTTTGCCCGCCGCACCGAAAACTTCGAAGCCCTGGACGGCGCCGCCATCGATGCCCTGGAGCCGGACCTCGCCGGTCGCTTTCGCAGCGGCCTGCTGTTCCGCGACGAGGCCCACCTCGATCCGCGCGCGGCGATCCGGACGCTTGCCGAAAGGCTCGCGGCCGGCGGCGCGCTGCTGCGCTTCGGGACCGCGGCGACTGAGGCCCCCCAGGGCGACGTGATCGTCGATTGCCGCGGCCTGGCCGCACGCGACCGCCTGGCCGACCTGCGCGGCGTGCGCGGCGAGATGCTGGTGCTGCGCAGCCGCGAGCTCGCACTCACCCGCACCATCCGTCTGCTGCACCCCCGCCTTGCGATCTACGTCGTACCGCGCGGCGAAGGGTTCTACATGCTCGGCGCCACCACCATCGAGAGCGCCTCGCGCTCGCCGGTCTCCGCCCGTTCCCTGATGGAGCTGCTGAGCGCGGCCTATGCGCTGCACCCGGCTTTCGGCGAGGCCGAGGTGGTGGAGATCGGCGTCGATGCGCGCCCGGCCTTTCCCGACAACCTGCCGCGTGTGTGGCGCGACGGAAAGCGGATCTTCGTGAACGGCCTCTACCGGCACGGCTTCCTGCTGGCGCCGGCGCTGGCCGAGCGTGCGGCCGCGCTGGCCTTCGGCGCCGCGGAGACAGAGGAGGAGAAGGATGCAGATCGTCTTGAACGGCAGGCCCTGTGAGGTGGCGGGCGCCAGCCTCGACGGCGTGCTGGAGGAGCTGGGCTACCAGAAGGCCAAGGTGGCGACGGCGGTGAACGGCGGCTTCGTCGCCCGCGGGCTGCGCGCCGAAACGCGGCTCCGCGACGGCGACCGGGTCGAGGTCATCGCGCCCATGCAGGGAGGCTGAGCCCCATGTCCCATTCTCCAAGTCGGGATTTCTACGGCGTCGAGCTGACCAGCCGCCTGATGCTGGGCACGGCGCTCTACCCCTCGCCGGCGGTCCTGGCCGAGGCCGTGCGTGCGGCAGGCGTCGAGGTGGTGACGGTGTCGCTGCGGCGTGAGTCGGCGGAGCGGCGCGACGGCCAGGCCTTCTGGGCGCTGGTTCGCGACCTCGGCGTGCGCGTGCTGCCCAACACCGCCGGCTGCCACACGGTGAAGGAGGCGGTCACCACGGCGCAGATGGCGCGCGAGGTCTTCGACACGCCCTGGATCAAGCTGGAGGTCATCGGCGAGGACGACAGCCTGCAACCGGACCTCTTCGGTCTGGTCGAGGCGGCGGCGATCCTCGTGGAGGACGGCTTCGAGGTGTTTCCCTACACCACGGAGGACCTGGTGGCGGCCGGGCGCCTGCTCGATGCGGGCTGCCGCGTGCTGATGCCCTGGGGCGCGCCGATCGGATCGGGTCTGGGACTTAACAATCTCTACGGCCTGCGCAGCCTGCGCGCCCACTTCCCGGAGGTGCCGCTGGTGGTCGACGCCGGGCTGGGCCTGCCGTCCCACGCGGCCGCGGCCATGGAACTCGGCTACGACGGCGTGCTGGTCAATACGGCGGTGGCCAAGGCCGGCGATCCCGTCGCCATGGCCGCCGCCTTCGCCCAGGCGGTGGCGGCGGGCCACGCCGCCCATGCCGCCGATCCCATGGAGCCGCGCGACATGGCGGCGCCCTCGACCCCCGTGCTGGGAAAGGCGTTCCTGGGATGAGGAATTGCACAGCGAATGCACCGGCGGTGCCACCAACTCCTATTGTAAGGGGTGCGGGCGGAGCGCCTGGGTCGAGGGCAATCCCATGACCCTCGATCCTTTCTATCCGATCTTCGACGGCGCCGACTGGCTGCGCCGGCTTTTGCCCTTGGGAATCAAGCTGGTGCAGCTGCGCATTAAAGATCGCAGTGAAGCGGAGACGCGGGCCGAGATCCGCAGCGCCAGGGATCTCTGCGCGGCCGCCGGCTGCCAGCTCATCGTGAACGACTACTGGCAGTTCGCCATCGAGGAGGGCTGCGACTTCGTCCACCTCGGCCAGGAGGATCTCGACGCTGCCGATCTCGACGCGATCCGCCGCGCCGGCATCCGGCTGGGGGTAAGCACCCACGACGACGCCGAGCTGGAGCGCGCCCTCTCGCTGGCGCCCGACTATCTGGCTCTCGGCCCGGTCTATCCGACTCTCCTGAAGAAGATGAAGTGGAGTCCGCAGGGCCTTGAAAAAGTTAAGGAATGGAAGCGGCGGGTCGGCGCCACGCCGCTGGTCGCCATCGGCGGCCTGACGGTGGAGCGCGCGCCCGGCGTGCTGGCGGCCGGCGCCGACATCCTCTCCGTCGTCACTGACATCACCCTGAACGCCGACCCCGCGGCGCGTACCCGTGACTGGATCGCCGCGACGCGGCCGACCTCGAGCAAGGACTGATAAATGTCAAAAATATTTGGATATATCAATGCACTGGCGATCGCTCTTGCGGTTTTCCTTCAGGTGGCGCCGGCGTCCGCAGCCGATAAGCTCACCCTGGTGCTCGACTGGTTCGTGAACCCCGACCACGGGCCGATCATCCTCGCCGAGGAGCTCGGCTACTTTGCCGCTGAGGGGCTGGCGGTGGAGGTCATCGCGCCGGCCGATCCCTCCGACCCGCCCAAGATGGCGGCCGCCGGCAGGGCGGACCTCGCGGTCTCCTACCAGCCGCAGCTGCACCTGCAGGTGCACGAAGGACTGCCGCTGAAGCGCGTCGGCACCCTGGTGGCGACGCCGCTGAACTGCCTCCTGGTGCTGCGCGACGGGCCGGTCGAGACACTGGCCGACCTGAAGGGGCGTCGGGTCGGCTTCTCGGTGGCGGGCGTCGAGGAGGCGCTGCTGGCGACCATGCTGAAACGGCATGGACTTTCTCTCGACGATGTCGAAATGGTGAACGTGAACTGGTCGCTGTCGCCGGCGCTGATGTCGCGCCAGGTCGACGCCGTCATCGGCGCCTTCCGCAACTTCGAGCTCAACCAGCTGGAAATTGAAGGGGTTGCCGGGCGATGCTTCTATCCCGAGGAAGAGGGCGTGCCGGCCTACGACGAGCTGATCTACGTGGCCAATCCTGAGACGATGGATGAGGATAAAATCGCCCGCTTCCTCGCCGCCACCGAGCGGGCGATCGTTTACATGGTAAACCATCCCGAGGCGAGCTGGGAGATCTTCGCCGGCACCGCCGCCGAGCTGCAGGACGAGCTGAACAAGCGCGCCTGGCAGGACACACTGCCGCGCTTCGCGCTTCGCCCGGCGGCCCTCGATGCCGGCCGCTACGCCCGCTTCGAGGCCTTCCTGGTCGAGGCCGGCCTGGTCGACGAGGCCCGGCCGGTCGAGGACCTGGCGCTGGAGGTCGCCCAGCCGTGACGGCGCCCAACGCCGCCCCGGACTACGGCTCGGCGGTCTTCGCCGCCTGGCGCCGGGCGGCGGCGGAGGACTGGCAGGCCTACACCCGCCATGCCTTCGTGCGCGGCCTCGGCGACGGCAGCCTGCCCAAGACTGCCTTCCTGCGTTACCTGGTGCAGGACTATATCTTCCTGGCCAACTTCGCCCGGGCCTGGGCGCTGGGGGTGGTGAAGGCCGGCGACCTGGAGGAGATGCGCGCGGCGGCCGCCACCGTCGACGCCCTGGTGAACCAGGAGATGCAGCTCCATGTGAAGGCCTGCGCGGCGGCCGGCATCCCGGAGAAGACGCTGCTGGCGGCGGAAGAGGAGATCGAGAACCTCGCCTATACCCGCTTCGTCATCGACGCCGGCCTGTCCGGCGACTTCCTCGACCTGCTGGCGGCGCTGGCGCCCTGCGTGCTGGGCTACGGCGAGATCGGCGCCTGGCTGGGCGACGCGGCCGATGACAAGACCTATGCCGACTGGATCGACAGCTATGCCGCCAGCGACTACCAGGCGCTCTGCCTCTCGGTCGGCCGGCTCATCGACCGGGCGGCGGGCGCGCGCCTCGGCGCCGCGCCGCAGGCCTCGCCGCGCTGGGCCGACCTCTGCCAGACCTTCCGCAAGGCGACCCGCCTGGAGGTCGCTTTCTGGGACATGGGCCTCAGGGCAGGACGGAAGAAGCCCATATGACCCGGGCGCGCGACGGCGCCTTGGCCTTCGCCGCCGTGCTGGCGGGCTGGCAGGTGCTGGTCTGGCTGACGGCGGTGCCGCCCTTCATCCTGCCCGGGCCGCTGCGGGTCGCCGAGGCGCTGGTCCTGCAGCATCAGCTCATCCTGCAGCACGCCACGGTGACCGTGGTCGAGATCCTGCTCGGCATCGCCCTGGGCACGCTGCTCGGCGCCGTCACCGCCCTGCAGCTGATGATGTCGCGCAGGGCGCTGGGCTTCGTGCTGCCGGTGCTGGTGTTCAGCCAGGCTGTGCCGGTCTTCGCCCTGGCGCCACTGCTCACGCTATGGCTCGGCTACGGCCTCGGCGCCAAGGTCGCCATGGCGGTGCTGATCATTTACTTCCCGGTGGTCTCCAGCTTCCTCGACGGCCTGCGCCACACCGAGCCGGTGCTGGTCGAGATGGCGCGCTGCTTCGGCGCGACCAAGGGGCAGATCCTCCGCCACATCCGGCTGCCGGCGGCGCTGCCGTCCTTCGGCTCCGGGCTGCGGCTGGCCGCCGTCTACGCGCCCATCGGCGCCGTCATCGGCGAGTGGGTGGGCGCCTCGCAGGGCCTCGGCTACCTCATGCTGCTGGCCAACGGCCGGGCCAAGACCGACCTCATGTTCGCCGCCCTCTTCGTGCTCGCTCTCTTCACGGTGGTTCTGCACAGGTCGGTCGGCTTGCTGGCCGACCACCTGGCGCGGCGGGCGAAGGGGATGGCCTGAGGCAACTTGGGGGAGAAATGTCGGGGATGGGAACCCGCCGCGCTGTTCAATAGCTCGGCGGTTGGATTACGTCAGCCGCGCCGCGCCGCCTCGATCGCGGCGACGTCGATTTTGGTCATATCCATCATCGCCTCGAACGCGCGCTTCGCTTCGTCGCCGCCGGCAGCCATCGCCTCCATCAGCACGCGCGGCGTGATCTGCCAGCAGACGCCCCACTTGTCTTTGCACCAGCCGCAGGCACTTTCCTGGCCGCCATTGCCGACGATGGCGTTCCAGTAGCGGTCGGTCTCTTCCTGGCTTTCAGTGGAGATCTGGAACGAGAAGGCTTCGCTATGTTTGAAGGCGGGACCGCCGTTGAGGCCGATACAAGGGACGCCGGCGACGGTGAACTCGACCATCAGCACGTCGCCCGCCTTGCCGGAGGGGTAGTCGCTGGGAGCACGGTGGACGGCCCCTGCCGAGCTGTTCGGAAAAGTCTCGGCGTAGAAGCGGGCCGCAGCCTCGGCGTCCTTGTCGTACCACAAGCAGATCGTGTTCTTTGCCATTGCGTGTCCTTTCGCTTTGAAACCAAATTCCGGCCTTGTATCCCCATCCGCTCTCTTCTGAGATAGATGGCCCAATCGCTTTCTCCACGCCAGAAGGCAGACCTGTTCCTTCTCCGCGGGCAGCCCGAATTGCACCAGTGACAGTGGTACGGGACAGACGTCGTCTCGCCGCCTCGCCAGAGCCGTCAACCACCAGGCCTGGACCCCGCTTGAGCAAGCGTACGTTTTTTCTTGTGGAAGAATGCTTTGAAAAACACAGTGTCGGAAGCCGATCCGACTATCCAGGCGATCAACGCGGTTGCGAACACGGCAAAGATCAGGCGGCCAACAAACAGACTGGTAAAATCTGCTCCCAGAGCGACCACAAGCAGCGTGTCCTCAATGATGCTGTGGGCAAAACCCATGAACACGCAGGCGAGGAAGATCTGGCGCGGCTCTACGCTGCCCGTGCGCGCCTCGCGGATCAGCAGCCCACCACCATAGGAGATTCCAAGAAACAGACCGACCGCGGCGAAGGGGACCGTTTGAGAATGAATGCCGGCAAGGCGAAACATCGGCTCAAGCCCCCTGTTCAGCCAACCCAGGACGCCTGACATCTTGAGAAGCTCGATCAGCCAGCTCAGTGCGAGGAGGACGACGAGCATGGTCGCCAAGGTTTCGAGCGTGCTTTGAAGAAAAGCGGTCCAGTCGGTGGTCTCACCCATCGGTATCCACGCCGGCGTCACCGGTGCCGAGAGCCATCCGGTTACTGCGAATATCTGGTGCAGGAGCGCGGCAAAGATCAGCCCGCCGCCTATACGAAGCGCCGTGGTGACCACGAAGCTCGGCCCAGCCTTCTGGATGATGCTTTGTTCGATCGGAATGCCATGCGCAAAGAGCAACAGGGCCGAAAGAACGGTCATGTCGGCGGTGCTCAGCGCTGAAACGGGCGCGAGCGTGAACACGGTCACCACCGCGCCCCAAATTCCCACCAGCAATCCCGTTAGCCAGGCAAAGGCGAGCTCGGGCGGCAGCCCGACCAGCTTCATGAGCGGCGCAAAGAACGGGGAGATCGTCCGAAGCACGCCAAGATCCTGCAGGATTTGCGTGACTATCGTCACCGGGACGATGATGCGAACTAATTCCCAATAGATTCCAAGCGTTTCCAGGGTCTTTCGATAGAGTGCTGCGCGCACTGTCATGGCGGTGTCTCCGTGATTGCCGCCAAATGAGTAGCGCGAGACGGTTCGCATTTGTGGTCAAAATTTGCAGGGTTGTGCAATAATATTGCATCCGCCGGGCAACAATGGAGAACCGGGATGGACCGGCTCGACAAGAAGCTTCTCGAACTTCTTCAGGAAGACGCTTCGAGGACCAATGCCGACCTGGCCGAGGAAGTCGGGCTTTCCCCTTCGAGCTGCCTGCGCCGCGTGCGGCGACTCAAGTCGGCCGGTGTCATCGACCGCGTCGTCGCGCTTCTCAGTCCGGCCAAGGCCGGGAGGCGGGTGAAGGCCATCGTCACGGTCGAGCTGGAGCGCCACGGCGAGGAACACATGCGCCGCTTCCTCGAGCTCGTCGCCGCGGAGCCGGCGGTGATCCAAGCTTACAGCGTGAGCGGAGACACCGACGCTGTCCTGATGCTGCGCCTGGCGGACATGGAAGAGTTTGATGAGCTGTGCGAGCGGCTTTTCCAGGATCGGAGCAATGTCGCTCGATACTACACCATGTTCGTGATCCGGACCGCCAAGGAGACAACCGCGATCCCGCTCTAGATCTTCAGAATTCTACCCTCGCTCCGGGACGCTCACGTAGAACGGCCGCAATGACTGCTCGGGTTCATGCTGCGACCTCGGTACCTCAGCCTGAGTCGTCCGCTTCACAGGCGAGTCGAGGCACCACGCCGCGCACAGGTCGGTCGGACAGCTCGCCGACCGCGTGACCCGCAAGGCCAAGGGCATCGCCTGAACCTCAGTCCGGCTTTTTCGTCTCCTGCTCCTCGCCGCCGGTCGTTGCCGTGGCGCTCGAGCGGGCGCTGGCGCTGCAGCCGTCACCGGAGTCCCGCGCCGTCTTCTCGTCGCGGTCCTGGGCACGCTTGTCCCCCGCGACCGCCTCGGCGCTCGAGCTGGCGCTGGCTTCGCAGCCTTGCTTGCCGGCCGAGGCCGAAGAGGATGCCGACGCGGAGGCCGAAGCCTTGGCCTTGCTGTCCGCGGCGAGCTGACTGCTGCCGACGGTCGCGGGCCCGGACTCGCTGCCCGACGCGGCCATCTCGGCGAAAGCCGACGGCGCGCTCCCCCAAAGGGCAGCCATGGCGATCGCCGTCACTGCAAGAGTTCGTGTCATGGAATTCGTCTCCAGATGCTGTGCGATTACGGCAACCGGAGCCGGCGGGCAGTGCCGCCCGCCAACCCCGGGTCCCGGTTTGCGGGGAGGTGCCGCAAGGTTACTGGATCAGCACGGTCGCCCGGCTGCCGGCGACCGGGTCCCGGTTTGCGGGGAGGTGCCGCAAGGTTACTGGATCAGCACGGTCGCC
>WHTV01000012.1 GCA_009377535.1 Kiloniellaceae bacterium
TCCGCTACGCTTTTCGGGCTCCTCCTGCCCAGCGGGCTTCCTGACGCGATGACGCCCCGCCATAGTTTGAGAAGTCCGGGTTAGGCCCAGCACTCTGCCATGCGTCTCTTCGTTGCCCTCTGCCTGCCAGAAACCCTCCGCAGCCGGCTTTGCGGCCTCTGCGCGGGCCTGCCCGGCGCGCGCTGGGTGGCGCCGGAGAACCTGCATCTAACCCTGCGCTTCATCGGCGAGGTCGACGGCCGCGAGGCCGAGGACATCGACGCTGCGCTTTCCGGCGTCCGCTTTCCGCGCTTTCCGCTTACCCTCGCCGGCGTCGGCGAGTTCGCCGACGGTCGGCGGTTGCGCTCGATCTGGGTCGGGGTCGAGAACAACGAGATGCTGGAGCGCCTGCAGGTCAAGGTGGAGCACGCGGTGCAGCGCGCCGGCCGGCCGCCGGAACAGCGCAAGTTCAAGCCCCATATCACCTTGGCGCGCTTCAAGTCGCACCCGGGCGGGCGGTTGCAGGACTATTTCGCCGAGCACGCGCTGTTCCGCGGCCCGCCTTTCGAGGTGACCGACTTCACGCTCTATTCCAGCTTTCTTGCCCATGAAGGCGCGATCTATTCGCCCGAAGCCGTCTATCCTCTGGACTGAGGCCCGGGACGGTCGCCTTAAGAGGTGGGCCCCACAGGCGCCGGCACCGGCTGCAGCGGCTTGGGCTTGCGGGTCTCGCGGTGCAGGATATAGAGGCCGCTGGCCACCAGGATGGTGGCGCCGGCCCAGACGTTGGACGAGGGGATCTCCTGCCAGATGACCCAGCCGAGGATGACGCCCCAGATCAGCACCGAGTAGTCGAAGGGCGCGATCACCGCTGCCGGAGCGTGGCGATAGCCTTGGGTGATCAAGGCCATGCCGCCGGTGCCGATGATTCCCATGAAAACGAAGAGACCGGCATCCGGCAGGCTCGGCGTCTGCCATTGCAGCGGCATCATGACCAGGGTCACCGCGACGGCGCCGAGGCTGGGCCAGAACATGATGGCCGCGGTCGGCATGTCGCGCGTCATGCGGCGGCCGATCAGCATGGCGAGGGCATAGGAGAGCGCGGCGCCGAGCGGCAGCAGTGCCTCGATGCGGAAGCTTGCAGTGCCCGGCTGCACCACCACCATCACGCCGACGAAGCCGACGAGGACGGCGGCCCAGCGCCGCAGCCCGACCTGCTCGCCTAGCACCGGCACCGACAGGGCGGTGATGAACAGCGGCGCCGCGAAAGCGATGGCGAAGGCATCGGCCAGCGGCAGGTAGCGCAGGCCGGTGAAGAACAGGAAGGCGGCACCGAGGTTCACCACGGTGCGCAGCACCAGCAGGCCGGGGCGCCTGGGCTTCAGGCAGGCGAGGCCGGCGCCGCTGAGCAGCACGAAGGCGAGGATGGCCAGTGCGCCGATCCCGTTACGCGCCAGGATCACCTGGCTGATGGCATAGCCGGCGCCGAGGAACTTGGCGCAGGCATCCATCACCGCCATGCCGAAGAGGCCGACCAGGGCGCAGCCGATGCCGAAGCCGATCCGCTCCTCGGCGGCGCTGCCCATGGTGGTCCCAGTCATCCCTTTCTCTAACCGTAGCGGGTGAGAATGTCCTGCACCATTTGCGCATAGGGGGGTCCACAGATCTCGGTATGCACCAGCAGGGGGAAGAGGTTGTAGACGTCGCGCCGGCCCTCCGCGTAGCCGGGCCTGAGCGGCCGCAGCTCCCGATAGCGGCGGTGGAAGGCGGCGCCGAAGGTCGACAGCAGTTCGATGTAGGCGATCTCCACCTCCGGATCGGCGAAGTAGAGCGCCGGGTCGATGAAGGCGGCGACGCGCTCGGCCGCGAAGAGTACGTTGCCGCTCCACACGTCGCCGTGTACCAGGCCGGGCGCCGGCGGCTGGTCGATGAAGTCCTCCAGCCGCGTGCAGAAGCCCTCCAGCGCGCGGTGGGTCTCCGCGGGCAGCCGGCCGGACTCACGGGCGATGCGGCCCATCGCCAGCAGGCGCCGGTCGCGGTAGAAGCCGCACCAGTCCGCGGTCCAGGGGTTGGGCTGTGGCAGGGCGCCGATCACCGTGTCGCGCTCGAAGCCGAAGGCTTCCGCCGTGATGCCGTGCAGCGCGGCCAGTTGTTCGGCGGCCTCGGCCTCGGCGACGGCGCTGCGGCGGCCGACGTGCTCAACGTAGTCCATCAGCAGCAGGTCGTCGGCGACGTGGCGGGTGGCCGGCACCGCCAGGGTGCTGTGCCGGGCCAGGTAGTCGAGCATGAAGCCCTCGATCGCGAGGCCGCCCTGACGCGCCACCTTGGCGACCAGTGGGGCGCGATCGTCGAAGTCGAGGCGGTAGACCTCGGCAATGCAGCCGCCGAGGAGCGGCGTGGCCGCGCGCGGCGCAGTGCCGTAGGCTGCCGCCACCGCGTCCTGCCATGCCATGCGGCTATTCCTTCGTCAGGAAATGTTCCTGCAGCCTGGCGATCCAGCCGGGCACCGCCGCCTCAATGAGATCGAGCATCGTCTCGTAGTCGCCGTCGCCGCCGTAGTAGGGATCGGGCAGGTCGGGGCCGGCCTGCGGCAGCACCTCGAGGAAGAGGTGCAGGCGGGCGCGTGAGTCGACCGGCTGCAAGTCGGTCAGCCGGCCGAAATGGCCGCGATCCATCGCCAGGATGAGGTCAAAATCCGCGAAGTCGGCCGCGTCGACCTGCCGGGCGCAGAGTGGGGCGAGGTCATAGCCGCGCCGCGCCGCCAGGCGCAGGGCCGGATCGGAGGGCGGCTCGCCGATGTGATAGTCGGCGGTGCCGGCGGAATCGACCTGCACCAGACGTTCGAGGCCGGCGGCGGCGAGGTGCTCGCGCAGGATCACCTCTGCGCTGGGCGAGCGACAGATGTTGCCAGTGCAGACGGTCAGAATCTTGAAAATCACGCACCCCCGCGTCACGTTCTTCTAGGTGTTTCCCAGGGCCGGCTTTCGTCTATCATCGCTCCTCGTGGTACGCAACACGAGGCCGAAGCACAGCACTTCATAGGATCGGGTCCCTCTTGCGGAAATGAAAAGCCGGCGCATCGTCATTCTGACCGGGGCGGGAATCTCCAAGGAATCGGGCCTCGACACCTTCCGCGACGCGGACGGTCTCTGGGCGCGCCTGCGCATCGAGGACGTGGCGACGCCGGAGGCCTTTGCGCGTGATCCGGCGCGGGTGCAGGACTTCTACAATCACCGGCGCGCGAACCTGCTGTCGACCGCGGTGGCGCCCAACGCGGCGCATCTTGCGCTCGCACGGCTGGAGGCTGAATGGCCCGGCGAAGTGCTGCTGGTGACCCAGAACATCGATGATCTGCACGAACGCGCCGGCTCGGGCAAGCTCATCCACATGCACGGCGAGTTGCTGAAGGCGCGCTGCCTGGCCTGCGGCGGGGTCAACGCCTGGCGCGCGCCGATGACCGACGTCAGCCTCTGCCCATCCTGCGGGGCCGAAGGCACGCTGCGCGTCCACGTGGTGTGGTTCGGCGAGATGCCGCTGGAAATGGATCGCATCTACGAGGCGCTCGGCGCCTGCGACCTCTTCGTCTCCATCGGCACCTCGGGCAACGTCTATCCGGCGGCCGGCTTCGTTGCCGAGGCGCGGGGCAACGGCCTCGCCCACACGGTGGAGTTGAACCTCGAGTCCTCGGAAGGCCACTCGCTGTTCGACGAGCACCACTACGGCCCGGCCACCGTCGAGGTGCCGGCTTTCGTCGAACGCATTCTCAGCCGTGGCTGGTAAGGCAAAGAATCCGACGCCGGTGCTGCGGGAGATCCTCGCGGCGGCACGCGCCTGCCGGGTCTGCGAAGCGCAGTTGCCATTCGGTCCGCGCCCGGTGCTTCGCGCGGCGCCGCAGGCCCGCCTTATGATCATCGGGCAGGCGCCGGGCACCCGTGTGCATGAGAGTGGCGTACCCTGGGACGACCGCTCGGGCGCGCGCCTGCGCGACTGGCTCAAGATTCCCAGCGAGGTCTTCTACGACGAGCGCCGCGTCGCCATCGTGCCGATGGGCTTCTGCTATCCCGGCGTCGACGCCAAGGGCGGCGACAAGCCGCCGCGCCCGGAATGCGCCCCGCTGTGGCATCCGCCTGTGCGCGCCGCGCTGCCAAGGATCGAGCTGACCCTGCTGGTCGGCCTCTATGCCCAGGGCCACTACCTCGGCAAGCGCCGCCAGAAGACGCTGACCGAGACGGTGCGCCACTG
Organism: Kiloniellaceae bacterium; assembly: GCA_009377535.1. Taxonomy (GTDB): domain Bacteria; phylum Pseudomonadota; class Alphaproteobacteria; order Kiloniellales; family Kiloniellaceae; genus Pelagibius. The sequence continues at coordinate 4,222 of WHTV01000012.1, forward strand.
GCGCGACTACCTGCCGGATTTCCTGCCGCTGCCGCATCCGAGCTGGCGCAACACCGCCTGGCTGAAGAAAAACCCCTGGTTCGAAGACGACCTGCTGCCGGAGCTGCGCAAGCGGGTGAAGAAGTTGGTCGGATAGCGCGGTCGCCGCCGGAGGTGCACTCCTCCTCTCGCCACCCTCGGGGCCTGACCCGAGGGCTCTTGGACCTTGCTCAGTCCTTGCGCGTTACCAGGTAGGCGCAGCGGCGGGCGCCAGCGAGGATGTGGTCGATGCGCCGCACTTCGTGCTCGCGGCCGAGGGACTTCTGGAAGACCTCGAGCTCCATACTGCAGAGGCTGGTGCAGGCCGCCGCTGCCGAGCACACCGGGCAGTGGTTCTCCACGAGCAGATAGCCGCCGTTGGCCTTCTCCACCTCGGCCATGTAGCCCTCCTCCGTGCGGATCTCGGCCAGCGCCTTCAGCTTCTTCGGCAGGCTCGGCTGGTGGTCGATGCACGCCTTATAGGTGGCGATTTGCTCGCGCGCGCGCAGCCGCAGCAGCTTGTCGAGACCTTCGGCGCCGAAGGCCTGCTTCATGGAGTTGATGAGGCCGACGCTGAACTCGGCATGGCCGTCGGGAAAGAAGCGGTCGGCCGCCGGGGTGAGCGCCCAGAGCTTGGCCGGGCGGCCGAGCGGTCGGGCCTCTGTCTCGTGGGTCACCAGGCCCTCGCCCGAGAGATCGTAGAGATGCTGGCGCACCGCCATGGCCGAGACGCCGAGGCGGCGGGCGAGACTGGCGGCATCCTGTGGACCATCCTGCTTCAGGCTGTCGATGATGGCGCGACGGCTGCGTTTCTCCGCCGGGATGGCGTTGCGACTATTCATGGAAGCTTTTGTAAAGTTTTTCCTTGAGAAAGACAAGGGCCGGGATTAGACTTTTCAAAAGATAATGCTTTCGAAAGTCGAAGCGGGAGATCTGCCATGGCCCTGCCCCGGGAAAATCCCTCCACGCTGCTGCGCGTTGCGCCACTCGAGAAGCTGCTTGAAAAAGGCCGCCACCTGTTCAAGGCAGACGGCAAGCAGATCGCGGTCTTCGCCGGGGATGGCGGCGTCTTTGCCTGCAACAACCGCTGCCCACACGAAGGCTATCCCCTGATGGAAGGGTCGCTTACGCAGGACTGCGTGCTGACTTGCAACTGGCACAACTGGAAATTCGATCTCGCCAGCGGCGAGACCCTGGTCGGCGGCGACCGCCTGCGCCGCTACCCGGTGGAAATCATCGACGGCGACGTCTGGCTCGACATCGCCGATCCGCCGGCCGACGAGGTCGCCGCGGCGGCGCTCGATGCCCTGCGCGATGCTTTTCGACGCCACGAGTACGGCCGCATGGCGCGGGAGATCTCGCGCCTGCAGAAAGCCGGCGCCGATCCGCTGGAGGCCCTGCGCGGCGCCTTCGCCTGGACGCTCGACCGCTTCGAGTTTGGCGCCACCCATGCTCAGGCCGGCGCCGCCGACTGGCTGGCGCTGCGCGACGACTACGCGGAGACGGAGGCGGAGCGCCTGGTGCCGCTGGTCGAGGTGGTCGGTCATCTGGCCTGGGACACGCTGCGCGAGCCGGCCTATCCCTTCGCCGAAGGCATGCTGGCCTACGAGTCTGCGGCCCTGGTCGCCGCCATCGAGGCGGAGGACGAGGACCGCGCAGTGCGTCTGCTGCGCGGGGCGCTCTTCGAGGGGCGCAGCTACCGCGAGCTGGAGGAACCGCTGGCCGAGGCGGCGTTGGCGCACTACCAGGACTTCGGCCATGCGCTCATCTACGTGCTGAAGACCGGTGACCTGATCGACCGCCTCGGGCCGGCGAGCGCCGAGCCGCTGTTGCTGAACCTGGTGCGCTCTCTGGTCTACGCGACCCGCGAGGACCTGATACCCGAATTCCGCGCCTACGGCCCGGCGCTGGCGGCCTGGGACGGCGCGGGCAAGGAGCCGGTGGCGGCAGAGGATCTGCTCGCCCTTTCGGTGCCGCAGGTGCTGGCCCGTGTGAACCGCTCGTCGAGCGACCGCCGCGCGCTCTACGACGCGCTCATCGGCGCGGCGAGCTGGCAGTTCCTGCACTTCGACCTGCGCGTCATGCGTGCCGTCGACAAGCCGGTGTCGCACAACGTGAACTGGCTCGACTTCAGCCACGCGCTCACCTTCGGCAACGCGGTGCGCCTGCTCTGCGGTCGCTACCCGCGGCTTTGGCCGCAGGGCCTGCTGCAGATCGCCTGCTTCGTCGGGCGCAATGCCGGCTTCGTCGACAAGGCAGTCGATGAAACTCCGTGGCGGGTGAAGGACGGGGCGGCCTTTCTGGATTCAGCTTTGAAAGGCCTGCTCGACCACGGCCAGCAGGAATACATCGTCTCCATCCACTACGTGAAGCTGCTCTCCGCCGTGAAGGCGGAGGTGACGGCCACGCCTGAGGCCCCCTGGGTGCCGGTGCTGCTGGCCGCGCTGAACCGCTTCATGAACGCGCCCTTCAAGCGTAAGCACGCCCTGCGCACCGCACGACAGGCGATGGATTTCGTCGCCGCCGAGGGCTGAGGACCGCGCCGTGTGCCAGACCCTCTGCCGCCGCCTCACGCTCAGGATGCTGCTCTTCGGCGTCGATCTGCGGCGCCTGCGCAGCCGCCATCTGCTGGGGCGCGATGCCTGACACGGCAACGGCCCGCCGGTGAGGGCGGGCCGTGTCGGCGCGTGCAGGCATGGCGTCAGATGCTGCGCTCGATGCGCTCCATATCGTCGTCGGAGAAGCCGAAGTGGTGGCCGATCTCGTGGATCAGCACGTGCTTGACCACCTCGGCCAAGTCCTCGCCGCTGTCGCACCAATAGTCGAGGATCGGCCGCCGGTAGAGGTAGATCATGTCGACATCGTCGGGCGTGTCGTAGGTCGACTTCTGCACCAGGTTGACGCCGCGATAGAGGCCCAGCAGGTCGAAGGGCGATTCGCAGTCCATCTCCTCCAGGGTCTCGTCGTCCGGGAAGTCGAGCACGCGGATGATCACGTCGCCCAGGGCCTGGCGCAGCTCTTCCGGGATCTCGGCATAAGCCTCCCGGGCCAGCGCTTCCAGGTGCTGGGTCTCAGGCGGAATCGTAAATCGCCCGACGTCGTGCATCTGTGCCATAACCGTTCCCATTCGCCTTCGTTGGGCTCACCCTAGCCTGCCTTGACCGGGAGTCCAAGCACAGTCACCTTCGGTTAACCTTACTTGAGTGACTCGCATTTGGGAGGATGCCTGATGGCGGAAAAGCTAAGCGACGACGCCCGCGCCAGCCTGTCGGCGGAGCTGCCCGGCTGGGTCCCGGTCGAGGGTCGGGATGCCGTAAAAAAGACATTCAAGTTCAAGTCGTTCAACGAGGCCTGGGGGTTCATGTCGCGGGTTGCCCTGGCGGCCGAGAAGCTCAACCACCATCCGGAGTGGTTCAATGTCTACAACCGCGTGGAAATCACCCTGACCACCCACGACTGCGACGGCCTGTCCGACCTTGACGTGAAGCTGGCCCAGCGGATCGACAGATTCGCGGGCTGAGAAGACCGGATCACACCGGGCGGTCGCCCAGCGCGGTGGTCCGGTGCATGATGCGGATGCGGTTCTCGTCGTAATCGCGCACGGCGTAGTGCATGGCGGCGCGGTTGTCCCACATCACCACGTCGTGCTGGCGCCAGCGGTGACGGTAGACGTTTTCCGGACGGGTTGCTTGTTTCGCCAGGAAGTCGAGCAGTGGGAGACTCTCTTCCACCGTCATGCCGGAAAACCGCTCGGTGAACCAGGGATTGACGTAGAGCGCCGGCCGGCCGTTGCCCGGGTGGGTGCGCACCACCGGATGCTCCGCCGGCGCGGGCAGTTGGGCGATCGGCGAGGCATTGTTGTCGCCGGCATTGTTGCGCGCGGCCAGGCCCGCCGCCGAGTGCAGCGCCTTCAGCGGCCGCAGGATCGCCTGCAGCCCCGGCGACAACTCCGCATAGGCGGCGGCCATGTTGCAGAACATGGTATCGCCGTAACCCTCCGGCACCTGCAGCCCATAGAGCACGGATCCCAGTGGCGGCGTCTCGGAGAAGGAGATGTCGCTGTGCCAGATGTCGTTGCGCGCGCCGCGGTCGCCTGGCTTGTTCACCAGCACCAGTACCTCCGGGTGCTCGGGCAGGCCGGCCCGCGAGCGCAGCGGATGCTCCTCCACCGGACCGAAGCGCGCGGTGAAGGCGACCTGCTGGGCCGGCGTCCACTGCTGGTCGGGAAACACCAGCACGATGTACTCGTGGAAGGCCGCCTCGACCTCGGCGAAGAGCTCGTCGCTCAAGGGCTCCGCCAGGTCGAGCCCGGCGATCTCGGCGCCTAGCGCGCCGCAGAGCGGGCGCGGCGCGATGTGCTTGAAAGACGGCGCGTCGGCATGAGGCGAGGCATGGCCCGGCATGGCTTTCTCCCGGCTTCTCGTTCGTTGGCCGACAGTCTAGCGCTGCGACAGCCTGCGCGGGAAGCCCCGGCGAAGGCCTTGCCCTACTGCATGCGCATGGCGCCGTCGAGGCGGATGGTATCGGCGTTCAGCATGGCATTGTCGCAGATGTGCAGGACCAGCTTGGCGTATTCGGCGGGGGTGCCGAAGCGGCGTGGGAAGGGCACTTGGCCGGCCAGGTTGTCCTGCACCTCCTGCGGCATGTTGAGCAGCAGCGGCGTGCCGATGAGGCCCGGCGCGATGGTCAGCACGCGCACACCCGACTTGGCGAACTCGCGCGCCGCGGGCAGCATCATGCCCATGATGCCGGCCTTCGAGGCGGCGTAGGCGACCTGGCCGAGCTGGCCTTCGACCGCGGCGATGGAGGCGGTGGAGATGATGACGCCGCGCTCGCCGTCGTCGTTCAGTGGCTCGGCGCCCAGCATCTCGGCGGCGCCCAGACGCAGCAGGTTGAAGCTGCCGAGGAGGTTCACCCGGATGACCTGCTCGAAGGCCGCCAGCGGCATGGGGCCATCGCGCCCGACGATGCGCTTGGCCGGGGCGATGCCGGCGCAGTTCACCAGCACCCGGCAGGGGCCGTGGGCTGCGCGCGCCTCGGCCACGGCGGCCTCGGCGGCCTCCGCGCTGGCGACGTCGCAGGCGAGGCCGAGCCCGCCGATCTCCTGGGCGACGGCTTGCGCCGCCTCGGCATTCACGTCCAGCACCGTTACCTTGGCGCCGGCCGCCGCCAGCTGGCGCGCAGTCTCCGCGCCCAGGCCGGATCCGCCGCCGGTCACGATCGCTGCAAGGCCCTTCACGTTCATATCGTCTTCCCCTTGGTTCTGGGCGATATCTTGGAAAGCGCCGGCTCTATAGCAGAGCTTCACGGGGAAGACGAGACTCAGGGAGCGGGCTGGCGGGCGCCGATGCCGGCCCAGGCCAGTGCCAGCCAGCCGGCCATGAGCAGGAAGCCGCCGGCCGGCGCCGTTGGGTTGGTGATGTCGGCGTAGCCGAGCGCCTTCAGGTAGAGTGCGCCGGAGAAGAGAACCATGCCGGCGAGGAACAGCGCCCCGGCAAGGCCGGCGCGCCTTGCCGCCGCCGGTGCCAGGCTGCCGATCAGCGCTGCCAGTCCGAGCGCCGGCAGATGGGCGAAGTGATAGCGGACACCGGTCTCGAAGACCGCCTGCGCGGCCGCGTCGGCGAAGGCCGTCACATGGCTGCCGTAGGCGCCCAGCGCCACCGCGGCGAGGCCCAGGAGGCCCAGGAGAGTCCAGAGAATACGCATGGCGGAAAACTTGGATGTGATGGTTGGCTGGCTGGTGACCCCGGCAGGATTCGAACCTGCGACCTACAGATTAGGAATCTGTCGCTCTATCCGACTGAGCTACGGGGCCATCCGCACCGAAGCGGCCGCAGGCCGCTGATTTCCCGCTTTTCTGCAGGAAAGCCGCCAAGTGATAGGCCAAAGCGGCGATCTTGGCAATGCGGGCGGGAACCGGCCGATTCTCATCGGCGTTATGTCGGAAAGGCGGTTGCCGGTTGATCGGGTATCGTGCCTGCGGGCCAACCGCCCGGAGGCGTGCTCGATGGTCCTCAGTTGCGTCCGTTTCCTCGCCATCGTCCTGACGGCGCTTGCGCTGGTCCCCGCCGGCGCCCATCTGTTCGAGCTGCCGGGCAAGATCGCGCTGTCGCAGGACGACTACCTCATCGTGCAGGAGATCTATCGCGGCTGGTCGCTGTTCGGCTTCGTGCTGGTCGGCGCCCTCACGGCGACCCTCGTACTCACGGTGATGCTGTACGGCCGCGGCTGGCCCTTCACGCTCGCCTGCATCGCCTTCCTGCTGGTCACCGCGACGCTGGCCATCTTCTTCATCGGCGCCTATCCCGCCAACCAAGCGACCTCCGACTGGACCCTGGCGCCGCCCAACTGGCGTGACCTGCGCAGCCAATGGGAATACGGCCACGCGCTCAACGCGGTGCTGACTTTTGTCGCACTTTGCCTGCTGGTACTGGAGGCCGTGTTGTCGGGGCGGCGGACGCAGGTTTAGCAGCCTGCCGTACGCCCCGCGGGCGATCACCGCAGCCCGACACATCGCAAAGGTGGAATGATCCGGGCGCTCATGAAACCAATTATCCGAGGTAAGTCAGTGCATTGCGGCGCCGTTGCCTGTACTGTCACCGGGCAACTCCAGCAAACGGGGGACACCGAAAATCATCAAGTCGCTGTGGGCTCGGGCCGGCCTCACGGCCCTCCTGCTGTGCTCTGCGGGGTGGGCGACAGCCGCCGAAGCCGCAAAGGGGCGTCCCAACATACTGCTCATTCTCTCCGACGATGAAGACGTGGCGAGCCACGCCTACATGCCGAAGACAAAAGCGCTGATCGAGGATCAGGGCGCCGCCTTCGACAATTATTTCGTCACCTACTCTTTCTGTTGCCCGTCCCGGGCGACGACGCTGCGCGGCGAGTACGCGCACAATCATCGGATCCAGGGCAACGTCCTGCCGACCGGCGGCGCGCGCAAGTTCCGCGCGCTGGGCCATGAGGAGTCGACAGTGGCAACCTGGCTGCAGGCGGGCGGCTATCGCACCGGGTTGTTCGGAAAGTACATGAACGACTACGCGCCCGAGGAAGGCCACGTGCCGCCCGGCTGGGACGAGTGGTACGGCACCAGAGACGGCTACTATGACTACGTGATGAACGAGAACGGCACGCCGGTCAGCTATGGCGACCAGGCCGAGGACTATTCGACGGACGTGCTCGCCGGCCATGCGGCCGCGGCGATCCGCCGCGCCGCCGCCGCCGCCGAGCCTTTCTTTTTCATTGTCGCGCCCTTCGCGCCGCACGCGCCGGAGACCCCGGCACCGCGGCATGAGCACCTCTTTGCCGACCTGACCTATCCGCGGCTGGGCTCATTCGACGAGGCCGACGTCAGCGACAAGCCTTCGCTCATTCGCGAGCGGCCGCGGCTGGCGCCGTGGCAGCTGGAAACCATCGACAAGGTCTACCGCCTGCGCCTGGGCACGCTGCAGGCGGTCGACGATCTCGTCGAGACCCTGGTCTCCGTCCTGCAGGCGACCGGCGAGCTCGAAAATACCTATGTCGTCTATACCTCCGACAACGGCTGGCATATGGGCGAGCACCGGCAGTTCGTCGGCAAGACGACCGCCTACGAGGAAGACATTCGGGTGCCTTTTGTGATGCGTGGCCCCGGCGTCCCGCGCGGCGCCAGGTTCTCCCCCTTCGTGCTCAACAACGACTTGGCGCCGACCTTTGCGGCCATGGCCGGCGTGACGCCGCCCGGCTTCGTCGACGGCCGCTCGTTCCTGCCGCTGCTGGAGGACCCGAAGCGGCCCTGGCGTCACAGCTTTGCCATCGAGCGGCGCCAGCGTGAGACCATGGAGATCGTGGGGCCGGCGAGCTTCCATGCCGTGCGCACCGCCGACTGGACCTATGTCGAATACTTCAATGGCGAGCGCGAGCTCTACGACCTGCGCGCCGATCCGCAGCAGCTCGACAACGTCGTCGCCACCGCCGAGCCGCTGCTGCTCGACCAGCTCTCGAGACGCCTTGCCGAGCTTGCCAACTGTGCCGCCCAGAACTGCCGGGAAATCGAGGACGCACCCCTGTCACCGGCGGTCGCGCTGGACACCGGCCAGGACTCGAAGACCACGCAGCAGTAGCGCCTCGCCAGACTTCTGAGGAGGTCTACTCCAGGCCCTTGTAGCGTTCCGTCGCCGCGACCAGGGCGCGGCGGATGCCGGGCTCCATGGCCGAGTGGCCGGCGTCGGGCACCACCAGGTAGTCGGCTTCCGGCCAGGCATGGTGCAGGGCGTCGGCGGTCTCGATGGGGCAGACGATGTCGAAGCGGCCCTGCACGATGGTCGCCGGGATGTTGCGGATGCGGGCGATCCCCCTCAGCAGCGCGCCTTCTTCCAGGAAGATGCCATGCTGGAAGAAGTGCGCCTCGATGCGGGACAGGCCGAGGGCGTGGCGCTCTTCGCCAAAGGCGGCCACGGTCTGCGGCGAGGGCAGCAGGGTCGAGCAGCTGCCTTCGTAAACGCTCCAGGCCCGCGCCGCCGGCAGGTGCACCTTGGGGTCCGGGTGGTTCAGGCGCTTCTCGTAGGCGGCCATGAGGTCGCCGCGCTCATGCTCCGGGATCTCCGCCACGAAGTTGCGCCAATGCTCCGGATAGAGTCTGCCCATGCCGTAGAGGAACCAGTCTATCTCCCGCCGGCTGCCGAGGAAGATGCCGCGCAGCACCAGGGCGCTGACCCGCCCGGGATGGGCCTGGGCGTAGGCCAGCGCCAGGGTCGAGCCCCAGGAGCCGCCGAAAATGTGCCAGCGCATGATGCCGAGCGCGTCGCGCAGGCGCTCGATGTCGGCGATGAGGTGCTGGGTGGTATTGTCGTCGAGCGCACCGAGCGGCGTCGAGCGGCCGGCACCGCGCTGGTCGAAGACCACGATGCGGTAGTGGCGCGGGTCGAAGAAGCGCCGATGGTCGGGCCCGGCGCCCGCCCCCGGGCCACCGTGCAGGAACACCACCGGGCGGCCCTCCGGATTGCCGGAAACCTCCCAGTACATGGTGTGACGGCCGTCCAGGTCGATCCGCCCCTGCGCGAAGGGCTCGATCGGCGGAAACAGGTCCTGTGCAAGCATCGAACGGGCTGGATCCATTGATTTCTCCACTTCTCCAGCCCCACGTCATATCTCAGCGGGCCGGGCGGTGCCAACTCTTCTTCCGGCGTAGTGGCTGCATGGCTGCGCTGCTAGAGTCGCGGCTATGAGCCTCCTGCGACCGCTTTTCCTGGCCGTTTGTCTGCTGCTCCCGGTGCTCTCCGCGGTGGCGGCGGAGCCGGTGCCGTCGCGCCCGGCCGTCGAGCTGGGGCTGGATCCCGCCGCCGGTGCCGTGGCGGCGACGGTGATCGACGGCGACACCCTGACCCTGGCCGACGGGCGGGAGATCCGCCTGGTCGGCATCCAGGCGCCCAAGCTGCCGCTCGGCCGGGCCGGCTTCGCGTCCTGGCCGCTGGCGGAGGAGGCCAAACGCTTTCTGGCGGGACTGACCCTCGGACAGCACCTCGACCTTGGCTTCGGCGGCCGCCGTAGCGACCGCCACGGGCGCGTGCTCGCGCACCTCTTCGATTCCCAGGGGCGCTGGATCCAGGGCGAACTCCTGAACGCCGGGCTGGCGCGGGTCTACAGCTTTGCCGACAACCGCACGGCCGTTGCCGAGATGCTGGGGCTCGAGCGCGCGGCGCGGGCTGCACGGCGCGGCATCTGGGCCGACTCCTTCTACGCCGTCAGGCCCGCTGAGGCGGCGGGGCGCTGGCTCGGCGGCTTCGAAGTGGTGGAAGGCCGCATCCTTGCGGTTGGCCAGGGCGGTGGCACCACTTACCTGAACTTTGCCGAGGACTGGCGCGAGGATTTCACCATCGCCCTCGATCGCCGCGCCCGAAAGCTGTTCGAGGAACAGGGGATCGACCTCGACGGCTATGCCGGCAAGACTGTGCGCGTGCGCGGCTGGCTGAAGTCGCGCAACGGGCCGATGATCGAGGTTACCCACCCCGAACAGATCGAAGAGCTGGAAGGCCGATGACTGCGCTGCTGCACCGATCCCTGCCGATCCTGAAGCTCGGCCGCCGCCTCATTGCGGTCGCCGTCGTCCTGCCGTTGGTCGCCGCCTGCGCTACCGCGCCGGGCACCGGGCGCACCATCTTCACCGGCGGCCTGTCGGAGGAGGGCGAGGCCGACCTCGGCCGCCAGGAGCATCCGAAAGTGCTGTCGGAGTTCGGCGGTGCCTATGACGACCCGGAACTCGCCGCCTACGTCACCAGCGTCGGCAACGTCCTGGCCAAGACCTCCGAACGGCCGGACCTGGAGTTCACCTTCACCGTGCTCGATACGCCCGTCGTGAATGCCTTCGCGTTACCCGGCGGCTTCGTCTACATCACCCGCGGTCTGCTGGCCTTATCGACGAACGAGGCGGAGATGGCCGGCGTGCTGGCCCACGAGATCGGCCATGTGACGGCGCGCCATTCGGCCGAACGCTACGGTCAGACCGTGGCCGCCAACATCGCCGGCGTCGGGCTCGGCGTGCTGCTTGGCGGTGAGGCGGCGCAGGCCGGCAGCGCGCTCGGCGGCCTGCTGCTGCGCAGCTACTCGCGCGAGCAGGAGTTCGAATCCGACATGCTGGGTGGCCGCTATCTTGCCCGGGCCGGCTACGATACCGCCGCCATGGCCGGTTTCCTTTCGCAGCTTCAGTCGCACAGCCGGCTGGAGGCGGAACTCGCCGGCCAGCCGGAGAAGGCCGACGCCTTCGACATCATGCAGACCCATCCGCGCACCGCCGATCGCATCGAGCGTGCGTTGGAGCAGTCCGGCGCCACTTCGGTGGCCGATCCCCTGGTGGCGCAGAATGTCTACTTCGACAAGATCGACGGCATGATCTACGGCGACAAGCCGGACGAAGGTTACATCCGAGGCCGAAGCTTTGCTCATCCCAAGCTGAAGTTCGCCTTCGAGGTGCCCGCGGGCTTCCGCCTCCGCAACCAAGCGCAGGCGGTGCTTGCGCGCGACGGCGACGGCAAGGCGGCGATCCGCTTCGACCGCGCGCCAAAGCCCTACAGCGGTGCGATGACCGACTATCTGAGCAAGGTCTGGGCGGCGAACGTGCGGCTTTCCGGCGTTGAGGCGATCACGGTCAACGGCATGCCGGCGGCCACCGCCGGCACCTCCGGCAACGGCAAGAACTATCGTCTGCTTGCCATCCGATATGATTCCAATGCCATCTACCGCTTCATCTTCGTCTCGGCTTCCGAGCGCACTGCCGCGTTGAACGTGCCGTTCCGCGAGACCACCTACAGCTTCCGCAAGCTGTCGGACGCCGAGGCGGCGGAGCTCAAGCCGCGGCGCGTGCGCATTTACGAGGTGAAAGCCGGGGACAGTGCTGCCAAGATTGCGGCGCGCATGCCCTTTGCGGAGGAGAACTTGAAGCGCTTCCTGGTGCTCAACGGCTTCACCGAAGTCACGACGCTGCAGCCCGGCCAGCGGGTCAAGATCGTCGCCGAGTAGAGATGACCGCAATCCGATGACGACCTCAGCATGACCGGCGAGCCGGGGCCGGGCGCCGCGCCGCCAGGCTATGCCTCCAATTCCCGCCGCTGGCGCTGCTGGCGCCCGACCATTGCTGCCGTGCTGACCTTCGGCTTCGGCCTCCTGGTGCTGGTTGCTGTTGCCTCGGTGCTCTGGGTGGTGCTCGGCACGGCGCAGAAGAACGCCGTGACGCTGCTGCGCGACCGCGCCGACTTCACCGTCGCCAGCCTGATCGACCAGATCGCGATTCACCTCGGTGCCGCGCGCAGTCAGTCGGAGTTTCTGGCGGAGATGATCGGCCGTAACGAGATCGCCGCCGAGGTCCGCGACAACCTGGCCGACGGTCTGCTGGGCGCTCTCGCTGCCGCCCCGCAGGTGACCGGCATCGGCTATTTCTCGATGGAGGGCTGGTCCCTGCGCGTCGGCCGTGGCAAGTACGGCGTGCTGCGCATCTTCGATCCGCAGGAACCCGATCCGGCGGTGCGCCAGCTGGTCGAGGACCTGCCGTCCGGCGCCAGCTCGGAATGGGGTGGGGTGTTCTGGGTGGAAAGCCTGAACCAGCCGCACCTGGCGGTCTCTACCCCGGTCATGCGCGACGGCCGCCGCCTTGCCGTGATCTCTTCGGTGGTCTCGGTGCAGGCGCTGTCCAACTACGTCGACGATTTCGAACTGCAGACCGGTCTGCACGCCTTCATCCTCTACGGGCGCGACCGTGTGCTGGCGCATTCCTCGCTGATCGACAATGTGAGGAGCCTGGGGCTGGGCCAGGGCAAGCCGCTGCCCGGCCTTTCGGAGGTCGCCGACCCGCTGTTGGCATCGATCTGGGACGACGACAAAAAGCCGCTGCAGATGCTGGAGGACTTCGGCGGCTCGCTGCTTGGGCATCGCCGCGAGATCGGCGGCGAGACCGTCTACTACCTCTACCGGGTGATCGGCGGCTACGGGCCGCGGCAGCTCTACATGGGCGTCTACGTGAGCGACAGCGAGCTCGTGACGACGGAACTCGACCGCGTCACCCTGGCCGGCTGGATCGGCTTCGCCATCCTGGTGCTGGCGCTGTTCATTGCCGTGATGCTGGGACGTTCCATCGCGCGTCCGCTGCGCGACCTGGCGGGCGCGGCGCGCGCCATCAGCACCTTCGACTTCCGCCGCGTGCCGCCGGCCAAGGGCAGCGTTTTCCGCGAACTGGACAGTGCCGCCCAGGCCTTCAACGCCATGCTCGCCGGCTTGCGCTGGTTCGAGACCTATGTGCCGCGCAGCCTGGTGCTGCGCCTCATCCGCCTCGGCGAGGACGGCGTCGAATCGGAGGAGCGCCAGGTCACGGTGATGTTCACCGACATCGTCGGATTCACGACGGCCAGCCAGCAGCTCACGCCGCACGGCACCGCCGACTTTCTCAATCACCATTTCGGCCTGCTGGCTGCGGAGATCGAGTCGAGCGGCGGCACGCTCGACAAGTATATGGGCGACGCCGTGATGGCCTTCTGGGGTGCGCCGGACGACCAGCCCGACCATGCCGACCGCGCCTGCAGCGCCGCGCTCGCCATCGCCGCGGCGCTCGAGGTCGACAACATCGCGCGCGCCGCCAAGGGGCAGTCGCCGATCAGGCTACGCATCGGCCTGCACTCCGGCCCGGCCATCGTCGGCAACATCGGCGCGCCGGGGCGCGTCAACTACACGCTGATCGGCGACACGGTGAACCTGGCCAACCGGCTGGAAGCTTTCGGCAAGGAGGCCGCGCCGGACAGTGCTGGCGGCGAAACCGGCGCCGTGGTCATCCTGATGTCGGCGGCGACCCGCGCAGGGCTCCAGCCGAGCCGGCGGGTCGAAGATCTCGGCACGCACCAGATGCGCGGCCACATCGGCGCCATCGGCGTCTTCCGGCTGCTCGGATAGCGCGCAGGGACCCCGGGGCTTATATTTCGCAGAACAGGTCGGTCGGGCCGGTGACACGTTCCAGCAGCAGGCCACGCAACTTCAGAAGGGCCCGCTGTTCGAGCTGCCGCACCCGCTCCTTGCTGACGCCGAGGGCCTCGCCGAGCTCTTCCAGGGTGGCGCTGTCGTCGCTGAGGCGCCGGGCGCGGATGATGGTCTGCTCGCGCTGGCTCAGTTCGAGCAGCGCCTGCTGGATCCACTCGTTGCGGGTCAGGCTGTCGTGGAAGGAGATCACCAGATCCTCGGGGCTGAGGCGCTCGTCGGTCAGCTGGTCCTGCCACTCCGTCTCGCCGTCGTCGCTGACCCGGGCGTTCAGCGACTGATCGCTCACTGACAGGCGCCCTTCCATGTGACTGACGTCGCTAAGCGGCACCGAGAGCTCCTTGGCCACCGCCCGGCGGCCTTCGTCGTCGAAGGACCGGCCGGAGGCTTCCTCGATGCGCGCGCGCAGGCGGCGGAAGTTGAAGAACAGCGTCTTGTGAGCGGCAGTGGTGCCGGTACGCACAATCGACCAGTTGCGCAGAATGAAGTCCTGCATGGCGGAGCGGATCCACCAGGAGGCGTAGGTGGAGAAGCGCACGTTGCGCTCCGGCTCGAAGCGGCTCGCCGCCTGCAGCAGCCCAAGGGTGCCTTCCTGGATGAGGTCGCTCATCGGCAGACCGTAGTTGCGGAACTTGGCGGCCAGGGAAACCACCAGGCGGGTGTACGCGCGGATCAGCTCCTGCAGGGAGTCCGCGTCGCCGTCCTCGCGCCAGGAGCGCGCCAGCAGGTACTCCCGATCGCGAGACAGCAGCGGCTCGGCCATCGTCTGTCGGATGAAGCGGGCCTGGGCCCGCTGAGCCTGCGCGTCTTCGAACTGCGGCATCTTCGCACCCTCCACCCTTCAGCGCCCCGGCCGGAAGACTCCCGCCCGCAGGACGGAAAGATCGGGAATACCCGCTTGTCACCCTAGGCATACGCGCAAAGGGGGGCTACGGATCCCTGGCCACCTCGCGATTTGTTGAACCGCGAAGCACGGCAAGGTTGCATAAGAGGGCGCTGTTAGAACGCCGCTGCGAAAAGCAGAAATGATTCAATCTGGTCGGAAAGGACTCTACGCCGGCACTTCGATTTCGTCGACCACGTCGCCCTCGACGTCGAAGCAGGCCGCCAGCAGCGGCCCGCCGAAGCCGCAACCGCCATCCAATGTGGCGGTGAAGTCGCCCAACTCGAATCCCGGGTGTCGCGGGCAGAAGCCACGCACCACACGACGGTAGCCGCCGTAGGGCCGGTCGATTGCAGCGAAGGCACTGTTGCCCCACCAGAAGCTGTCTTTCTGGGCTTCCAGCGGCCGCTCGGGGTCGAGACCGGCGTTGACGAACAGCAGGCCCCACCCCGGGTTGCCAGGGCCGGCGTTGCCGCCCATGCCGCTTTGGCGGCCGGTATAGGCGGCACGGCGCAGGCTGCCGAGCAGCTGCCAGTGGCCGGCATGGGCCTGAATGCGTTCGCGCAGGGCGCTGGTCCAGCGGGTCAGCTGGCGCGGGCCGGCAGCCGCCTCGCGCAGACCCTCGGCAGGCAGGATGCCATAGGATTCCAGACTGGCGGCGACGCCCTGGTCCAGCATCCACTGCAGGACGGCCTTGGGATCGGTGGCAAACTGCAGCTGCAGCAGTTTCTGCCACATCTCCTCCTGGCTGCCGCGCAGGTGCACCACGTCGCAGGCGAAGGCGTCCGGCCGCGCCAGAAACAGGCTGCGGAATCGCAGCAGGTTGTCGATGGTGGCGGTGACCGCCGCGCCGCGCCCGATAAGGTTGCCCAGGTAGACCAGGCGGTCGCCCTGCCTGATGCGCGCGATCATCGCCCGGTGCAGGCGGTTCAGCGCTTCGACGTCGCCATGAATGGAAGAAACCGCCCAGACCCGCTGGGCGGCGCGCAGAATCGTGAACTTCTGCGGATCCCCCATGATCTCGGCGTTGGTTCCTTCAACGGTGGAGTCGCGGACCCCAGAGTCTCACACTCGACCGGCTTTGTCGGGGGAGAAATTGCGTCCGCCAGGGGGAAAGCCGCGGCCTTTCCGGCGGTGCCGGCCGGCCGTTCGGCCAGCCGGGCGCCGCTGGAGATCAGGCGGCGAGCAGCTTTTCCAGCTTCTGGGCGGCCGCGGTCTCGTCGATCTTCTCGACCGCCGCCAGCTCGCGGGCGAGGCGGTCCAGCGCGGCCTGATACATCTGGCGCTCGCTGTAGGACTGGTCCGGCTGATCGGCGTTGCGGTGGAGGTCGCGCACCACCTCGGCGATCGAGACCGGATCGCCGGAATTGATCTTGGCTTCGTATTCCTGGGCCCGGCGGCTCCACATCGTCCGCTTGGCGCGGCTACGGCCCTTCAGGGTGGTCAGCGCAGTGTCCATCATCTTGCGGCTGGACAGCTTGCGCAGGCCTGAATTGGCCGCCTTTTCCACCGGTACGCGCAGGGTCATGCGGTCCTTTTCGAACTTGATGACGATCAGATCCAGGGTGATCTCCCCCACTTCCTGTGCCTCGACGCCGAGAACCCTGCCGACACCATGGGTCGGATAGACCACGTAATCACCTTCACCGTATTCGCTCTTAGCCATGCTACGCTCACTCCAATCGGCAAATCGTTCGGCCGAGAATTCCCTTGTGCGGGTCGTACTCCCGACCGAAGGTTTCTCAACGCCTGTTCCGGACCGTCGCACAACGCGATACCTGGTCACAAAGCTGCCGCGCCGCCCGACGTACGGTCTGCGCGGCGCGATCCCAGCGGGGCTTGTTGGAGACCGCCCCCCTGCAGCGGCTCTTCGGCAGCGGCAGGGGCGATACACGAAACAAACAACCGCGCCATCGGGATGCCGACGGCGCGCTGCTGCTGGTTAGATTTTCCTGTAACTAAATTATCACAGTATCTGCGGAAAAACAACTGCCGCAAGTGCGAGAGGGCGTTGTTTCCCTTGGCCTCAGGCGCGCCAAGGCTCGCGGTGGTTAATGCCTCGGCCGCCGCCGGAGCTATCCACAGGCAAGGCCACAGGAACGAATTCTCATGCTGGTCGGCCCGGATCGCACCGCTGGCGCTGGTCCGCAGGCGAAGTCAGCCGTCGCCCTGGCCCGGCTTCTCGGAGAAGTACTTCTCGTACTTGCCGCCCTCGCTGCGATGCTCGTCGGCGTCGGCCGGCGCCTCGCCCTTGCGGGTGATGTTCGGCCACTTGTTGTCGGAATAGTCGCGATTGAGCTCCAGCCAGGCTTCCGCCTGCGGGTCGGTGTCGGGCACGATGGCCTCCGGCGGGCACTCGGGCTCGCAGACGCCGCAGTCGATGCACTCGTCGGGATGAATCACCAGCATGTTGTCGCCCTCGTAGAAGCAATCCACGGGGCAGACCTCGACACAGTCCATGTACTTGCACTTGATGCAGGCTTCGGTGACGACGTAGGTCATCGACTTCTCTCTCTCCTCATGCGGCCGCGCTGCGGCTTCCTTGCAAAATCGGCTGGGGTCAGGCCTCCGGGGCGAGCCGGGCGATGACGCGCTTGCGCGCCAGGCCGCTGTCGCGGTCGCTGACATGCAGCAGACCGGCAAGCCGGCGCATCAGGCTGGCCTCAAGGTCGTGCAGCACACCGTCGGCGTAGGCGACTTCCCACAACATTTCCATCATCTCGATGCGTTCTTCCGGCGAGAAAGCGTTCTTGATCTCGCGGGTGAAGCCGAAAACCTCGACCGCCTGTTCAATCTTCTCGCTGGCCGCCTGCAGCAGCGCGCGGCCCTCTTCTGCGCTGAGGCCGAAGCGCCCCTCGACCAGGTCGGCGATCTTGGCGCGCTCCTCGGCGCCGAACTCGGCGTCCATCTGCGCCGCCTCGACCAGCAGGGCAACCGTGGCCAGCTGGACCTTGTCGATCCCTTGCGCACCAGCGTCGCTGGCGCCGCCTTGGCTGGTCAGGAAAGCTTTCAGTCGATCAAGCACGGCACTGGTTATCACCCCCTGCGAAGGCGCGCAACCCTAGCCGAATTGCGGTCTTTGGCGCTTGCGGGGGCTGGTCCGGCCGGCATAGCTTGCCGGCGGAGGAGGCGCCGAGATGATGTTTCGCCATAGCCGTTTCGCCCCGTCGACGGAAGGCCGGGGCGCGCCCGCCGACGGGCGTTTGCGCGCAGCGGCGACGGCGCGCAACAAGGCTCCGATCGCAGCCGTGCTGGCCGACTGGCTGCCGGCCGGCGGGACGGTGCTGGAGCTGGCCAGCGGCACCGGCGAGCATGCGCTGCATTTCGCCGCCGCCTTTCCGCGGCTGGCCTGGCAGCCGAGCGATCCCGACCCGCGGCACCGCCGCAGCATCGAGGCCTACCGCCGCAGCGAGGGCGGCCCCAACCTGCTGGCGCCGCTCGACATCGACGTTACCGCGCCCGCCTGGCCGCTGCCGGGGCCGGTGGAGGCCATGATCTGCTGCAACATGATCCACATCGCCCCCTGGACAGCGGCGGAAGGCCTCTTCGCCGGGGCCGCCCGCCACCTCAAGGCCGGCGGCGGGCTGCTTCTCTACGGGCCTTTCAAGCGCGACGGCCGCCATACGGCCGCGTCCAACGCGGCCTTCGACGCCAGCCTGCGCGCCCAGAATCCCGCCTGGGGCATCCGGGACCTGGAGGCCGTGACGGCGCTGGCGGCGGCGGCCGGCCTCGCCGCGCCGCGAATCGCGGCCATGCCCGCCAACAACCTCTCCCTCTGGTTCGAGAAGCGCGGCGGCGGGTCCGCCCCATGAAGTCTTCGCAAACCAGCGATCCCTATCCGCGCTCCTATTACCTGGCGACGGCCAAAGGGCTGACCGCGGCGCCGGCGCTGCAGGGCGAGCACCGCTGCGACGTCTGCGTGGTTGGCGGCGGCTACACCGGCGTCGCCACGGCGCTTCACCTGGCCGAGCGGGGCTACGCGGTCATCCTGCTGGAGGCGCGGCGCATCGGCTGGGGCGCCTCTGGGCGCAACGGAGGACAGCTGTCCGGTGGCCAGCGCCTCGATCCCCAGACCATGGCGCAGCTGGTCGGGCCCGCGCACGCGCGCCGGCTGTGGGACCTTGGCGAGGAAGCGAAGAACCTGGTGAAGCAGCGCATCGTCGAGCACGCCATCGACTGCGACCTGAAGCTCGGCCACATCAGCGCCGGCTTCAAACCGGGGCACGCCAAGACGCTGCAGGAACACGCCGACTTTTTGCAGCAGATCTACGGCTATCCGCACATCCGCTCGCTAAGCCGCGAGGAGCTGCGCAGACTGGTTGCCAGCGACCGCTATTACGGTGGTTCCTTCGACGCCGACAGCGGCCACCTGCATCCCTTGAACTACGTGCTGGGCCTGGCCAGGGCGGCCCGCGAGGCGGGTGCGGCAATTTACGAGATGACGCCGGCCCTGGCGATCGTGCGCCGCGACGGCAAGCCCGGCGTCAGCACGCCCGAGGGCAGCGTGCGTGCCGACCACCTGGTGCTGGCCTGCAACGCGCACCTCGGTGCGCTGGAGCCGCGCATCGCCTCCACCATCATGCCGATCAACAACTTCATCATCGCCACCGAACCGCTGGGGGCCGCGCGCGCGCATAGCCTCATCGCCAATGACGCCGCGGTGGCCGACAGCAAGCACGTGATCGACTACTACCGGCTCTCCGCCGACGGGCGCCTTCTCTTCGGCGGCGGCGAGAGCTACCGCATGCGCTATCCCCGCGACATCGCGGGCATCGTGCGCCGCTGCATGCTGAAGGTCTTCCCGCAGCTTGCCGACGTCGCCATCGACTATGCCTGGGGCGGCAAGGTGGCGATCACCATGAACCGCCTGCCGGCCTTCGGGCGTCTCGACGGCGACGTCTTCTATGCCCAGGGCTTCTCCGGCCAGGGGGTGGCGCTCACCACGCTGGCCGGCAAGCTGATCGCCGAGGCGGTGGCGGGCCAGGCAGAGCGCTTCGACATCCTGGCGCAGATCCCGACGCCGCGCTTTCCCGGCGGCACGCTGCTGCGCTGGCCAAGCCTGGTGGCCGGCATGCTCTACTACGCGCTGCGCGACAAGCTCTAGGCTGCGAGCTCTCCCACTGCGCCGGCGACGATGTAGCCGCCGAGCAGCAGCAGCGCGACGAAGAACACCTGGTGGAAGCGCGCTTCCGGCAACTGCCGGCGCAGGCGCTGGCCGAGCGCCATGCCGGCAAGCGCGGGGACCAGCGCGGCGGTGGAGGCAAGGCCGAGTTCGAGGCTCAGGAAGTCGTTGCCGCCGAGCGCCAGGCCGAGCGCCAGGGTCGAGACGAGGAACAGCATGCCCATCGCCTGCACCAGTTGGTCGCGCGGCAGGCCAATGGCCTGCAGGAACATGACGCCCGGCACCACATAGGAGCCGGTCATGCCGGTCAGCACGCCGTTCATGGAGCCGAGCAGCGGGCCGGCCCAGGCTTCCTGCCGTGCGGTCAGGGACAGCTTCAGCCCGGCGAGGCTCACCACGGAATAGGCCACCAGCAGCAGGCCGAGCAGGGCCGAGAGCAGCTGCACGTCGACGCGGGTAAGGGCGAGCGCGCCGAGCCACACCGTGACGCCGGCCATCAGCAGGAAGGGCCAGACGCGCCCGAACAGGGCCAGCGGCCGCCCGCCCGCCAGCGCTTGCCACACATTGGTGACGAAGGCCGGCACCAGCATCAGTGCCATGGCCTGCGGCAGGCCGAAGGCGACGGTAAGCAGCGCGAGGCTGACGGTCGGCAGGCCGAAGCCGACGACCCCCTTCGCCGCGCCGGCGAGCAGGAAGGTGCCGGCGATGGCGGCAAG
Source organism: Kiloniellaceae bacterium (assembly GCA_009377535.1). GTDB lineage: Bacteria > Pseudomonadota > Alphaproteobacteria > Kiloniellales > Kiloniellaceae > Pelagibius. The sequence goes on from WHTV01000012.1 coordinate 24,452, forward strand.
GGCGACGCTGTCGAACATGGCGGCATATTAGGGCCGCCCGGAACTCTTTGGTAGCGGCTCTCGTGACGGCGGACGGCTCACTCCGGGTCGCGCAGGCGGTCGAGGGCGCGGCGGTCGCGCTTGGTCGGGCGGCCGGCGCCGGGGTCGCGGCGCGCGGCGGCGAGGGCATCGGGCGTGCCGGCGGGCAGGCGACTCTCGGGGGTCTGCGGCTTCAGGTCTTCGTAGAGCGCCTGCGCCTCGCTGGCCGGCCCGCGGCGGGCGCCCAGTGCCAACACCTTCACGACGCGGATGTGGCGCGCCTGAGGAAAGGTCAGCACGTCGCCGGGCTTCACCTTGTGGTGCGGCTTGACCACACCGAGGCCGGAGAGGCGCAGCTTGCCGGCCTGACAGAGCTGGGTGGCGAGGCTGCGGCTCTTGAAGAAGCGCGCGTGCCACAGCCACTTGTCGGCACGCAGGCCCGTCGGGATGGGTGGGCCCAGACCCTCCTGCTGACCGCCGGCTTCGTTCATTCGCCGCCGAGGGAGAGCTGTCGCAGGATGGCGAAGGGCGAATCCGCCATGCGCTTTTCCTCGCGCCGGCGCGCTTCTGCCTGGCGCGCGGCCGGCGCCAGGTCGAGTGCCGTCCGCTTCCCGCGCGGCCTCTGCTTCCTGCCGGCCTGCTGAGCCGGCGCCTCGAGGCCGTCCGCCTGGGCTTTCTGAGGCGTCTTTTTCCGGGCCGGCGTCTGTCTGCGGGGCTCCTTGCGCCGGAAGTGCGCCTGCCCTTCGGCGGTGCTGTGTCGGCGGTAGCCGAGCACGAAGAGCAGCGCCTCCAGGTCGGACTCGCCGCAATCGGCCAGAGCGCAGAGCGCGGGGGTGTTGGTGTCGGCGCCCGCTTGCGGCGCTTCGCGCTTGGCGGCGTCCGGATTGTCGCCAGTCACTTCAGCGGCCGGCTTCACTGTGGCCAGCTTGTAGACTTCGCGGGCCAGCCGCTCCAGCACGTCGGCGCGCACGGCGAAGGCGGAGCGGTCCTGGCGCGTGATGCGGCGATAGCCGATGGCGTGACAGAAGTCATCCAGCGTCGCCGGCTCGCCGGTGGGCAGATCGAATGTCTTGGCGCCCGCCTCCGGTAGTGCCGGCACCGAGCAGCCGTGGCGCACCGCCCACAGCCTCGCGCGCAGCTCCAGCATGCGCGGGTGCTGCAGCTTCGGCATGAAGAGGCTGGCGGCGCCGAGGCGCAGGCCGAGCTCGGCCAGAGTCTTGCGGTCGGCCTTGGTGAGCGCCTTCATCTGCGCCGACAGGGGGCGCCGCGGCAGCGTGCCCAGCGCCTCGACCAGCTGGAACAGCAGCCCGCGGCCCGGCGGCGACAACTCGGCCTCCTGTGCCTTGATGAGCGGCTTCAACTGCGCGCGGATGTGGCGGGTGAGCCAGGCGGCGGCACGCTTGCGCAGGCGTTCGCGCGCCGGGCCGTCGAGGAAGTCGCTGTGCAGCACCTCGATGCGCGGCGTCAGCACGGTGTCGCCGGCGGCCAACCGCGCGAAGGGGGTGCCGCGCCAGGCGATGCGATCCTCCACCAGGGTGAACGCGCCGTCGTTGTCCTGCTCCAGGCGCTTCACGCGGCGCGGCATCTCGTCGGTCAGCGCACGCCGGGCCGCGGTCAGCAGTTGGCGCACGTCCGTGCCGCTGACCTCCTCGTCGGGGCGGAACTCGAGGCCGTGGAGGCGGCCGACGAACTCGCCCTCGACCAGCACCTCGCCGTTCTTGCGGACTGCGCCGATCAGCGCGCCCTCGCCGCGCAGGCGGCGCACCAGCACTGCCGTGCGGCGGTCGACGAAGCGCTGGGTCAGGCGCTCGTGCAGGGCGTCGGAGAGCGCGTCTTCGATGGCGCGGGCGCGGCCCTGCCAATGGGCATTGTCCGCCAGCCAGTCGCCGCGGTGGGTGATGTAGGTCCAGGTGCGGATGTGCGCGATGCGTTGGATCAGGTGGTCGATATCGCCGTCGATGCGATCGAGGCGCGCGAGCTGGCCGCCGACCCAGTCTTCCGGCAATTGCAGGCCGTTGCGCATCAGGCGCAGGTAGAGTTGCGACAGCAGCTGGGCGTGGTGGTCGGAGAGGATCTTGCGGAAGTCCGGCACCTGGCAGACCTCCCACAGCAGGGCCACCGAATCGGCCGATGTGGCCAGCTGGGCGATCTCCGGGTCGCGCGCCAGGCTGGCCAGCGCCAACTGGTCTTCGGCATTGCGCACCAGCAGCAGCTCCGATCGCGGCGGGCGCGCGTCCAGACTCTTCAGCAGCAGCGCTGGGTTGCGGAAGTCCAGATCGACGTTGCGCCAGTGCACGAAGGTGACGGGATCGAAGCGATGGTTCTCCACCGCATCGACCAACTCCTGGCTCAAGGGGCCGACCTCGCCGGTGGTGCCGAAGGTGCCGTCGCTCATGTGGCGCCCGGCGCGCCCGGCGATCTGGCCGATCTCCGGCGCCCTCAACTGGCGCCGGCCGCGGCCGTCGAACTTGCGCAGCTTGGCGAAGGCGACATGGTCGAGGTCGAGGTTGAGGCCCATGCCGATGGCGTCGGTGGCGACGAGGTAGTCGACCTCGCCGGCCTCGAAGAGGCCGACCTGGGCGTTGCGGGTGCGCGGGCTGAGAGCGCCCAGCACCACCGCGGTACCGCCGCGCTGGCGGCGGATCAGCTCGGCGGTGGCATAGACCTCGGCGGCGGAGAAGGCGACCACGGCGGAACGCGGCGGCAGGCGAGTCAGCTTCTGCGGGCCGGTGTAGGTGAGGGTGGAGAAGCGCGGCCTGGTGACGAACTCGGCCTTCGGCACCAGCTTCTGCAGCACCGGGCGGATGGTCTCGGCGCCGAGGAACATGGTCTCCGCGAGGCCGCGGGCATGCAGCAGGCGATCGGTGAAGACGTGGCCCCGCTCCGGGTCGGCGCAGAGCTGGATCTCGTCAACGGCAAGGAAGGAGACCGGGCGGTCGACCGGCATGGACTCGACCGTGCAGCAGAAGTAGCGCGCGCCGGCCGGAAGAATTTTTTCCTCGCCGGTGACCAGCGCCACCTGGCCAGCGCCCTTGACCTTGACCATGCGGTCGTAGTTCTCACGCGCCAGCAGGCGCAGCGGAAAGCCGATCATGCCGCTCGAGTGCCCGAGCATGCGGTCGATGGCCAGGTAGGTCTTGCCTGTATTGGTCGGGCCGAGGACGGCCGTCACCCGGCTTTGCGCGAAAAGCGACATATCACTTAAAGAATCGGGACTTTGCCGCCCCATTGCAAGGCTTCCCTTGCGGCCGGGCGAGACGATTTCGTGACGCTTTTTGTGGGAGCTTAGTCCTCGTCCTGCCGCGGCGCGATCAGCGGCACGAAGGCGACCGGCAGGACGATCTGCTTCTTCAGAGTGCCGTCCGCGGCCTTCTCGATACGCAGGAGGTCCTGGCGGGCGGAAAAGCGGATCGCGCCGTCGGGCAGGCCGAGCGGGATGATGAGGCGCCCGCCGGGCTTCAGCTGGTCGATGAGGGCCGGCGGGATGGCCGCGGCCGCCGCGGTCACCAGGATGGCGTCGAAGGGGGCGACCTCCGGCCAGCCCCTAGCGCCGTCGCCCTGGCGGCAGTGCACCTTGTCGTAGCCTTGCTCCTTCAGGCGCCGGGCCGCCTCTCCGGCCAGCTCGGGCAGCGCCTCGATGGACCATACCTCGGCCCCGGTCTCCGCCAGCACGGCCGCCTGGTAGCCCGAGCCGGTGCCGATTTCGAGCACCCGGCTGCCGGAGCCCACGGCCGCGAGCTCGGTCATCAAGGCCACCACGAAGGGTTGCGAAATGGTCTGGCCATGGCCGATGGGCAACGGCCGGTTGCGGTAGGCGAGGGCCTCTTCCATGCGCGGGACGAAGGCGTGGCGCGGCACCCGGCCCATGGCCGCCATCACCTCGGGCGCCAGCCTGTCCTTGCCAAGCCAGTGGGCGGTCTCGGCGACCTCCGCTGCGATCTGGCGCAGCAGTTCCCGCCGCTCGGCGTCGCGCGGGTCGTCTTGGTTCTGGGTCCGATCGTCTCGTGCCATGGCGGCTGCCCTCTTTCTCGGCCGCGCCGACGAAGGCGCCGCCAGCCGAGAAGGCTTGCAGTGAACATGGAATGCACACATATGTCACGCGGCTGCGTTGGGAAAGCTTTTCCCGGGGGTCCCGAGCGGCCGCCAAACGCTCGATGAGCAAGCAACCGGACACGGGCCCGCAAGAGACGGATGAAAAGGCTATGGCGGAAGAACAGATGAATTTCCAGGCCGAGGTCAGCCGGCTGCTGGATATCGTTGCCCACTCGCTTTATTCGGAGAAGGAGATCTTCCTGCGGGAGCTGATCTCCAATGCCGCAGACGCCTGCGACCGGCTGCGCCACGCGGCGCTGACCCAGTCGGATCTGCTCGGCGACGACAGCGCCTTTCGCATCCGTCTGAAGACCGATCCGGCTGCCAAGACCCTCACCATCGTCGACAACGGCATCGGCATGAACCGGCAGGAGCTGATCGACAACCTCGGCACCATCGCGCGCTCAGGCACCGCCGCCTTCGTGCAGCAGCTGGAGAACAAGCAGGAGGGTGCCAACCTCATCGGCCAGTTCGGCGTCGGCTTCTACTCCGCCTTCATGGTCGCCGCGCGGGTCGAGGTCGCTACGCGCCGCGCCGGCGAGGCCGAGGGCTGGCTCTGGTCGTCCGACGGCCGCGGCGCCTTCACCATCGCCGAGGATGCAGAGGCGCCGGTGCGCGGCACCCGCATCGTGCTGCACCTGCGCGATGGCGAAGAGGAATATCTCGACCCTCTGCGCCTGCGCCGGATCGTCGCCACCTACTCCGATCACATCGCCGTGCCGGTGGTGCTGGAGTCGCGCAAGGAGGACGAGCCGGACGAGACCCTGAATGCCGCCTCGGCGCTATGGACCCGGCCCAAGAGCGAAATCACCGAGGAGCAGTACAAGGAGTTCTACCACCACGTCGGACACGCCTTCGACGATCCCTGGCTGCGCCTGCACTTCAAGGCCGAAGGGGTGATGGAGTACACCTGTCTGCTCTTCGTGCCGTCGCAGAAGCCTTTCGATCTCTTCCATCCCGATCGCAAGCCCGGCGTGCGACTCTACGTGAAGCGCGTCTTCATCACCGAGGACTGTGCCGAGCTGCTGCCGCCCTATCTGCGCTTCCTGCGCGGCATCGTCGATACCGAGGACCTGCCGCTGAACGTCAGCCGCGAGCTGCTGCAGAACAATCCGCGCCTTGCCAAGATCCGCTCGGCTCTATGCAAGAAGGTGCTCGGCGAGCTGAAACAGAAGGCCGCCGATGCGCCGGAGGAGTACGCCCGGTTCTGGGAGACCTTCGGCCCGGTGCTGAAGGAGGGCCTCTACGAGGACGGCCGGCAGCGCGAGACCTTGCTCGAGCTGGCGCGCTTCCGCTCGACCACGCGCGAGGGTCTGGTCAGCCTCGCCGACTACCGCGCCGCCATGCAGCCGGGCCAGCAGGCGATCTACACGATCAGCGGCGACGATCCGCGCACGCTGGCCAGAAGCCCGCAGATCGAAGGCTTCGCCGCCAAGGGCGTCGAGGTGCTGCTCCTGAGCGATCCGGTCGACGACTTCTGGCTTTCGGCCGTGCCGGACTACCAGGGCACGCCCTTCAGGTCGGTGACCCGCGGCGGCGTCGATCTCGACGAGATCGGCGACAAGGACACAAAGTCCGAAGACGGCGCGGAGAACAAGGCGGACGAGACGCCCGGGCTCGACAGCCTCATCGCCTTCGTGAAGCTGACCTTGAAGGACCAGGTGAAGGACGTCCGCGTCTCGGCGCGCCTCACCTCCAGTCCGGTCTGCCTGGTCGCGGACGAGGGCGACCTCGACATGCACCTGGAGCGCCTCTTGAAGCAGCAGCGCCAGCTCGATCACACGAGCCAGCGCATCCTGGAGGTCAATCCCGACCACGCCCTGGTGAAGGCGCTGGCCGCACAGGTCGGCAAGGACGGCGCCGGCGCCGTGGTGGAGGACGCCGCCTGGCTGCTGCTCGACCAGGCCCGCATCATTGAGGGCGAGCCGCTGCCCGATCCCACGGCCTTCTCGCGGCGGCTTTCGGGGCTGGTCGAAAGGGGTCTGCTGGCGGGAAGCTAGAGCCTTTTCTGACCAGATTGAACCATTCTGACGGAGCGGGTTTGGGTCAAGGTCAAGGGGTTGGCCGCCGGCCATAGCGGCGCTACGGCCAAGGCGAAGCCCGCAGGCCTTGGCGCAAACCCGCCCGTCCCTTCGGGTTTTCGCGCGGCGGGCGCCCAGGGCGTCGAAGGCCTTGCCCGATGCGCCGCATCGCGCTGTGCCCTTCTCCTGCCGGAGCGACCGCCGCGCGAAAACAGAATTGATTCAATCTGGTCAGGAAAGGCTCTAAGGGCGGTCAGCCCGGCGGGCCGTCGAGATCGAAGACGGCGGCGCCCAGCACCGGGCCGCCGCGTCCCTGCTGCACGATGATGGCACAGCCGCCGCGGCCTTCGGCGCGCGCCGCCTGGAGGTCGAGCGGAAAGACTTTCGCCTCGCCGGTCCAGGTCCCCAGCGCGCGCATCTCCCGCACCACGTTGCTGTTGTGCAGGTCGCGACCGCGGTTCTCGCCGCGCGCCACCGGCGTGTCATGGCCGTCGTCGAAGGTGACCAGCCAGACCGTGGCGCCGCCGGACGGCGCCTCGCCCGCCGACAGCAACGCCCGGCCGCCATCCGTGGCGTCAAGCGTCACTTCCATCAGCGAGGGGGTTTCGGCCGACTGCTGGATGGCACGGGTGACCTCCCGGCGGTTGCTGCCGACCGCGTCGTAGCGGCCGTCCACCACCATCTGCGGCGTGTAGACGTAGCGCAGGCCGAGCTTGGCGGCGTAGTCGCGCTGGCGCTCGGTGTATTGGGCGGACGCGAAAGGATCCTTCCAGCCGATGTAGTCCCAGTAGTCGACGTGGAACGACAGCGCCAGCACGCCGGGCCGATGGGCCAGCTCGTCCAGCAGCGCATCGGCCGGCGGACAGGAGCTGCAGCCCTGCGAGGTGAACAGTTCGACAACCACCGGGCGGCCCTCGCCGGGTCCGGCGGCGAGCTGCAGCGGGGCGGGGTTTTCGTCCCTCCCGGCGCTGGCGGCCAGGCTTTCAGGTGTCGATTGGGCGGTCCAGAAGCCCAGCCCCGCGACCAGGGCGAGGGCGCCCAACGCGCCGAGTGTGGAAGTCTTCAGGCTCATCAGGCGTAAAACTACGGGCCTGCCGCTTCACGCGCCAGTCACGTTCGGGTGACGCCGCGGTAACACGCCAGTGAACGCCCGCCGGGCGGTTCAGCCGCCGGTCACGTGCACCTCGACCTCCATCCCCAGGAAGTCGTCGGCGTCGCCGAAATAGGTGCCCTGCAGCGGCACGGCCTGGAAGGGCTCGCGCACCACGGCGACGCGAATCAGGTTGGCGCCGCCGACCTGGCCGTTGGTGGGATCGAACTCCACCCAGCCGGCGCCGGGCAGGTAGACCTGCACCCAGGCATGGGTGTCGCCGGCGCCGCGCACATCCTCGCCCATGACGACGTTGGCGCGACCGGTCAGTGTGGTATCCGTGGCCGGGTCGTAGAGATAGCCGGAGACGAAACGCGCGGCGAGGCCGAGCGCCCGCACGGCGCCCATCATGAAGGCGGCGAGATCGCGGCAGGTGCCGCCGGCGAGTTCCAGAGTCTGCACCGGCGTCTGCGTGCCCAGGGCGTAGCGCCTGTTGTAGGCGAACTGCTCGTGGATCGCGCGGGTGATGTTCACCAGAAGGTCCTGGGTGCGCACCTGGCCGCCGCCGTCGAGGAAGCCCTTCACCCAGGCGTCGACCTTGCGCTCGGGGTCCGGGTCATCGCGCTCCGCCGAGCGGCCCAGGTCCGGGATCTCGTCGGCCGAATAACTGAAGGGATAGGTCTGCGCGTAGGGCTCGATGGCGAACTCGGGGTCGTCGAGCCCGAAGTGGTCGAGCATGATGCGGCTTTTGAGGCGCAGTTCCTCCGCGGCATCATGGAAGCTGGCCATGGCAATGGAGTTGGAGAAGACGTCGTGCAGCCAGCGCACCTCGGCCCGCGGGGAGATGGTCAGCGAGGCGTCGAGGAGCCGTAGGTCGTGACTGTCGCGTGGCCGGAACATCAGGCGATGGTCGCCGAAGCGGACCGGCTTCCTGTAGCGATAGACCGTAGTGTGGGTAACCGTCAGCAGGGACATCTTGGGCTTCGCCATGGGCGGCCGGCCCTGAAGGGGAAAGCGGCACCGCCCGGAAGAGGGAGCGGCGATCCTAGCGGAAAGCGACTGACACCCTCAAGATATTGTATCACGTGACGGTTCTGTTGCTAAAGGAAGGCGCCTCTCCCGGTAAAGGGTCGGGGCCCCTGCGGCAAACAGGAGCCCCTCCTGATCGCAATGACGGCAGCGGTCAGGCCGCCTTCATCAGGTTGCGCAGCACGAAGTGCAGGATGCCGCCGTTGCGGTAGTACTCCACCTCGTCGGCGGTATCGATGCGGCAGAGCAGCGGCACCTCTTCGGTCTTGCCGTCCGGGCGGTGGATGGTCAGCGTCAGCTGCATGCGCGGCCTGATGCCGCCGACCACGCCGGTGATGTCGAAGATCTCCTCGCCGGTCAGCTTCAAGCTATGGCGCGAGGTGCCCTCCATGAACTGCAGGGGCAGCACGCCCATCCCGACCAGATTGGAGCGGTGGATGCGCTCGTAGCTCTCGACGATCACCGCCTTCACGCCGAGCAGGCGGGTGCCCTTGGCGGCCCAGTCGCGCGAGGAGCCGGAGCCGTACTCCTTGCCGCCGATCACCACCAGCGGCACGCCTTCGGCGGCATACTGCATCGCAGCGTCATAGATCGGCATGACCTTGCCGTCGGGCAGGTGCCTGGTGAAGCCCCCCTCGGTGCCCGGCACCACCTCGTTCTTGATGCGGATGTTGGCGAAGGTGCCGCGCATCATCACTTCGTGGTTGCCGCGGCGCGAGCCGTAGGAGTTGAAGTCCAGCGGACGCACCTGGTGTTCGAGCAGGTAGTCGCCCGCCGGGCTCTCCTTCTTGATGGAGCCGGCCGGCGAGATATGGTCGGTGGTGATGGAATCGCCCAGCATCGCCAGGGTCCGCGCGCCGACGACGTCGCCGATCGCCTCCGGCTCGGCCTGCATCTCGGTAAAGAAGGGCGGATACTGCACGTAGGTGGAGGAGGGGTTCCACACGTAGGTCATGCCGGAGCCGGCATCGATTTCGCGCCACTCCGCCGGGCCCTCGAAGACGTTGGAATAGCGCGCCTGGAACATCGCCGGGGTCAGCACGTCGCGGATGACCTGCGCGATCTCCTGGTTGCTCGGCCAGACGTCCTTCAGGTAGACGGGCTTGCCGTCGCTGCCGATGCCCAGCGGGTCCTTGTAGAGGTCGACCTTCAGCGAACCGGCGATGGCATAGGCGACCACCAAGGGCGGTGACGCCAGGTAGTTCAGCTTCACCATCGGGTGCACGCGGCCCTCGAAATTGCGGTTGCCAGACAGCACCGCGGCGACCGAAATGTTACCCGCCTCGACGGCCTCTTGGATCGGCGGGTCGAGCGGACCGGAGTTGCCGATGCAGGTGGTGCAGCCGTAGCCGACCAGCTCGAAGCCGAGGGCGTCGAGGTGCTCCTGCAGCCCGGCGGCCACCAGGTAGTCCGTGACCACCTGGCTGCCCGGTGCCAGCGAGGTCTTCACCCAGGGTTTGCGGGTGAGGCCCTTCTCGTTGGCCTTCTTGGCCAGCAGGCCGGCGGCGACCAGCACCGAGGGATTGGAGGTGTTGGTGCAGGAGGTGATCGCGGCGATCACCACGTCGGCCGGGTCGATGCTGTAGTCGCTGCCGGCGACCGGCGTCGCGCTGCCGCTGCCCATGTCGCTCAGCGCCTGGTCCGCCGAGGCGGCGATGCCGGAGAGCACCACGCGGTCCTGCGGGCGCTTCGGGCCGGCCAGGCAGGGCTCCACGCTGGCGAGGTCGAGCTCCAGCGAGTCGGTGAACACCGGGTCCGGCGTGTTGGAATCGCGCCACATGCCCTGTGCCTTGGCGTAGGCCTCCACCAAGGCGACGCGCTCGGGATCCCGGCTGGTGAAGGTCAGGTAGCGGATGGTCTCCTCGTCGATCGGGAAGATGCCGCAGGTAGCGCCGTATTCCGGCGCCATGTTGCCGATGGTCGCCTGATCGGCCAGAGTCAGGTGGTCGAGGCCGTCGCCGTAGAACTCGACGAACTTGCCCACAACGCCTTTGGCGCGCAGCATCTGCACCACCGTCAGCACCAGGTCGGTGGCGGTGGTGCCTTCCTTCATGCGACCGGTCAGCTTGAAGCCGATGACCTCGGGGATGACCATGGAGACCGGCTGGCCGAGCATGGCGGCCTCCGCCTCGATGCCGCCGACGCCCCAGCCGAGCACGGAGAGGCCGTTGACCATGGTGGTGTGGCTGTCGGTGCCGACCAGGGTGTCGGGATAGGCGACGGTCGTGCCGTCCTCGTCCTTGGTCCAGACCACCTGGGAGAGGTATTCCAGATTCACCTGATGGCAGATGCCGGTGCCGGGCGGTACGACGCGGAAGTTGTCGAAGGCGCTCTGGCCCCAGCGCAGGAAGGCGTAGCGCTCGCCGTTGCGCTCGAACTCCATTTCCACGTTCTTCTTGAAGGCGTCCTTGGTGGCGTAGTTGTCGACCATCACCGAGTGGTCGATAACCAGGTCGACCGGCGACAGCGGATTGATCTTCGTCGGATCGCCGCCCAGTTTCTCCAGCGCCGCGCGCATGGCGGCCAAGTCGACCACGGCGGGCACGCCGGTGAAGTCCTGCAGCAGCACGCGCGCCGGGCGATAGGCGATCTCGCGGTCGGAGCGCTTGTCCTTCAGCCAGTGGCCGATGGCGCGGATGTCGTCCACCGTCACGCTGCTGCCGTCCTCGAAGCGCAGCAGGTTCTCCAGCAACACCTTCATGGAATAGGGCAGGCGCGAGACGTCGCCGATCTCCGCCGCGGCGGCCTCCAGGCTGTAGTAGCTGTAGGTTTTGCCGCCGACCGCGAGGTCGCGGCGGGTTTTCAGGGTATCCAGCGTGACTTTGGATGGCATGAGCATCTCTCCTTCGGTTGCGTTGGGCCGCGCCGGACACCCTGACGCCCGGCACTGCGGCGGAGCGCAGTCGCTGGGTCGGTGCATCGGCGCGCCCCGCGACCGGTTGCGACCGCTTCGCGGGAGCTCACTGTTGGGAATATGGCCGATAAAATACTCTTCACCGCCCAGTTGTCCATTGGCATTTGCCCCCTGGGAAAGCGGTTGAATCCCAGCCCTTCTACCTATCGCGCCAATGGTTGGGTGGGCGCAGTCGTTCCGAGCCGGCGGGCGAGGAAGCCGGCCACGGCCGCCGCGACCGCTTCGCGCCGCTCCAGGTGGGGCTGGTGCCCGCAGCCGGGCAGCAGCAGGGTCTCGACCGGCCCGGTGGCTTTATCGGCGATGAGGCTCACCTGTTGGGCGCTGCCGTAGACGTCGGCCTCGCCCTGGATCACCAGGGCGGGGCAGGCGATGCGCGGCAGCTCGGCGCGCAGCTCGCAGCCCGCGAAACCGGGCCGCAGCCAGGTCTCCGTCCATGCACGCCAGAGGTCCGTGGTCCGCTCGCCGTGGTAGCGGGCGAGGCGGCGGCGGATCTCGCCGGCGCCGGGGTCCGCGTCGGCGGCGCGGATGCCGGCCAGGGTCATCTCTTCCACCATGACGTGGGGCGCCAGCGCGATGCAGGCGGCCGCGCGCGTGGGAAAGGCGGCGGCGTAGTTCAGGGCGATGGAGGCGCCGTCGCTGTGGCCGAAGAGGACCGGCCTGTCGATGCCGCAGGCCGCCAGCACTGCCGGCAACACCAACTCGGCTTCGCGGCGCAGATAGTCGCCGGGGCGCGGCAGGACAAGCGGCGCGGAGCGGCCGTGGCCCTGACGCTCGTAGACCAGCGTCGGCAGGCCGCAGCGTGCCGCCAGTTCCTCCGGCAAGCCCTTCCACTGGCCGATCGAGCCCAGCGCCTCGTGCAGGAATACCAGTGTCGGCGCGCTGCCCCCGATCACGCCGATGCGTCTTGCGGCGAGGCGCAGTCCGCGACCCTCCGCCTCGACGTCGACAAAGAAGTTGTGGCGGACCAGCGTCGCCGCCGTCATGGCTGTCTGGAGGTCATGGCCTCAGAAGATGTCCTTGTTGGCGCGCACTTCTTCCTTCACGAAGTCGATGGTCTCGCGGATGCGACGCAAGGCGGCGGTGTCTTCGTGGACGACGATCCAGAAGGTGCGGGTCAGCGAGAAAGCCTTGCCCAGCACCGGCTGCAGGCCGCTGTGCTCGCCAGCCATGAAGTCCGGCAGGATGCACACGCCGGCGCCGGCCAGGGTGGCGTTCAATTGGGCGATCAGGTTGCTGCTGGAAATCTGCGGCACCACCTTGCGGCCGAGGATCGGCATGTAGTCGAGCTTGGGATCGAAGATGAGATCCGGGATGTAGCCGATCATGACCTGGGCGCTCAAGTCGTCGAGGTCGCGGATCGGCGGGTTTTCCTTCAGATAATCCGGCGCGGCGTAGAGCCTCAGGTGATAGTCGGTGAGCTTGGAGGCCAGGAGGCGCCCGGACGTCGGCCGGGTGACGGCCACGGTGAGGTCGGCCTCGCGCTTGGACAGGCTGAACACCCGCGGCATGGCGACCAGTTGGAGCTCCAGCTTGCGATGGCGCTGCGCCAGCTTGTGGATGCGCGGCGCCAGGAAACAGCTGCCGAAGCCGTCGGGCGCGCCGAGCCGCACCACCCCCTCCAGGGTCTCGTCGCGGCCCTGCAGCTGGGCCTGCGCCTGCAGGGTCGTAGTCTCCATGGCCTCGGCCGAGGGCAGCAGGCGCTGGCCCACCTCGGTCAGGCTGTAGCCCTTGGGATTGCGGTCGAAGAGGCGCGCGTCGAGCGCCGTTTCCAAGGCCTGGATGCGGCGGGCCACGGTGGCGTTGTCGACCTTCAGGCTCTTGGCCGCGGTGGTCAGCTGCCCGGTGCGCGCCACGGCGAGGAAGAACTTTAAATCGTCCCAGCGCATGATGAAGTTATCTGATAAGCTTGCGTTCTTGCAGCCATGCTCGCCGCGTCTTTGCAAAAATGCAAAATGAAAATGACAAAATGGCGGTTTTGGTGCATGGAAGAATGTAATAGGCAAAGCACTCAGAAGAGTGGCCGGACGCCCAGGTGCCCGGCGCAAGGAAGTTTGGGAGGACGCGCAAGATGAAGGAACTCACGCACTTCATCGGTGGCCGGCACGTCAAGGGGACGAGCGGGCGCACCGCCGAGGTATTCAATCCGGCGACCGGCGAGGCCGAGAAGCTGGTGCCGCTGGCCAGCGCCGAGGAACTCGATGCCGCCGTCGCCAACGCCAAGCAGGCGCAGCCGGCCTGGGCCGCGGTGAACCCGCAGCGCCGCGCCCGCGTGCTGATGAAGTTCGTCGATCTGCTGCACCGCGACATGGACAAGCTCGCCGAGGCGCTGTCGCGCGAGCACGGCAAGACCCTGCCGGACGCCAAGGGCGACGTCGTCCGCGGCCTCGAGGTGGCGGAATTCTGCTTCGCCGCGCCGCAGATGATGAAGGGCGAGTACACCGGCAACGCCGGCCCCGGCATCGACATCTACTCGGTGCGCCAGCCGCTTGGCGTGGTGGCCGGCATCACGCCGTTCAATTTCCCGGCCATGATCCCGATGTGGAAGTTCTGCCCCGCCATCGCCGCCGGCAATGCCTTCATCCTGAAGCCTTCGGAGCGCGATCCCTCGGTGCCGCTGATGCTGGCCGAGCTGATGATGGAGGCGGGCCTGCCGGCCGGCATCCTCAACGTGGTCAACGGCGACAAGGAAGCCGTCGACGGCATCCTCGACCATCCGGACATCCAGGCCATCGGCTTCGTCGGCTCGACGCCGATCGCCCAGTACGTCTATACGCGCGGCTGCGCGGCGGGTAAGCGGGTGCAGTGTTTCGGCGGCGCCAAGAACCATATGGTCATCATGCCCGACGCCGATATGGACCAGGCGGTGGACGCGCTGATCGGCGCCGGCTACGGCGCGGCGGGCGAGCGCTGCATGGCGATCTCGGTGGCCGTGCCGGTGGGCGAACAGACGGCGGACCGGCTGATCGAGCGCTTAGTGCCGCGGGTCGAGGGCCTGAAGATCGGCCCCTACACCGCCGGCGACGACGTCGACATGGGCCCACTGGTGACCGCGGCTGCCCGCGACCGCGTGAAGAGCCTGGTCGACAGCGGCGTGGCCCAGGGCGCCGAGCTGGCCGTCGACGGCCGCGACTTTTCCATGCAGGGCTACGAAAGCGGCTTTTTCGTCGGCGGCTGCCTGTTCGACCGGGTGACCCCCGAGATGGACATCTACAAGCAGGAGATCTTCGGGCCGGTGCTCTCGGTGGTGCGCGCCAAGGCCTACAGCGACGCCCTCGATCTGACGATGAGCAACCCCTACGGCAACGGCACGGCGATCTTCACTCGCGACGGCGACGCGGCGCGCGACTTCTGCGACCGCATCAACGTCGGCATGGTGGGCGTGAACGTGCCGATCCCGGTGCCGCTGGCCTACTACACCTTCGGCGGCTGGAAGGCCTCCGGCTTCGGCGACCTGAACCAGCACGGCCCTGACGGTTTCCGCTTCTACACGCGGACCAAGACGGTGACCTCGCGCTGGCCCTTGGGCGTCAAGGAAGGTGCCGAGTTCTCCATTCCGACGATGAAGTAGCAGGCCAACCAGAGAAGGACAAACTGCGAGCGACCACGGCGCGGCGCGAGGGGCAACGCCTAGAGTATTGATCTTTCGGTCGAAGGGCGCCTATTTTTTCGCGACAGCTTTCCGGGCGGCAGCAGCAGCCGCTAGAATACGAACGACAATCCGGAAAGCCTTGAGGGAGGCCCAGCTGCATGATGGTCGATCCATCTGAGCTGTGCGCGAGGGCGGCGCCCCTGAGGGGCGGCAGGCTGAGCTTTGCGCAGAGCGGATGCGGTCCGTCCAGCCGGCGGAGCGCAGAACCATGACGGAGATCGAGCTGCCGCCGGCGGCCTGCGACACCTTTCCCAAGCTGCTGGAGCGCAATCGCAAGCTCCGTCCTGGCCGACCGGCGATCCGCGAAAAGAACTTCGGCATCTGGCAGACCCACAACTGGGGCCAGGTGGCCGAGGAGGTGCGTGATCTCGCCGCCGGCCTGTTCTCCCTCGGGGTCAAGCGCGGCGACAAGGTGGCCATCGTCGGCGACAACCGCCCGCGGCTCTACTGGACCATGACGGCGCTGCAGGCGCTGGGCGCCATTCCGGTACCGCTCTATCAGGACTCCGTGGCCGAGGAGATGGCCTACGTGGTGGAGCACGCCGAGGCACGCTTCGCGGTGGTGGAGGATCAGGAGCAGGTCGACAAGCTGCTGGAGATCAAGGCGCGCTGCCCGCTGCTGGAACAGATCGTCTATGACGAGCCGCGCGGGCTGCGCCACTACACCCAGGCCTTCCTGCACCACTTCGACGCCCTGCAGGCCGAAGGTCGCGACTTCAACAAGGGCCACCCCGATTTCTACGAGACGGAGATCGCCCGATGCCACGGTGACGATCCGGCGGTGATCCTCTACACCTCGGGCACCACCGGCAAACCGAAGGGCGTCATCCTCAGCTTCGACAATGTCGTGAAGACGGCCGCCAACGGGGTCAAGCTGGAAAAGCTCACCGACCGCGAAGAGTCCATGGCCTATCTGCCCATGGCCTGGATCGGCGACCACATCTTCTCCTACGGCCAGAGCTACGTGGCCGGCTTCTGCGTCGCCTGCCCGGAGTCCAGCGCCACGGTGATGCAGGACCTGCGCGAACTGGGGCCGACCTACTTCTTCGCGCCGCCGCGAATCTTCGAGAACATCCTGACCACCGTGATGGTTCGCATGGAGGACGCCGGCTGGATCAAACGCAGGATGTTCCGCTACTTCATGGCGCTCGCCAAGCGTTGCGGCAGCCGTATCCTCGACGGCAAGCCGGTCGGGCCCGGCGACCGCCTGCTCTATGCGCTCGGCAGGGTGCTGGTCTACGGACCGCTGATCAACACACTGGGATTCACGCGCATCCGCCTCGCCTACACCGCCGGCGAGGCGATCGGCCCCGACATCTTCGACTTTTACCGCTCGCTCGGCGTCAACCTCAAGCAGCTCTACGGCTCCACCGAAGCCAGTGTCTTCATCACCATCCAGCCGGACGGCGAGATCGAGGCCGATACGGTGGGCAAGCCGGCGATCGACGTGGAGATCAGGATCGCCGATAGCGGCGAGGTGATGTTCCGCAGCCCCGGCGTCTTCGTCGAATACTTCAAGAATCCAGAGGCGACGGCGCAGACCAAGACGCCGGACGGCTGGGTCTATACCGGCGACGCCGGCTTCTTCGACGACAAGGGGCACCTGAAGATCATCGACCGCGCCAAGGACGTCGGCCGCCTCAACGATGGCGGCCTGTTTGCGCCGAAGTATGTCGAGAACAAGCTGAAATTCTTCCCCGACATCAAGGAGGCGGTGGCCTTCGGGCACGAGCGCGCTTTCTGCGCCGCCTTCGTAAACATCGACCTCGCCGCGGTCGGCAGCTGGGCCGAGCGCAACAACGTGTCCTACGGCAGCTATCAGGAACTGGCCGCCAACCCGAAAGTCATCGCGACCATAAAGGGCCACATCGAACAGGTGAACCGCGACCTCGCCGTCGACCCCCAGCTCGCGAGCTGCCAGATCCGCCGCTTCCTCGTGCTGCACAAGGAGCTGGATGCCGACGACGGAGAATTGACCCGCACCCGCAAGGTGCGTCGCGGCTTCATCGCCGATCGCTATCAAGAGCTGATCGAAGCGCTCTACTCCGACGCGCCGACGGCCTACACCGAAACCGAAGTCACCTTCGAGGACGGCCGCAAGGGCGTCATCAAGGCGGACCTGCAGATCATCGACCTAGATGTCGCCCCCGTCGCGCCTCCGCTCAGGAAAGCGAGCTGACGATGAGGCTGTACCTCCTGCCGCTTCCGCTCAACTGCAGCCAACTCACAGGTGTCATGCTCGGGCTTGTCCCGAGCATCCATGCCCATGACAAGTTGGTCGGTGCAGGCGGCACCGTGGACCCTCGGGTCAGGCCCGAGGGTGACGGTCGGAGAAGGGGCATCGTCGTCGCCACCTCTCAACGCCTCGCTTGGTCCGCGCAGGCATTGTCCCTTGACGCTTCTCGCATGGCGTTCGCGGCGAGGTCCTTCGCATGAGCTACGGCGAAAAGCACATCGGCGAGACGCTGCTGAAGGTCGACAACATCACCCTGGCCTTCGGCGGCGTGAAGGCGTTGTCCGACATCTCCTTCGAGATCCGCAAGCACGAGATCCTGGCGATCATCGGGCCGAACGGCGCCGGCAAGACCTCGATGCTGAACGTGATAAACGGCTTCTATCATCCCCAGCAGGGCCGTATCGAGTTCCGCGGGGTGGAGCGCCGCGCCATGCGCCCGCACCTGGCGGCGCGCCAGGGCATCGCGCGCACCTTCCAGAACGTGGCGCTGTTCAAGGGCATGTCGACCCTCGACAACATCATGACCGGCCGCACCTTGAAGATGAAGAGCAACATCTTCCAGCAGGCGATCTACTGGGGTGCCAATCAGCGCGAGGAGATTGCGCACCGCGAGGTGGTCGAGAAGATCATCGATTTCCTGGAGATCGAGGCGATCCGCAAGACGCCGGTCGGGCGCCTGCCCTACGGCCTGCAGAAGCGCGTCGAGCTGGCCCGCGCGCTGGCCATGGAGCCCGACCTGCTGCTGCTAGACGAACCGATGGCCGGCATGAACGTCGAGGAGAAGGAGGACATGTGCCGCTTCGTCCTCGACGTAAACGACGAATTCGGCACCACCATTGCGCTTATCGAGCACGACATGGGCGTGGTGATGGACATCTCCGACCGTGTCGTGGTCCTGGACTACGGCCGCAAGCTGGCCGACGGCACGCCCGCGGTTGTGCGCGCCAACCAGGACGTCATCGATGCCTATCTTGGCGTCAGCCACTAGCTAGGGAACGGCCGCGATGAACCCCACCACCCTGCGCTTCGGCATCTGGATGCTGGCGACGCCGCTGCTGATCGCCACCATCGGCCTCGGCTTCCAGGGGCTGGCCGCCGTCAATTCCGCGATGTTTTTCACCTGGGGCTATTTTGTCGAGGTGCTCATCGCCGGCCTGCTGCAGGGTGTCTTGTACTCCTTGGTCGCGCTCGGCTTCGTGCTGATCTTCAAGGCCTCGGGCGTCTTCAATTTCGCCCAGGGCTCCATGGTGCTCTTCGCTGCGCTCACCCTGGTCGGCTTCATCGAGATGGGCCTGCACTGGACGCTGGCTTTCGTGGTCACCGCCGGCGTCATGGTGCTGTTGGCAATGGTGATCGAGAAGGTGGTGCTGCGCCCGCTGGTCAACCAGCCGCACATCATCCTCTTCATGGCGACCATCGGCATCTTCTACTTCCTCGACGGCTTCGGGCAGACGCTCTGGGGCTCCGACGTGAAGCTGCTCGACATCGGCATCCCCAAGGATCCCCGATTCATTCTGGAAGGGATCTTCGAGGGCGGCATCCTGGTGAACAGCTTCGATTTGGTGGCGGCCCTGGTCGGCGCCGCTCTGGTCGCAGTGCTGGCCCTGTTCTTCCAGTACACCCGGGTCGGGCGCGCTTTGCGCGCAGTGGCCGACGACCACCAGGCGGCTCTCTCGGTCGGCATTCCGCTGAAGACCATCTGGGTCATCGTGTGGTCGGTCGCCGGCATCGTCGCGCTGGTCGCCGGCATCATGTGGGGTTCCAAGGCGGGCGTGCAGTTCTCGCTTGCGCTGATCGCCTTCAAGGCCCTGCCGGTGCTGATCCTCGGGGGCTTCACCTCGATTCCCGGCGCCATCGTGGGCGGCCTCATCATCGGTGCCGGCGAGCAGGTGGCTGAGGTTTTCGTCGGTCCCCTGGTCGGCGGCGCCATCCAGGACTGGTTCGCCTACATGCTGGCCCTGGTCTTCCTGCTGTTCCGCCCGCAAGGGCTGTTCGGCGAGCGCATCATCGAGCGGATCTAGGACAGGACGGGGAACATGCTCTATCGCGAGGCCGGACAGTTCAAGACCAGTTACAGCGCCGACCAGTCGATCTTCCCGATCCGCCAGGACCGCATTGCCTTGGTGCTCTTCGGCCTGGTCGCCGTGCTGGCAGTGCCGGCGCTGGCCAGCAACTATTTCCTCGAGACCATCTTCGTGCCCTTCCTGGTCTTCGCCATGGCGGCGATCGGGCTCAACATCCTGACCGGTTACTGCGGCCAGCTGTCGCTCGGCACCGGCGGCTTCATGGCCTGCGGCGCCTTCTTCTCCTACAAGCTGGCGATCGCCTTTCCCGATCTGCACATCATCGTCGTCTTCCTGCTGGCCGGCTTCGGTACCGCCGCCGTCGGCGTGCTCTTCGGCGTGCCGTCCCTGCGCATCAAGGGCTTCTACCTGGCGGTCGCCACCCTGGCGGCGCAGTTCTTCCTGGTCTGGGTGTTCAACAAGTTCGGCTGGTGGACCAACTACAGCCCTTCCGGCGTGATCTCGGCACCGCCGCGCGAGATTTTTCCCGGCTTCGCCGTCACCGGCGCGCAGGCCGATCCGATCACCAAGTATCTTTTCCTTCTGGCCTTCGTCGCGCTCCTGGCGCTGATGGCGAAGAACCTCGTGCGCAGCAGCATCGGCCGCTCCTGGATGGCGATCCGCGACATGGACATCGCCGCGGAGATCATCGGCATCCGGCCGCTCTGGGCCAAGCTCTCGGCCTTCGCCGTCAGCTCCTTCTACATCGGCATCGCCGGCGCGCTCTGGGCCTTCGTCTATACCGGCTCGGTGGAGGCGCTGGCCTTCCAGATCGACCGCTCCTTCCAGGTGCTCTTCATGGTCATCATCGGCGGCCTTGGCTCGATCCTCGGCTCCTTCCTCGGTGCGGCTTTCATCGTGCTGCTGCCGATTCTGCTGAACAACGCGCCGGGGCTGCTCGGCCTGCGCATTTCGGTGGAGCTCATCTCGCACCTCGAATTCATGATCTTCGGCGGCCTCATCATCTTCTTCCTCATCGTGGAACCGCACGGCCTGGCGCGGCTCTGGCAGATCGGCAAGGAGAAGCTCAGGTTGTGGCCGTTTCCCTATTGACACCGTCCGGTAGTGGCCTCACCCGGGGCGGCCGCTGGCCAGGACAGAAGGGCAGTGTTAGCCTGTAGGCCAATAACCAAGGTCCGCTGAGGCGGATGCCAATAAAAGGGAGGTAGCAAGGATGATGTTCAGGAAACTGGGTCTGGCGGCCGTGGCTGCGGCGACCCTGGCAGGTTCCGTCGCCGCGACCGCGCCGGTCGCCGCGCAGGAGCAGTTCGTTCCGTTGCTGGTTTACCGCACAGGGCCCTACGCCCCCAACGGCATTCCCCTCGCCGACGGCTTCAACGACTACATGCAGCTGGTCAACCTGCGCGATGGCGGCATCGACGGCATGAAGTATGCCTGGGAGGAGTGCGAGACCCAGTACAACAACGACCGCGGCGTCGAATGCTACGAGCGCCTGAAGGGCAAGGGCGCGACCGGCGCCAGCATCGTGAACCCCTATTCGACCGGCATCACCTATGCGCTGATCGAGCGCGCCACCAACGACAAGGTGCCGGTGCTCTCCATGGGCTACGGCCGCGCCGATGCGTCCGATGGGACGGTGTTCCCCTACGTCTTCACCATGCCGATCACCTACTGGGCCGGCGCCGACGTGATGGTGCAGTACGCCAAGAAGGAATCGGGCGGCAGCCTTGAGGGCAAGAAGATCGCGCTGGTCTATCACGACTCCGCCTACGGCAAGGAACCGATCGCCACGCTGGAGCGCCTGTCCAAGGAGGAGGGCTTCCAGTTCTCCTCCTACCCCGTGGCCCACCCAGGCCTCGAGCAGAAGGCCACCTGGCTGCAGATCGGCCGCCAGCTGCGCCCCGACTGGGTCTTCATGTGGGGCTGGGGTGTGATGAACTCGACGGCCATCAAGGAGGCGGCTTCGGTGGGCTTCCCGATGGAGAAGTTCATCGGCATCTGGTGGTCCGGCGCCGAGGCCGACGTCACCCCGGCCGGCGACTCCGCCAAGGGGTACAAGTCGCTCAACATCACCGGTGTCGGCACCGAGGCGCCGATCTTCCGGGACATCGAGAAGATGCACGCCGACGGCAAGGGCCTGGCCGACAAGGCCAACATCGGCACAGTGCTCTACAACCGCGCCCTGGTGAACGCCTTCTACTACACCGAGGCGATCCGCGTCGCCCAAGGCGAGTTCGGCACCAAGCCACTCACCGGCGAGCAGATCCAGTGGGGCTTCGAGCGTCTCGACGTCACCCAGGAGATGATCGACAACGCTGGCATGACCGGCCTGCTGAGCCCGGTGAAGATCACCTGCGCCGATCACGAGGGCGGTGGCTCGGCGGTGGTCCAGCAGTGGGACGGCTCCAAGTGGTCGGCCATCACCGACTTTATCGCACCGCGCCGCGACGCCTTGCGGCCGGCCTACGAGGAGTCTGCGGCCCAGTACGCGAAGGAAAAGGGCCTCACGCCGCGCAGCTGCAACTGAGCGCCGATCAAAGTCAGGCAGGGGAGAAGGGGCGGCCCGTTGGGGGCCGCCCCCGCATCTCGCCTCCGCCGCCGTCCGTGATAGCTTTCGGAACGACGCCATGAGCCACACCGCAACCTCGCCCAGCCCTTCTCCGCAGGCCGTGGCCGCTGGGCCGATCCTCGTGGTGAACAACATCGAGGTTATCTACGACCACGTCATCCTGGTGCTGAAGGGCGTGTCGCTGGAGGTGCCGAAGGGGGGCATCGTCGCGTTGCTGGGCGCCAACGGTGCCGGCAAGACCACCACTTTGAAGGCAATCTCCAATTTGCTGCACGCCGAGCGCGGCGAGGTGACCAAAGGCTCCATCGAACTGGAGGGTGCCCGAGTCGACGCGCTGACGCCCAACGACCTGGTCAAGGCCGGCGTGGTGCAGGTGATGGAAGGCCGCCACTGCTTCGAGCATCTGACCATCGAAGAAAACCTGCTGACCGGCGCCTACACCCGCAAGGACGGCCGTGCGGCGGTGCAGGACGACATCGAGTTGGTCTACAACTATTTCCCGCGCCTGAAAGCGCGGCGCGGCAGCATGGCCGGCTACACCTCCGGCGGCGAGCAGCAGATGTGCGCTATCGGCCGGGCGCTGATGAGCCGCCCGAAGATGATTCTGCTCGACGAGCCCTCCATGGGCCTCGCCCCGCAGCTGGTCGAAACCATCTTCGAGACGGTGAAGCGGCTGAACGAGGAAGAAGGCGTCTCCTTCCTGCTGGCCGAGCAGAACACCAACGTGGCACTGCGCTACGCCCGCTACGGCTACATCCTGGAGAACGGCCGCGTGGTGCTGGACGGCGACGCCGACAAGCTGCGCGAGAACGAGGACGTGAAGGAGTTCTATCTGGGCCTCTCCGCCGGCGGGCGCCGGTCCTACCGCGACGTGAAGCACTACAAGCGCCGCAAGCGCTGGCTCTAGGCCGCCCGATGGAACACTACGACGATCTGGAAACCCGCGTACCGGAGGCCCGCAAAGCCCAGCTGATGGCCGCGCTGCCGGCGCAGATTGCCCACGCCAAGGCGAGGTCGCCGGGCTATGCGCAGATCCTCGCCGGGTTCGATCCCGCCGCGGTGGCCGACCGCGCGGCCCTGGCGCAGCTTCCCGTCACCCGCAAGTCCGACCTTCTCGAACGCCAGTCCCCCGCGGCGCCCTTCGGTGGCCTCGCCGCCGTGGCAGTGGGGGAGGCCGCGCATCTCTTCGCCTCGCCCGGGCCGATCTTCGAGTTCGAGACCGCGCGGCGCGGCTTCTGGCGCCTCGAGCGCGCTCTCTTCGCGGCCGGCTTTCGCGCCGGCGACGTGGTGCACAACTGCTTCGCCTATCACCTGACGCCGGGGGGCTGGATGCTCGACGGCGCCGCCCGCGGCCTCGGCTGTGCCGTCATCCCTGGGGGCATCGGCAACAGCGAGCAGCAGGTGCAGGCCATCGCCCACTTCCGGCCCGTCGGCTACACCGGCACGCCGGACTTCTTGAAGGTGCTGCTCGACAAGGGAGTGGAACTCGGCGCCGACTGCAGCTCGATCACCCGCGCACTGGTCTCCGGCGGGGCGCTCTTCCCGGCGCTGCGCCAGGCCTATGCCGAACGCGGCGTGGCCGTGCTGCAGTGTTATGCCACCGCCGACCTCGGCCTCATCGCCTACGAGTCGGAGGCGCGCGAAGGCCTGATCCTCGACGAGGAGATCATCGTCGAGATCCTGCGCCCCGGCACCGGCGACCCACTGCCCGAAGGCGAGGTGGGCGAAGTGGTGGTAACTACACTCAACCCCGACTATCCGCTGATCCGCTTTGCCACCGGCGACCTCTCGGCCGTGTTGCCGGGAACCAGCCCCTGCGGGCGCACGGCGCCGCGCATCAAGGGCTGGATGGGCCGTGCCGACCAGGCGACCAAGGTGAAGGGCATGTTCGTGCAGCCGGCCCAGGTGGCGGCGGTGTTGAAGCGCCACGGCGAGATTGCCCGCGCCCGCCTGGTGGTGACCCGCCACGGCGACAGCGATGCCATGACCCTGCGGTGCGAGGTTGCCGCCGGCAAGGCCGCTGGCCTGGAGGCGGCCATCGCGGAGAGCCTGCAAGCCGCCTGCGGGCTCAAAGGGGCGGTAGAACTGGTCGATCCCGGCAGCCTGCCCAACGACGGCAAGGTCATCGACGACCAGCGCCGCTACGACTAGCTCGGCGCACCGCAGAAATCACATTGTCGCCGCATTTGCGGCAAGTTCCGGACACCTTCGGTCCCTAGCTTCTCGATACGGAGACTTCCCCTCTCTGTAGAGGAGCCCCAGCCCTCCTAAGATGCCCCAAAAATCGGCTGGCACTAAGAGGGGGCGGCCATCTGCCCCGACCATAGCGTGGCCGCCCCTGATTTTCTTCGGAAAGCTCCAACTACGGGCGGTCGCGTACCCCAAGCCAAAACGGGGCCGCCCTCTTCCTTTTCTCCAGTCGATGCGAATCGGGTGACTGCTGGTTGAGCGGTCCGCGGCGCTCTGCCGGCCGGACGGGCGCGGCTAACCGGCGGCGATGAGCGGTGCTGGGGCCGCCACGGGCCGGGACAGAATGCGATAGGCGGGCAGCCTCAGAGTGACCGTGGTGCCTTTGCCGAGCTCGCTCTGCAGGTCGAGGCTGCCGCCGTGTAATTCGGCCAGGGCCTTGGACAATGGCAGGCCCAGGCCGGTGCCTACGGCTTGCTGCCGGATGCCGTTGTCGACCTGCCCGAAGACCGACAGCGCCACCGGGATGTCCTCGCCAGCGATGCCGATGCCGGTATCGATGGCCTGGAACACGAAGCCGCTCTCCTTTGTCGCCCGGCAGCGCAGGGTGACGCGGCCGCCTTCCGGCGTGAATTTGATGCCGTTCGTCAGCAGGTTGACCAGAATCTGGGTAAGGCGCCGCTTGTCGGCGCGGATGCCGGGCAGCTCTTCAGGACAATCGAAGACCAGTTCCACGCCGGCCTCGCGCGCGCGGCCTTCCAGCAAGACGCGCACGCCGCTCACCAGCGCCTCGAAGGCAATGTGCTGTTCGTGCAGAGATTCCCTTGCCGGCCTCGACTTTGGAAAGATCGAGGATGTCGTTGATGATGCCCAACAGGTGCTGGCCCGACTCGCGGATGTCGGCGGCGTAGTCGCGGTACTTCAGGTTGCCGATGGGCCCCATGGCCTGCTGCTCGATCATCTCGGAAAAGCCGATGATGGCGCTGAGGGGTGTGCGCAGCTCGTGGCTCATCATCGCCAGGAAGGCCGATTTCGCCTCGTTGGCGCGCTCGGCCCGAGCGACATTGTCGTGCGCCTTGCGCAGGCGGGTAAGGGCTTCCTCGAGCTGGATCTGCAGGGCCTTGGTGACGTCGCGGCTGCTGAGGGCATCGCCCTTCAGGCCGTTGCAGGCCAATTCGGCGGAGCGGCCGTTCCGGCGTCGGGACTGCAGGACTTGCGCGACCGCCGTCACTGCGACCAAAAGGCAGAAAGCGGCGCCGGCCGACACCGCCCAGAGGGGCAGGACCACCACCGCGTCCGACATTACCCCAATTCCTCCGCGAAGCGCGCATTGAGGCGGTTGAGCTGCGGCAGGCCGACCTTGGGTGCATCGCTGCGGCCGCGGATCCAGCCCTCTTGGAAACGGGCCTGGTTGACGATGCGTTCGTAGTTGTCGAGCAGGGCGTCGACCTCCTTGCGGTCGATGAAGCCGGTTTTGTACACCACGTTGCGCAGGAAGCGGTTGAAGCGTCCGTCGCTGCCGCTGCTCTCCGGTTCGACGCAGCTGGTCACTAGGCCGACCACATAGCCGAAGCGATAGATCAGCTGGTCTTCGCCGCCGAAGCTGGCGGCGACGCTGCTGATGAAGTCGGCCAGCTGGTTGACCGTGGCCTGGTCGCCGCAGGTTTCCTCGGCCACCATCACGCTGTTGCCGGTCGCAACCTCGGCGGTGAGGGATTCCAGTTCCCTGATCGCCTTCTGGCGCCGTTCGGCGCTTTCCTCCGTAGATCCCCTGCGCGCCCAGAACTGCACCCGCTCGACGACCTCCGTCAGCGGCGCGGTCTTCACCAGGTAATCGTCACCGCCGGCACGCAGGCATTCCAGTATGGTCTCGGGATTGTCCAGCGCGGTGAGGAAGAGGATCGGACAGAGACGCAGGCCCTGCATCTTGCGCACGCGGGCGCAGGTCTCGATGCCGTCCATGCGCGGCATCATGACGTCCAGGATGATCAACTGTGGGTTGACGATCTTGTGAAGCAACCCCACGGCCTTTTCGCCGTCGCTCGCGCCCATCACCTTGAACCCGCTCGCCTCCAGCATGTCCGAATACATGCGACGGAGCTTGTCGTTGTCTTCGGCCAGGATGATGGGTCTTACGGACATTCGGTGAACCTCAAAGGGGGTGAATAGGGGGGCGCCTGACCGCAGAGTGCTGCAACTGGGTTAATTTTCGGTTTCAACTGGCAGGGGAGCTTTGCGGAGAAGCGCTAGCGAGCCAGCTGTGGGGCGCGCGGCTGCGGCTGGTGCGGCGGGAGGGCGATCTGCTATACCGCCAGCCACAGTTCCATCAGCCCCGGCCGCAGCGCCGCCTTCCGGATGTCCCGCTTCGCCCCATGGCAAATTTCGAAGGTCGATCCCTGCAGTGCCGGCGCGGCGGGCGCGATGTCTTTGCTGGCCTCTCTTTCGTCCTGCCGCCGGGCGGCGCCCTGGTGCTGACCGGGCCCAACGGCTCCGGCAAGTCGAGCCTGCTGCGCCTCATGGCGGGCCTGCTGCGACCGACCGGCGGCGACCTGCTTTGGGATGGTCGGTCGATCGCCACGGCACCCGAGGCGCACGCGGGGCGGCTGCATTATCTGGGCCACCTCGACGCTGTGAAGCCGGTGCTCAGCGTGGCGGAAAACCTCAGCTTCTGGGCCGCTCTTCGGGGCGGCGCAGCGGCCCCCGAGGCCGCTCTCGAGGCTTTTGCGCTGACCGAACTGGCGGCGCTGCCCGGGCGCCTTCTGTCGGCCGGCCAACGCCGCCGCCTGGCGCTCGCGCGCCTCATCGCCGCACCGGCCGAGCTCTGGCTGCTGGACGAGCCTTCGGTCGGGCTCGACCACGCCTCGGTCGGGCGGCTCGCCGCCGCCATTGCCGATCACCGGGCCGGCGGCGGGCGGGTGGCGGTAGCCACCCACACGGCCCTCGACCTCGCCGATCCCCTGCGCCTGTCGCTCGACGCCCTTGCGCCGCCGCAGCTGCCGGAGATGGTGTGGTGAGCGGTTTCCTCCTGGTCATCGCACGCGACCTGCGCCTCGCCCTGCGCCAGCGCGCCGACGCCTGGCTGGCGGTGCTGTTCTTCGTGCTGACGGCGGCCCTGTTTCCCTTCGGCGTCGGACCGGAGCCGAACCTGCTGGCACGCATTGCGCCGGGCATTATCTGGGTGGTGGCGCTGCTCGCCGTGCTGCTGTCGCTGGAGCGGCTCTTTCTCGCCGACTTCGAGGATGGCAGCCTGGAGCAGCTGCTGCTCTCACCGCTGCCGCTGGAACTGGCGGTTCTGGCCAAGGTACTGGCCCACTGGCTGACCACCGGGTTGCCGCTGATCGCCGCGGCGCCGCTGCTGGCGGTGCTGTTCCACATGGATCTGGCGGGCCTCGGCGTGCTGCTGCTGGCCATGCTGCTGGGCACCCCGACCCTCAGCCTGGTGGGGGCGGTCGGGGCGGCGCTGACCCTGGGGGCGCGGCGCGGCGGCGTGCTGATCCCGCTTCTGGTGCTCCCGCTCTACGTGCCGGCCCTGATCTTCGGGGTCGGTGCCACCGATGCTGCGCTGCAAGGCTTCGCCGTGCGCCCGCACCTGCTGTTGCTGGGCGCGGTGCTGCTGGTGATGCTGGTGGTGACGCCGCTGGCCGGGGCGGCGGCGCTGCGCCAGGCACTGGAATAGCGTTCGGACTAAAGTCCCATGCCGGGCCGCAAATGAGGAGTTTCCAGAGCTGGCATGACTCACGCCGAGGCACTAGATAGACTGCGACCGTAGGAACTGGCCATGCACCGCTTTGCAAATCCGGCGCGCTTCACCCGCATTGCCGACCGCGTCCTGCCCTTCGCCGCGGGCGGCGCGGTGCTGGCGCTGGCGCTCGGCTTCTATCTGGCGCTCTTCGTCTCGCCGGCAGACTACCAGCAGGGCGAAAGCGTCCGTATCATGTACGTCCATGTGCCCTCGGCCTGGATGGCGATGGTCATCTATGTAGCCATCGCCCTGGCCAGCGCCGTGGCGCTGATCTGGCGCCACCCCCTGGCGGACCTTGCGGCCAAGGCCTCCTCGCCGATAGGCGCCGGCTTCGCCTTCCTCACCCTGGTGACCGGCTCGCTCTGGGGCCGGCCGATGTGGGGCACCTGGTGGGAGTGGGACGGGCGTCTCACCTCCATGCTGATCCTCTTCTTCCTCTATCTCGGCCACATGGCGCTGATGAACGCCTTCGAGGACAGCCAGCGCGGCTATCGCGCGGCGTCGATTCTCGCCCTGGTGGGGGTGGTGAACATCCCGATCATCAAGTTCTCGGTCGACTGGTGGTCGACCCTGCACCAGCCGACCAGCGTGATGCGTCTGGACGGCCCGACCATTCACCCCTCGATGCTCTGGCCGCTGCTCATCGTGGCGCTGGGCTTCAAGCTCTACTATCTCACCGTCGTGCTGCTGCGCATCAAGAGCGAGCTGATCGCAGCGCGTCTGCGCGCCCTCGACCTTGCGATGGTGAAAGGTTCCTGAGCGGGGGCCCGATCCGTGAGGACAGGCGGCTGCGCGATTCGGCCGCACTCACGCGAATATGACTGACGCCCAGGGATCGAGCGCCTAGATTTGCGCTCGAACGCCCCCGGGGCGAGGGCCGGCCCGGCAGAAGGCCACCCCAGAATTGCCCGCAACGCTCGGGAGAGAGATGGAGAAGGTGACGGCATTCTTTCAGATGGGCGGCTACGCAGCCTTCGTCTGGCCCTCCCTGGGCCTCACGGTGGCTGTCATGTCCGGCCTGCTGATCGCGACCCTGCGCCAGCTGCGCGGCCGGCAGCGCCGCCTGGCCGAGCTGGAAGCGGCCGGCGCCCAGCGTCGTCGCCG
This sequence comes from Kiloniellaceae bacterium, assembly GCA_009377535.1. Taxonomy (GTDB): domain Bacteria; phylum Pseudomonadota; class Alphaproteobacteria; order Kiloniellales; family Kiloniellaceae; genus Pelagibius. Next base: position 53,127 of record WHTV01000012.1, read on the forward strand.
CGCGGCGTCTCCGCCTGCCGCCCCACCCGGTGAAACGCGGGAGGCCCGCCCGTGACCCGCAAGCGCCGCCGCTTCTACATCGTAGTCGCCGCACTGCTGGTCTTCGGCAGCGCGACCGCCCTCGTGCTCACCGCCCTCGACGACAGCCTCGACCTGTTCCAGAGCCCGAGCCAGATCATGGCCGCGCCGCCGCCGCCCGAGCGCGGCATTCGCCTCGGCGGTCTGGTGGAGGAGGGCACGGTCCTGCGTTCCAGCGACGGCCTCAGCGTCACCTTCCGGGTGACCGACGGTGCGCAGTCTGTGCCGGTCAGATACCAAGGCATCCTGCCGGATCTTTTCCGCGAAGGGCAGGGCGTGATCACCGTCGGCAGCATGGGTCAGGGTGGCACCTTCCTCGCCCGCGAGGTGCTGGCCAAGCACGATGAGAACTACCTGCCGCGCGAGGTGGTCGATGCCCTGAAGGAATCCGGGCAATGGCGTGAAGGCGAGGGGGAGGGCGTCCGGTGATCATCGAGCTCGGCCACTTCGCCCTGATCCTCGCATTGGTCGCGGCACTGCTGCAGGGCAGCCTGCCGATGATCGGTGCGGCGCGCGGCGACGCCGCCTGGATGGCGCTGGCGCGGCCGGCCGCCTTCGCGCAGCTCTTCCTGGTGGTCTTCGCCTTCTGCACGCTGACCTACGCCTACGTCACCTCCGACTTCACCGTGGCCAATGTGGTGGCCAACTCGCACTCCGCCAAGCCGCTGCTCTACAAGGTCACCGGCGTGTGGGGCAATCACGAGGGCTCCATGCTGCTGTGGATCTTCATCCTGGCGGCCTTCGGCTCGGCGGTGGCGGCCTTCGGCGGCAACCTGCCGCCGACCTTGCAGGCGCGGGTGCTCGGCGTGCAGGCCTGGATCGGCATCGGATTCCTGGCCTTCACGCTGTTCACCTCGAACCCCTTCCTGCGGATCTTTCCGGCTCCCTTCGACGGGGAGGACCTGAACCCGCTGCTGCAGGACCCCGGCCTCGCCTTCCATCCGCCGCTGCTCTATGCCGGCTACGTCGGCTTCTCCATGGCATTCTCCTTCGCCATCGCGGCCCTGATCGAGGGCAAGGTCGATGCCGCCTGGGCACGTTGGGTCAGGCCTTGGACGCTGCTCGCCTGGGCCTTTCTCACTGGCGGCATCGCGCTCGGCTCCTGGTGGGCCTACTACGAGCTTGGCTGGGGCGGCTGGTGGTTCTGGGACCCGGTGGAGAACGCCTCCTTCATGCCCTGGCTGCTGGGCACCGCGCTGCTGCACTCCGCCATCGTGGTGGAAAAGCGCAACGCACTGAAGACCTGGACCATCCTGCTGGCGATCCTCACCTTCTCGCTGTCGCTCATCGGCACCTTCATCGTGCGGTCGGGCGTGCTGACCTCGGTCCACGCCTTCGCCACCGACCCGGAGCGCGGCTTCTTCATCCTCATCCTGCTGGCCGTCGCCATCGGGGGCTCGCTGACCCTCTTCGCGGTCCGCGCTCCGGCGCTGAAGGCCGGCGGCCTCTTCGCGCCGATCAGCCGCGAGGGCGCGATGGTGATCAACAACCTCTTCCTTACCGCTGCCTGCGCTGCGGTCTTCCTCGGCACGCTCTATCCGCTGTTCCTCGAGGCGCTGGACGGATCCAAGGTCTCCGTCGGGCCGCCCTTCTTCAACGCCACCTTCGCGCCGCTTATGGTGCCGCTGGTCTTCCTCGCCGCCATCGGCCCGATGCTGCCGTGGAAGCGCGGGGACCTCGCCGGTGCCCTCGCGCGGCTCAAGCTGGCGGCGCTCGGCGCCGTCGCGATCGGCCTCATCGCCTGGTATCTGAAGTCGGGCGGGCCTGTCCTGGCGGTGGCCGCCATGGGCCTCGCCGCCTGGCTCTTCGTCGGCGCCCTGGTCGAATGGACCGACCGCGTGAAGCTCTTCCGTGTCACGCCGGGCGAGAGCTGGCGCCGGGCGAAGGCGCTGCCGCGCTCGGCCCACGGCATGACGCTGGCCCACGCTGGCCTCGCCATCGTGATGGCGGGGATGATTGGCTCCTCGGTCTGGAAGGCCGAAGTGGTGGCCAACCTGCGCCCCGGCGAGACGGTGGAGATCGCCGGCTACAGCCTGCTTTTCGAGGGCGTCGGCAAGCTTGACGGCCCGAACTACCAAGCCGAGCGGGCGCGCTTCTCGGTGACGCGCGACGGCGAGGAACTTGCTGTCATGTTCCCGGAAAAGCGCGTCTACCAGGTGAGGGCCATGCCGACCACCGAGGCGGCGATCCGCACCACCTTGTTCTCCGACCTCTACGCGGTGATCGGGGATGCCGACGGCCAGGGCGGCTGGACGGTGCGGATCTATCACGAGCCGCTGGTGCCCTGGATCTGGCTCGGCTGCTTCGTCATGGTCGCGGGCGGCCTGACCTCCTTGAGCGACCGCCGCCTGCGCATCGGCGCGCCGCACCGCCAGGACGCCGAGAGCAGCGCACGACGGGCGACGGCATGACCGCCCGGCTGGTAGGGCTGTGATGTTCAGGCGTCTGATGTTCCTGCTGCCCGCGCTCGTCTTCGTGGCGATCGCCGGCTATTTCCTCTGGGGTCTCGGGCCGGCGCGCGATCCCAGTGCGGTGCCGACGGCAATGATCGACAAGCCGGTGCCGGACTTCGACCTTGCGGCGGTGCCGAGTCTCGGCGTGCCGGGTCTGGCCACCGCGGATCTCGCCGGCGGCGAGGTGGTGATGGTGAACTTCTTCGCCTCCTGGTGCGTGCCCTGCCGCGCCGAGCATCGCTACCTCACCGCCTTCGCCGAGCAGACCGGCGTGCCGCTCTACGGCATCAATCACCGCGACAAGCCCGAAGACGCCGCCGCCTGGCTGGCCGAACTCGGCAACCCCTACCGGCGCATCGGCGCCGATCCCGGCCGTGCTGCGGTGGAGTGGGGCGTCACCGGCGTGCCGGAGACCTTCCTCATTGACGGCGCCGGGCGCATCCGCTTCCACCACCGCGGCCCGATGGTGCCCGAAGTTATCGACCGGGACGTGATGCCGCTGCTGCGGGTGCTGAAACCATGAAGGCGCTGCTGCTCGCCGCTGCCCTGCTGCTGGCCGGCGCGCTGCCCGGCTTCGCGGTGGAGCCCGACGAGATGCTGGACGATCCGGTGCTGGAACAACGCGCCCGCGCGCTGTCCGCCGAGATCCGCTGCGTCGTCTGCCAGAACGAGTCCATCGACTCTTCCAACGCCGAGATCGCCCGCGAGCTGCGCCTGCTGGTGCGCGAACGCCTCGCCGCCGGAGACAGCGACCGGCAGGTGTTCGACTATCTGGTGGCGCGCTACGGCGACTTCGTGCTGCTGCGCCCGCCGATGAAGCCGACCACCTACCTGCTGTGGTTCGGCCCCTTCCTGATGCTGTTGTTCGGCGTCGTGGCGGTCTTCGTCTACTTCCGCCGCCAGCGCGGCGGCGCAGCGATGCCGCCGGCGCTCTCTGCGGAGGAGGAGGAGCGGCTCGCCCGCATGCTCGCCGAAGGGGCGACGGAGGAACGAGGCCCGAAGAAGGCATGACATTCTGGATTCTTGCCGGCGTGATGGCCGCGTTGCTGGTGGTGGCGCTGCTATGGCCGCTGCTGCGCGCGCGCGCCGCGGCGCCGTCGGCGGCCGACTACGACCGCGCCGTCTACCGCGACCAGCTGCGCGAGCTTGAGCAGGACCGTCTGCGCGGCCTGATCGACGATGTCGAGGCCGAGGCGGCGCGGCGCGAGATCGAGCGCCGTCTGCTGCAGACCGAAAGCGGCACTGCGGCGACAGCGTCCTCGGGTGGCAGCCGTTGGCGCCGTCGCATGGCGCTGGCGCTGGTGGTCGTGCTGCCGCCGGCCTTGGGCCTCGGCCTCTATCTCGAACTCGGCACGCCCGGCCTCCCCGGCCTGCCGCTGGCCGGGCGCGACCCAGGCGGTCCGGCGGAACTCGCGCTGCTGGTCGACCGCCTGCAGCAACGCACCGCCGACCGTCCCGAGGATATCGAAGCCCATCTCATCCTGGCGCAACTCTTCGAGCGCAGCGGCCGCTTCGACGACGCGGCGCTGCGCTATCGCACCGCCATCGCGCTGATCGAGGGACAGGGCGAGGTGCCGGCCGGCCTGCACGCCGCCCTCGGCGAGGCCCTGGTGGCCGCTGCGGGCGGGCAGGTCGGCCGCGAGGCACGCCTCGCCTTCGCCGCCGCCATCGAGGCCGACCCCGGCAACAGCCGGGCGCGCTACTTCGCCGGCCTTGCCATGGCGCAGGATGGCCGCCTGCAGGACGCCATCGATGTCTGGCAGGGTCTCGCCGCGGACTCGCCCGCCGACGCTCCCTGGCTGCCGGTGCTGCGCCAGCAGATCGCCCGTGCCGCCCAGGAGCTGGGAATCGAGCCGCCACCGCTCGCCCAGCCGCAGGCGCCCCTTGGACAGCCGCCGGCCGAACAATCGCCGGGGCCGAGCGCCGCCGAGGTCGAGGCGGCCCGGAACATGACGCCGCAAGAGCGCATGGCCTTCATCCGCTCCATGGTCGACCAACTCACGACCCGCCTGGAGGCGGAGCCCGCAGATCCCGACGGCTGGCTCCGCCTCGCCCGCGCTCATGCCGTGCTGCGCGAGAACGACCGGGCCGAGGCCGCCCTGGTCAGGGCGGAGGCCGAGATCGCAGCGCTGCCCGAGGGATCGCCGGAGCGCACCGCCTTCGCCCAGCGCCTGGAGGAGCTACGCCGCCAGCTGCCTTGAGCCGCCGGGCCGTCGCCGTTTGCCACCAAACGGCTGCAACTGGTCCATTTCTAAGGCGCCCCACCGCAGATGGTTTTGCTTGGCAAGTTTTTGAGGCTGCCGTACCGTCGATATCAAAGCGCCAAAAAAGCCATGCAGGCGCACAGGGAGTTTCGAGCTTTTGGCTTTAGCGGAGACGGGCACTGCGACAGTTGCAGCCGCTGCGGCTTTAGTCGCTGAAGATATTCATAAGTCCTTCGGTGAACTGGAAGTTCTGAAGGGTGTTTCGCTGACGGCGCGCGAAGGCGACGTGATCGCCATGCTGGGCTCCAGCGGCTCCGGCAAAAGCACTTTTCTGCGCTGCATGAACCTGCTGGAGCGGCCGAACGCCGGCCGCATCACGGTGGCCGGGGAGACTCTGCGCCTGAGGCCGGCCAAGCAGGGCGACGGTCTCGAGGCAGAGGACGCAGAGCAGATTCGCCGCATCCGCGCCCGCCTCGCCATGGTGTTCCAGAATTTCAATCTGTGGTCCCACATGACGGTGCTGCAGAATGTCATCGAGGCGCCGGTTCATGTGTTGAGGCGGCCCAAGGCCGAAGCGGTCGAATACGCCGGGGAGATCCTGCGGAAAGTCGGACTCTATGACCGCCGCGACTCCTACCCGGCTCACCTCTCCGGCGGCCAGCAGCAGCGCGTCGCCATCGCCCGGGCGCTGGCAATGGACCCGGCGGTGATGCTGTTCGATGAGCCGACCTCGGCGCTCGATCCCGAACTGGTCGGCGAGGTGCTCCGTGTCATCCGCGGCCTGGCCGAGGAGGGCCGCACCATGATCGTTGTGACCCACGAGATGGGCTTCGCCCGCGAGGTATCGAGCGAGACGGTGTTCCTGCACGAAGGCCGCGTCGAGGAACAGGGCCCGCCGCAGGAGGTCTTCAGCAACCCGCGCTCGCTGCGCTTTCGACAGTTCCTGGAGGGCAACCTGAAGTGACCGGATGCCCTTCACGGTCCGGCCGGTCCCCGGCCGTGGACCGCAACAGCACAGAAAACCCACATGGAGGCAATTCGTGAAGAAGCTTATCTCTGCGGTCTTCGTCGCCGCCTTGGCAATCGGGACTACCCTGGGCGCCGCCCAGGCCGACACCAAGGAGTGGACGAAGGTACGCATCGGCGTCGAAGGCGCCTATCCCCCGTTCAGTGAAGTGACCCCCGACGGCAAGCTGATCGGCTTCGACATCGACATCGCCAACGCGCTCTGCGAGGAGATGAAGGTGGAGTGCGAACTGATCACCCAGGACTGGGACGGCATCATCCCGGCGCTCAACGCGCGCAAGTACGACGCCATCATCGCGTCGATGTCGATCACCGACGAGCGCAGGGAGAAAGTCGACTTCACTATCAAGTATTACAACACCCCGGCCAAGTTCGTGCGCAAGAAGGGCTCCGGCATCGAGATCACCGAGGAGGGTCTGAAGGGCAAAGTGGTCGGCGTGCAGCGCGCCACCATCCACGACATGTTCATCAGCGAGGTCTACGGTGGCGTGGCGGAGGTCAAGCGTTACGGCTCCCAGGACGAGGCCTATCTCGATATGGTGGCGGGCCGAGTCGATCTGCTGCTGGCCGACTCGGTGGCGCTGGACGGCGGTTTCCTGCAGACCGATGCCGGCAAGGACTACGAGTTCGTCGGCCCGGATTTCAACGATCCGAAGCACTTCGGCGAGGGCGCCGGCATTGCCCTGCGCAAGGGCGAGGCCGACTTGCTGCAGATGTTCAACACCGCCATCGAGGCAATCCGCGCCAACGGCACGTACAAGGCCATCCAGGACAAGTATTTCGGCTTCGACGTCTACGGCAGCTAAGACAACCGATGACGTCGTTCTGAACAAACGCCACCGTCGAAGCCTCGGCGATGGCGTTTCGCTTTTGACCTCCCGTTTCGCGACGCACCGGACCGGCTTGGAAGACGACCATGGATGAACTGATCGCCCGACTGCCATTCCTTCTGGAAGGGGCGCTGGTCACGGTTTCGGTCTCGCTGATATCCGCCGTGATCGCGGTGGTCCTCGGCCTCATCACGGCCGTGGCGAAACTCTCCAAGTCGCGCGTCGCCCTCGGCGTGGCAACCGTCTACACGACGGTGATCCGCGGCGTTCCCGACCTGCTCATGATGCTGCTGATCTTTTTCGGTGGGCAGGTGCTGGTGAACGACATCGGTGCCTACTTCGGATGGGACTACATCGACATCGATCCCTTCGCCGCGGGGACGCTGACCATCGGCTTCATCTTCGGCGCCTACTTGGGCGAGACCTTCCGCGGCGCCTTCCTGGCGGTGCCGGTCGGCCTGCTGGAGGCCGGCTATGCCTACGGCATGTCGAAGCGCCAGGTTTTTGCCCGCGTCCTGGTACCGCAGATGATGCGTCATGCCTTGCCGGGCATCGGCAACAACTGGCTGGTATTGATGAAATCCACGGCCCTGGTGGCGGTGATCGGCCTCAACGAGATGGTGTACCGCGCCGGTCAGGCCGGCGGTTCGACGCGAGAGCCATTCATCTTCTACCTCTTCGTCGCCTTCATGTTCCTGGCCTTTACGACGGTTTCGATCTGGGGCCTGCGCTGGGCGGAGGTGCGCTACAGCCTCGGCGTGCGGCGGGTCTGAGTCATGGATTTCTCCCCGATCTTCGAAAACTACCCACTCTATCTCGATGGCCTCGTCACGACCGTCAAGCTGGTCGGCATGTCACTGATTATCGGATTCGGCCTTGCCGTGCCGCTGGCCGTCTTGCGAACTTCGAGCAATCCGCTGGTGAACGGGCCGGTCTGGGCCTTCACCTACTTTTTTCGCGGCACGCCTCTGCTGGTGCAGATGTTCCTGATCTATTACGGGCTCGGCCAGCTGCAGTTCATGATCGATCTCAGCCAGCGCCATGATTTCCTGAAGGACGCCTATTGGTACGCGCTCTTGGCCTTCACGCTGAACACCGGCGCCTACACCACGGAGATCATCCGCGGTGCCATCATGGGCACGCCCTACGGCGAGATCGAGGCCGCGCGCGCCTGCGGCATGTCGAAGCTGCAGACCTATCGCCGGATCATCCTGCCGAGCGCCTTCCGTCGCGCCCTGCCGGCCTATTCCAACGAGGTGATCTTCATGCTGCACGGCTCGGCCATTGCCAGTGTGATTACCATCGTCGACCTGACCGGCGCAGCGCGCATCGTGAACTCCCGCTACTTCACCCCTTACGAGGCCTTCATCTCGGCAGCGGTCCTCTATCTCTGCCTGACCTTCCTCATCGTCGGTGGTTTCAGGCGGCTGGAACGGCACTGGTTCGCCCACCTGCGCCCGCGCGAGGAGACCACCGGCAGACGCAAGGTCGGGCAGGCGGCTTAGTGCGCAAGGGAGTCGGGCGGCGGGATTGGCCGATCGCCAAGATCGGTGCGAACGGCGATGGAGAGGGAAGTGGTGGAGCTGAGGGGAATCGAACCCCTGACCTTCGCATTGCGAACGCGACGCTCTCCCATCTGAGCTACAGCCCCACAAGCTGCGTGCCGGGGCGGGCGAAACCGCCACGGCATGGGATCTGCCCGGCCGGCGGTTCCAGGCGGAAACCGGCCATAAGCGGGCGGATAATGTGGACAAGGCCCGGTCGTGTCAAGCGGGGCGTTGCCCGGATTTGACCTCGTTTTCCGAGGGATGGGACCGCTTGTCTCCGGCCAAACCGCTGGTTAGGGTAGCGCCGACTGGTTTCCGAAGTCTTTCCGTCATCCCGCCGAGAGGTTGTAAAGCCGAGCGATGATCATCCTGGACCCGCTTATCCACATCCTCATCATTGCACTCCAAGTGTACGTCTACATGGTGATCGCCTCGGCGATCCTTTCCTGGCTGGTGCATTTCGGCGTGATCAATACGCGCAATCAATTTGTCTCCATGGTCGGTGAGTTCCTGTGGCGGGTGACCGAGCCGGCGCTGCGGCCGATCCGCCGTTTCATGCCCAACCTCGGCGGCATCGACGTCTCGCCGATCATCCTGATTCTCATCATCTATTTCCTTCAGATGGTGTTGCAGAACGTCCGCTTCTCGCTCCTCAGCAGTGGGCTCTGACGGCTCGCCGTTCCGCGCGGCGAGAGACGGCCTGCTGGTCGATATCCGCCTGCAGCCGGGCGCCAGCCGGGTCCAGGTGGACGGCCTGGCGGTGCTGGACGACGGTGTTACGGTCCTCAAGGTGCGCGTCACCGAGCCGCCGGAGGACGGCAAAGCCAACGCCGCGCTGATCAAGCTGCTGGCCAAGGCCTGGAAGCTGCCGAAATCGTCGCTGACCCTGGTAGCCGGCCACTCGGACCGCCGCAAAACCCTGGCGGTGGCCGGCGAGCCGGCGGAACTGCTGTGCGACCTGCAGCACTGGCTGGCGGCCCTGGACTAGACCACGGCGCAATCGGAAGGGTGCCGGCGGCCCGGGTCGGTTGAACTGGCGACGCCCGATGGACGTCGTGGAAGAGGGAGAGAAGCTTTGAGCAATGCAGCAAGCTGGGCGACCGGCACTGCCGAGGTGATCGACGGCAAGGCCTTTGCGGCCAGCCTGCGTGGCCAGGTCGCCGCCGCCGCGGCGGACCTGAAGGCGCGGCACGGTGTGACTCCGGGCCTCGCCGTGGTGCTGGTGGGCGAGGACCCGGCCAGCCAGGTCTACGTCCGTTCCAAGGGCAAGCAGACCCTGGAAGCGGGCATGCAGTCCTTCGAGCACAAGCTCGCGGCCGAGACCGACCAGGCGACGCTGCTGGCCAAGGTCGCCGAGCTGAACGCCGATCCCACCGTGCACGGCATTCTGGTACAGCTGCCGCTGCCACCGCAGATCGACACGCAGACGGTGATCGCCGCCATCGATCCGAACAAGGACGTCGACGGCTTCCACGTGATCAACGCGGGGCGTCTGATGACCGGGGGCAAGGGCGCCGAGGCGCCGCTGGTGCCCTGCACGCCGCTCGGTTGCCTTCTGCTGCTGAAGGATCGCCTCGGCGACCTCAGCGGCCTCAACGCCGTGGTGGTCGGCCGCTCCAACATCGTCGGCAAGCCGATGGCCCAGCTGCTGCTGGCCGAGAGCTGCACTGTCACCATTGCCCATAGCCGTACCAGGGATCTGCCGGCGGTCTGCCGCGGCGCCGATATCCTGGTCGCCGCCGTCGGTCGGCCGGAGATGGTCAGGGGCGACTGGGTGAAGCCCGGCGCCACGGTGATCGACGTCGGCATCAACCGCATCGACGCCGGCGGCGGCAAGACCCGCCTGGTCGGCGACGTCGCCTTCGATGAGGCCGTGGCGGTCGCCGGCGCCATCACCCCGGTGCCCGGCGGCGTCGGCCCGATGACCATCGCCGTGCTGCTGGCCAACACGGTGACCGCCGCCTGCCGCCAAGCCGGCCTGCCCGCGCCGGATCTTGGCGCTTAGATCTTGGCTTCCGTTGCCGGCAGGGCGAGGCGGATCAGCCCCTTGATCGGCGCCCGGGGGTCCTGCGCCTCGCCGCGGCGCAGGATGACGATCTTTTCCTCGCGGGCCAGGTGCAGCGCCTGCTGGCGCACAGCATTCAAGTAGCGTCGCCAGAGCTCTGGCGGATCGCTCTTCTTGCGGCGGCGCTCGGCAAAGGCGCGGGCGATGTCGTCAGGGCTGAGGCTCGCCCCCGCGCCGGCCTCGCGCAGCAGCTCGAGGATGGTCTGGGCCACCGCGTCGGGACGCCCCGCGCCTTCGGCGGGCGGGTTTTCTTCGTGGTCTGTCATGGCCGCTGCTTAGCACGGGGCCGGCGGCGCGCAACAGCCTTTTCCGGCCGGGACATTCGTTGTGGACGCTGGCGCCACGCCCGACCATAGTTCGGCCCATGCTGGAGACCACCGACGCGCTGATCGCTGCGACCCTGGCCTTCGTCGGCGGCCACTTCCTGCTGTCGAGCCGGCCGGTCAGGCCCTTGCTCAATGCGCGCTTCGGCGAGCGCGGCTTCCGCCTGGTCTATTCGGCCGTCATGGTCGCGACCCTGGTCTGGATGCTGGCGGCCTACCGCAGCGCACCCTTCGTGCCGGTCTGGGATCCGGCCCTGGTCCTCGGATGGGTGCCGCTGCTGGTCATGCCCTTGGCGTCGATCCTGCTGGTGGCGGGCCTCACCAGTCCCAACCCGACCCTGGTGGGCGGCGAGCGCTTTCTTGACGGCGCCCCCGGCTCCCCGGCGGTGGGCATCCTCTCGATTACCCGCCATCCCTTCCTCTGGGGCACCGGCCTCTGGGCGCTGTCGCATCTGCTGGCTAACGGCGATCTCGCCTCCATGGCGATGATGAGCGGCATCGCCGTGCTCAGCTTCGGCGGCATGCGCCACATCGACCTGCGCCGCGAGTCGAACCTGGGGGCGAGCTGGGGGCCAATGAAGCTGACCACCAGCGTGCTGCCTTTTGCCGCAGCGCTGACCGGGCGCACCAAAGTGGACTGGCGCGGCATCGGCTGGTGGCGCCCCGCCCTCGGCCTGGTGGTCTATGCCGCCCTGCTGCATCTCCACAGCGGCCTCATCGGCGTCTCGCCGCTGCCCTTCTGACTTTTTTCCTGGCGGTCTCGCCGCAGCAATTTCCTACAAGGGCTGCAGGCGACCCTGCGCTAGACTGCGGCCATGGCGATCGACCAGCAGACGGCCTACACCCTCTCCACACCGGAGGCGCCCGAGGCCCTCAACAACATGGCCTCGAACGACAGGCCTGCGGCTCGGCGGGCCGGCGGCGATGTCGCGTGTTTCTGGCGTGAGCGGCGCTTCGACGACCTGGAGTGCCTGAAAGCGCGCTTCTTCCGGCATGCCTATGCCCTTCACGTGCACGATACCTTCGCCATCGGGGTGATCCTGGCCGGCGCCGAGGCCTTCCGCTATCGCGGCCTGCGCCACGTCGCCCCGGCCGGCAGCCTGGTGGCGGTGAACCCCGACGAGCTGCATGACGGGGCGCCTGCGCAAGACGGCTATGCCTATCGCATGCTCTATCCTTCGGTGGCGCTGGTGCAGTCCATCGCCGACGATCTCGGCGACCGGCCGACGGGCTTTCCCGCCTTCCGGGGCCCGGTGCTGGACGATCCCGAGGTGGCGACCCGCCTCAGCGCGGCCCATGCCCTGATGGAGGGCCGCGCCGACGCCCTTGCAGTGGACGAGGCCTTTACCGCGGCGCTCACGCTCATGGTCCGCCGCCATAGCTGGAACGAACCGCAGGGCCGGCGCCTCGGCCGCGAGGCGGCACCGATCCGCCGCGCCCGTAAGCTGGCCGACGACTCCTATGTGGAAGACCTGACCCTGAATGAGCTGGCGGCGGCGGCGGGCTTGAGCCGCTTCTACTTCCTGCGCGCCTTCCGACGCGAGGTCGGGGTGACGCCGCACGCCTATCTTACCGGCCGGCGCATCGCCGCGGCCAAGGCGCTTCTTGACGGCGACCAGCCCCTGAGCGAGGTGGCGCTGGCCTGCGGCTTCTACGACCAGAGCCACTTCACCCGCGCCTTCAAGGGCTGCACCGGCGTGACGCCGGGCCAGTACCGCCACGGCCTCCGTGCCGCCGCTTAGAGCCTGCCCCCTCTTTCCATGAGCCAACACCTCGGCCTCGTCGCCCTGCTGGTACGCGATTACGACGAGACGCTCTCGTTC
>WHTV01000130.1 GCA_009377535.1 Kiloniellaceae bacterium
AGATCAGCGCCAGTTCTCCCTCTCCCTCAGCCCATGCTAAACCGGACAGCAGTGGCCTTGAGCCGAGGGTGACAGTTGAAGAAGGAAGGCTACCTAAGCCGCCTTGGCCTTGCGGGTCCAGGCGGCAACGTTCGCTACAAGCTGCCGCAGGTCGGCTTTCAGCTTGTCATAGCCTTCGTTCGCCGTGATCGTCGCCTCGTCCATGTAGAGGGCGCGCTTCATCTCGATCTGCAGCGAGTGGCGGTTGTCGGCCGGCCGGCCGCTGCCGCTGATGATCTCGGCGCCCTTGTAGGGGTCGTTCACTGCGACGCTGTAGCCGAGCGCGCGCAACTGCTCGGCGACGAAGGCGGTGAAGGCGGGATTGCAGCTCTGCCCCTCGAGATCGCCGATCACCATGTCGGGCCGCTCGACGCCGGGGCCGTCCGGGGTGATGGCCGTGCCGAAGGACTTCATGGAGTGCAGGTCGAGGTGCCAGACCGCGCCGTGGCGGGCGTGCAGGCCATGGAGGCTTTCCGCCAAGGCCCGGCGGTAGGGCCGCCAGCAGCGCTCGATGCGCGCGCGCAGCGCCTCCGCCAGCAGTGGGCCGGCCAGCAGCGGCGCGCCGTCGTTGGTCCTGGCGCGGACGAGGCCGATGCCGAGGGCGGACTTGGGCCCCGGATTCAGTGGCGTCGGCCAGGGACCGTCGATCAGCCCGGGGTCGATGTCGTCGAGGCGGCGGTTAGGGTCGATGTAGGCGCGCGGGAAGCGCGCCGCCAGCAGGCTCGCGCCCTCCAGCGGGGCATCGCCGACGAGGTCGTCGACCATCCAGTCCTCGGCGCCGCGCAGCACCCGCTCCGGCACCAGGGTCGCGAAGTCGTCGGGATAGCTGCGGCCGGAATGCGGCGAGTCGATGAGCAGCGGCACCTCGGCGCCCACAGGCGCGAAGAAGTCGAAAGCCCGCTCATCGAAGGGTGGGGCGTCTTTTCTTGTGGTCATGATCCGTCGTTCAGATGGCAGGCGGACCAGCGTGCGGGGGCGATCTCTCTCAGGGCCGGGCGCTCGGCGCTGCAACGCGCGGTGGCGTGCGGGCAGCGCGGGTGGAAATGGCAGCCCGGCGGCGGATCGAGGGGCGAGGGGATCTCGCCCTTCACCGGGTGGTAGCTGCGCTTGCGCAGCTCGATGCGCGGCACCTCCGACAGCAAGGCCTGGGTGTAGGGATGGTTGGGGGCATCGAAAATGTCTTCGGTCGCGGCGATCTCCACCACGCGGCCCAGATACATGATCACCACCCGGTCGGCGATGTGCTCGACCACCGAGAGGTCGTGGCTGATGAAGAGGTAGGTGAGGTCGAGGTCCTGGCGCAGGTCCATGAAGAGGTTGATGACCTGCGCCTGGATGGAAACGTCGAGGGCGGCGATGGCCTCGTCGCAGACCAGGAAGCGCGGCTGCACGGCAAGCGCGCGGGCGATGCCGATGCGCTGGCGCTGGCCGCCGGAGAACTGGTGTGCATAGCGGCGCCGAAAATCCGGGTCGAGGCCGACCCGCAGCATGGTCTCGGCGACGTAGTCGGCGATCCCGCTGCGCGGCACCAGGCCGTGCACCCGGGGCGCCTCGCCGATGATCTCCTCCACGCGCATGCGCGGATCCAGCGAGGCGAAGGGGTCCTGGAAGATCATCTGGATGGCCAGGGCAGTCTCCTTGGCGGCGACCCGGCCATCGCGCCATACTGGCTTGCCGTCGAAGCGCAAGGTGCCTTCGGTGGGCGGCAGGATGCCGGCCACCATGCGCCCGAAGGTGGACTTGCCGCAGCCCGACTCGCCGACCAGGCCGACCACCTCGCCGGCACCGACGGTAAGGTCGACGCCGTCGACGGCGTGCACCGTTTCTTCATGGATCGAAGAGCCGAGCCGCCGGGCGATCTTGCCGGCGAGATCGAGACGCTTCACGAAGCGCTTGGTGATGCCCGCGGCTTCGAGGATCGGGCGCCGCTCGGCCGGGCTGCGCGAGGTCCCGGGCGACCCGGGCAGGGCGCTCATGACAGGACCTCTTCCAGGGGGCCGTCGTGGGGATGGACGCAGCGCACCTGGCGGCCGTGAGAGGCGGCCCGCACCGGTGGCTCCTCCAGGCAGGCGGCAGTGGCGCGCGGGCAGCGGTTGCGGAAGGCGCAGCCGGCAGCGAGGTTCAGCAGCGAGGGCGTCATGCCGGGGATCTGGAACAGCCGCCCGCCGCGGCGGTTGCGGCTCGGCACCGAGCCGATCAAGCCGACGGTGTAGGGGTGCGCCGGGCGGTCCAGCACGGCATCGATCGGCCCCTGCTCGACGATGCGCCCGGCGTACATGACGCAGATGTGGTCGGCGAGGCCGGCAACCACGGCGAGGTCGTGGGTGATCCAGATCATCGCGGTCCCGGTCTCGCGGCAGAGTGTCTGCGCCTCGTGCAGGATCTGACCCTGGATGGTGACGTCCAGCGCCGTCGTCGGCTCGTCGGCGATGATCAGCGCCGGCTCGTTCAGGAAGGCGATGGCGATAGCGACGCGCTGGCGCATGCCGCCGGAAAACTGGTGCGGGTAGGAGGCGAGGCGCTCGTCGGGCGCCGGGATGCCGACTTTCACCAGCGCCTCGCGGCAGATCTCCAGCGCGCGGGCGTGGGAGACGTCCCGGTGAGCCCGCACCGCCTCGGTCATCTGGGTATCGATGCGCAGCACCGGGTTGAGGGTCATCATCGGGTCCTGGAAGATCATCGCGATCTTGGAGCCGCGCAGCTTGCGGCGCTCCTTTTCCGCGAGCTGTACCAGGTCGCGGCCCTGAAACAGGATCTGGCCGCCGGCGATGCGGCCCGGCTGGTCGACCAGGCCGAGGATGGAAAAGCCGGTGACCGACTTGCCGCTGCCCGACTCGCCGACCAGGCCCAGCACCTCGCCGGCGCCGACCTGGAAGCTCACCCCGTGGACGGCCTCCACCACGCCGTCGCGGGTGAAGAAGTGGGTCTCGAGGTCCCTGACCTCCAGCGTCGGGCTGACCGCCGTCATCTCTTCAGCCTGGGATTCAGGATGTCGCGCAGCTGGTCGCCGACCAGGTTGATGGCGACGATGGTGACCAGCAGGGCGACGCCGGGAAAGAACGAGATCCA
This sequence comes from Kiloniellaceae bacterium, assembly GCA_009377535.1. Lineage (GTDB taxonomy): Bacteria > Pseudomonadota > Alphaproteobacteria > Kiloniellales > Kiloniellaceae > Pelagibius. Next base: position 3,109 of record WHTV01000130.1, read on the forward strand.
GTACTTGCCCGACAGCATGTAGTCGTAGCCGTTGGCGATCAGCAGGCCGAGAGACGGCTCGGTGATCGGCACGCCGACGCCGAGGAAGGACAGCGTCGCTTCCAGCGCGATGGCGTTGGCGACCTGCACCGTCGCCACCACTATGAGCGGCGGCAGGCAGTTCGGCAGCAGGTGGCGGAACACGATGCGGCGGTGCGAGAGGGCCAGGCAGGCGGCCGCCTCGATGTACTCCTTGCGGCGCTCGACCAGGGCGGTGCCGCGTACGGTGCGCGCATAGTAGGCCCACTGCACGATGATAAGGGCGATGATCACCTTGTCGACGCCCTTGCCGAGCACCGCCAGCAGGATGAGGGCGACCAGGATGGCCGGGAAGGAGAGCTGCAGGTCGACCACGCGCATGATGGCGGCATCGACCTTGCCGCCGAAGTAGGCGGCCAGCACGCCGACCGACATGCCGAGCGTGAGCGCGATGACCGTACTCAGGGCGCCGACGCCGAGGCTCATGCGCAGTCCGAAGACGATCGCCGAGAGCATGTCGCGGCCCTGCTGGTCGGTGCCCAGGTGGTAGGTCTTCGAGCCGTCGAAGTTGCTGGCGCCCGGCGGGTGCATGCCTTCCATGATGTCGAGCTGCGCCAGATCGTAGGGGTTCTGCGGCGTTATGAAGTTGGCGAAGATGGCGAGCAGGGCCAGCGTCAGGGCCAGCGCCAGCGCGGCCACCGCCACCGGGCTGGCCGCGAACTCCGCGGCGAAGCGGGCCGAGGGGCCGGCGCGCCAGCTGAGCCGTTGCAGCGGCGCACGGGTCGCTGCGACCTTCAGCGCATCGGTCATGCCCGCGCCTCCGACAGTCTGACACGCGGATCGAGCACGCAGTAGAGCATGTCGACCGCCAGGTTGATGATGATGAACATGATGACCGTCAACATCAGGTAGGCGACCACCACCGGGCGGTCGAGCAACTGGATCGAATCGATGAGCAGCTTGCCCATGCCGGGCCAGGCAAAAACCGTTTCGGTGACCACGGCGAAGGCGATCATGTTGCCGAGTTCCAGGCCCAGCACGGTAACCACCGGGATCAGGATGTTCTTCAGGATGTGCACCAGCACGATGCGCCGGGGCGCAAGGCCCTTGGCGCGGGCGAACTTCACGTAGTCCTGCAGCGAGGCCTCCCGCGTGCCGGCGCGCGCCAGGCGGATCACCAGCGAGGTCTTGAAGAGCGCCAGGTTGACCGCCGGCAGCAGCATGTGGGAGAGGCCGTCCAGCGTCAGGAAGCTGAGGCCGACGCCGAAGACCTGGACGGTGTCGCCCCGCCCGCCCGAGGGCAGCACCTTGAAGATCACCGCGAAGAGCAGGATCAGCATCATGCCCTGCCAGAAATTCGGCAGACTGAAGCCCATGATGGAGCCTGCCATGATCGTCTTGCCGGCGATCGAGTTGGGCTTCAGGCCGGCGATCATACCGAGCGGCACGCCGAGGAAGACGGCGAAGAGCAGCGCCAGGAAAGCCAGCTCCAGGGTCGCCGGCAACTTGGAGAGAATGAGGCCGAGGGCGTCGGTCGAATAGACGAAGCTCCTGCCCAGGTCGCCCTGCAGCGCATTCTGGATGAAGATGAAAAACTGCTCCCACATCGGCTTGTCGAGGCCGAGGCGGGCGATGGCGGCTTCCATCTCCGCCTGGCCGGCATCGGGGCTGATCATGATGTCGATCGGGTTGCCGATGGCGTAAACGCCGACGAAGACCAACACCGCCATGGCAGCGACGACGAAGAGGCTTTGGCCCAGGCGGCGCAGAAGGTAGACGAGCATCGGCTATGCCTGCCGCTGAAGGGGTTCGGCGAACCCCGGAAATGCCGGTCGGGGGCGAAGGCCAGTCCTCCGCCCCCGACGGGGACACTGCAGCCTTAGTTGGCTGGCTTGACGCCGAGGGCCAGGGTGTACTGGTCGGCGCGCGGTTCGTAGGTAATGCCCTTGCGGAAGGCCCAGGGTGTCACCTCGAAGTGGAGCGGCAGGATCGCGTAGTCCTGCATCGCCATCTGGCTGGCTTCCTGCAGGATGGCTTCCCGCTGGTCGTCGTCCACCGTGGCCAGCGCCTTGTCGATCAAGGCGTCCATTGCCGGGTTGGAGTAGCGCCCCCGGTTGGTGCCGCCGTAGCCCTTGGCCTTGTCCGGCGTGGCGATCAGAGCACGCAGCGGCGAGGACATCTCGCCCGTGGCCGAGCCCCAGCCGGCAAGATACATGGAGAACTCGAACGCGTTGCGCCGCGCGAAGAAGGTGCTGGCGGTGACTGCGTCGACCTGGGTCTGGATGCCGATGCGCGTCAGCATCTGCGCCACTGCCTGCGTGACCTGGGCGTCGTTGATGTAGCGGTCGTTCGGCGAGCCGATGGTCAGACCGAAGCCGTCGGGATAGCCGGCTTCCGCCAGCAGCTTCTTGGCACCTTCGGGATCGTAGTGTTCCACCTCGGCGCCAGGGGTGGCGCCGAACATGCCCGGTGGCAGCAGCTCGCCGGCCGGCACGGCGATTCCATTCATGATGCGTTCGACGATGGCCTCGCGGTTGATCGCCATGGAAACCGCCTTGCGCACCCGGATGTCCTTGAAGGGATTCTTGTCGGTGCCGGTGATGCCCGGGCTCGGCTCGGCTTCGTGATCCAGGTGCAGGTAGATGACGCGATTGGACAGGCCCTGGGCGACCTGGAAGCCCTCCGACTTGATGCGATCTAGGTCCTGCAGCGGCGGGTTGTCGATGACGTCGACGTCGCCGGCCAGCAGGGCGGCGACGCGGGGGCCGTCGCTGGTGATGGGACGGAAGGTGACCGTGGTCCAGTCGGCCTTGTCGCCCCAGTAGTCCTCATTGCGCTCGAAGACGATCTTGTCGCCGCGGCTGTACTGCTTAAACTTGAACATGCCGGTGCCGACGAGAGCTGCTCCGGAATTGAAGTCCTCGGTCTTCGGATAGCTGTCGATGCCGGTGCAGCCTTCGGGGTCGAAGGCGATGTCGCCGGTCACGCCGTTGGCGGTTGCCGACAGCACGCCCCAGGCCGAGACCTCGACAGGCAGCAGGGGATAGGGTCCGTTGGTCTTGATGATCAAGGTGTGCGGGTCCTTGATCTCCAAGTCCGCGATGCCCTTGGTGTAGACGGTGAAGGACGACGGGCTGTTCTCCACGGTGGGAATGCGGCAGACCGTGTAGACAATGTCCTTGGCGGTGAAGGGCGAACCATCGTGAAACTTCACGCCCTCGCGCAGCTTGAATTCCCAGGTCGAGTCATCGATCGGTTCGTAGGAGGTCGCCAAGCCGGGATGCAGGCGCTGCTGTTCGTCCTGCAGCAGCAGCGACTCGAACGTATGCCGCCGCATAGCGTTGTTCGGGCCGAGATTGTGAAAATGCGGATCGAGGGCCGAGGGTTCGGCCGAGATTCCGATGCTCAGTTCCTGCGCGCCGGCCGGCGAAGCCAGGACCGCGGCAAGGGAGACTGCGCAAAACAGCGTGCTCTTTCGCATGAGTTCGTTCCCCGTAAGACGTTGAAACGCCTGTTCCTGTCACCCGCGCCCGCGGGCTCTCGTAGGCCGACCTCCTGGCGCGGATTTTTCTTGCGGACCCTTCCCATCGCTCGACGGCGGGACCTTGCTAGGTATAATGCGAATGTCTATTGGGGCTGTCAAAGCGAAATGCTGACTGAGCCAGCTTACGATAATCGGCAGGCAAAACCTGCTATCTGGATCATAGAGACTATAACATTCTGTTATGGAATATAGCTTCGATCCTCAACCCGATGGCGAAGGCCGGCGGCTTCCCACGCCGCGCATGATGGAGGCTTTCTCTGCGGTTATGGAGGCGGGGTCGGTCAGCGCGGCGGCGCGCTACCTCGGCGTGTCTCAACCGGCCGTCAGCCGCTTGCTGAAGCAGTTCGAGGGCGAGCTGGGCTTTTCCCTGTTTCACCGCGCCAAGGGAAAGCTGACCCCGACACCGGAAGCACACCGCCTGTCCATCGACGTCGGCAATGCGCTCGACGGCATCGACCGGGTCAGGCGCTCGGCGGAGGACGTGCGCCGCCACGGCGTCGGGCAGCTGCGCGTCGGCGTCACGCCGATGCTCTACGACGCGGTGCTGCACCGCCTGTTGCACGGCTTTCTGCGCGAGCACCCTCATCTGGTGCTCACCCTGGAAACGGGCCTGACCGAGATGATGGTCGACTGGCTGCTGCGCGACCAGGTAGAGCTGGCCTTTGCGTCGATGCTGGAAAACCGTCCCGGCATCGAGGCTATCCCTTTGATCGAGACCCACTCCGTGGTGCTGATGCCGCCCGGCCACGCGCTGACGGCCAAGCGCAGCATCGGCGTCGAGGATCTGGCCGAAGTTCCGCTGATCACCATGACCCGGCGCTATCCCTCGCGCCATCGCATCGAGCAGATGTTCCGCCGCGCCGGCGTGCCGATGCGCCTGCGCGCGGAGACCAACCTTTCCGGCACGATCTGTGATCTGGTGCGCATGGGGCACGGCGTCGCCATCCTGAACGGCCTCTCCTTGGACGGTGCCGGGCGAGGCGACCTGGAAGCGCGGCCGCTGACACCGCGGCTGGTGAACCGCTACGGCGTGCTGCACCTGGCCGACCGCGGCTTCTCGCGCCCGGCCCAGCAGCTCATAACGGCAATCCGCGCGCAGCTGGTACAGGCCATGGGCAACGTCTACCTGGGCGAGTCATGACGGCCTGGCGCATCGCGGTCGGCGGCTTCGCGCTGGAGTCGGTCTCCTTCCTGCCGCAGGAGACGGGCCTCGACGACTTTGAGCGCGAGGCGCGGCGCGGCCGGGCCTTGATCGAAGGCCTGGCCGGCTCGGCGAGCGTCGCCGGCGGATTTCTCGAGGTGCTCGACGCGGCCGCCGCGGAGATCCTGCCGCTGGTCTATACCGACTGTTCGGCCGCCGGTCCCGCCAGCGATGCGGCCTTCGAGCACTATCGCGACGAGCTCCTGGCAGGTCTGCGGGCGGCCCACCAGAGCGAGTCGGGGCCGCTGGACGGCGTGCTGCTGTTCCTGCACGGCGCCATGACGACGCCCAGCCGTCCCGATCC
>WHTV01000131.1 GCA_009377535.1 Kiloniellaceae bacterium
GAGTGCGAGCCGGGATCCATGGCAGAGGCCAGGTGCCGAGTCCAACCATGGGCCCGATCCACGAGGGAGACCCACGCCATAGCCAGCGAACATCCGGAACTGACCGATACCCTGGCGGCGCGCCGGCGCCTCGCCGGGCGGCTGCGCCGCACGCCGATGGTCGAGTCGCCCAGCCTGACCGCGCGCCACGGCGCGCCGGTGCACCTGAAGTGCGAGCATCACCAGATCACCGGCGCCTTCAAGCTGCGCGGCGCCACCAATGCGGTGCTGTCGCTGGCGCCGGAGCAGCGCGCCCGCGGCGTCACCGCCGCCTCCACCGGCAACCACGGACGGGCGCTGGCCCACGCGGCGCAGGCGGCCGGCGCGCGCTGCATCGTCTGCATGTCGGCGCTGGTGCCGCGCAACAAGGTGGCAGCCATCGAGGCGCTGGGGGCCGAGGCGCGCATCGTCGGGCTGTCGCAGGACGACGCCCAGGTCGAGGTCGACCGCCTGGTCGCCGAGGACGGCATGATCGCGCTGCCGCCCTTCGACCATCGCGACATCATCGCCGGGCAGAGCACCCTCGGCCTGGAGATGCTGGAGGATCTGCCGGAGGCGGAAACCCTGGTGGTGCCCTTGTCCGGCGGCGGCCTCATCGCCGGCGTCGCCATGGCGGCAAAGACCCTGAAGCCGGGTCTGCGCATCGTCGGCGTTTCCATGGAGCGCGGCGCCGCCATGCACCAGAGCCTCGAGGCCGGCCATCCGGTGCCCGTCGAGGAGCTGCCCACCCTGGCCGATTCCCTGGGCGGCGGCATCGGCCTGACGAACCGCCATACCTTCGCCATGGTGCGCGCGCTGGTGGACGAGGTGATCCTGGTAAGCGAGGCGGAGATCGCCGAAGCCATCCGCCACGCCTACGCCGAGGAGCGCCAGATCGTCGAAGGCGGCGCGGCGGTCGGCATCGCCGCCCTGCTGCAGGCCCCGCGGCCGCAGTGGGGCACGACCGTGCTGCTGCTGAGCGGCGGCAACATCGACATGGATCTGCACCGCCGCATCGTCGGCGGCGAGAACCCGGACCTGCTCGCCGAACGGCAGGCCCGCGAAACGGCGGAGGCACGGCATGCCTGAGATCTCCCTGCTCGCCGAGGCCGAACTGCGCAATCTGCTGCAGCTCGACCGCGACATCGTCGCCTGCATCGAGAAAGCCTTCGCGGCGCTGGCCAGCAAGCCGGTGGTGATGCCGCCGGTCCTGCACCTGGAGATCGCCGAGGCCAACGGCGAGATCGACGTGAAGACCGCCTACGTGCCGGGCCTCGACATGCTGGCCATGAAAATGAGCCCCGGCTTCTTCGACAACCCCAAGATCGGCCTGCCCAGCCTGAACGGCCTGATGGTGGTGTTCAGCACCAGGACCGGCATCGTCGAGGCCATCCTGCTCGACAACGGCTACCTCACCGACCTGCGCACGGCGGCGGCCGGCGGCGTCGCCGCCGACTGGCTGGCGCGCAAGGACGCCACGCGCGCCGGCATCGTCGGCGCCGGCGTGCAGGCGCGCCTGCAGCTGCAGGCGCTCAGCCTGGTGCGGCCGCTGGAGCGCGCCTACGTCTGGGCGCGCGACGGCGGCAAGGCCGAAGCCTGCGCCCAGGAGATGACCGACGCCCTCGGCATTCCGGTGCACAGGGCCGCCGACATCGGCAAGCTCGCCGCAGAATGCGACATCGTGGTGACCACCACCCCGTCGAGCCGGCCGCTGATCGCCAAAGAGCACCTGCATCCCGGCCTGACGGTGATCGCCATGGGTTCGGACGCCACCTACAAGAACGAGGTGGCGCCCGACGCGCTGGCCGCCGCCGACGCCTACTTCTGCGACCGCCTGAGCCAGGTGCGCCTGCTGGGCGAGCTGCACCACGCCATCGAAGCCGGCACGGTCGAGGCCGACGCCGCCTTCGCGGAGCTGGGCGAAGTCATCGCCGGCAAGAAGCCCGGCCGCACCAGCGACGACCACTGCGTGATCTGCGATCTCACCGGCACCGGCGTGCAGGACACCGCCATCGCCGCGCTGGCGGTCGCCCGCGCGAGAGCGGCAGGGGTGGGGACGCGGTTTCAGTCTTAGCGGAACCGCTGTTCGTTCGCACTTGCGATGAACCCGGACGCGACGGCCTGTCTGCCTTTGATTTCAAACGGGCCATGAGCGGCCTTTCCTTGGCGGCGATCGCCCTACCCGACCGCCAGTCGGTGACCACGGACAGGGTTCCACATTTCGACCGTGAACGAAGCACTACGCCCGCGCAGCGTCGTAACATCTAGGCGTCATCGCACCGACGACGGAGGGGGCAATGCAGGAAAGCCGCTTTACACCGGAAGAGCTCAACGACGGATTTGTCGTGGCCATCAACCTCGAGGCCAAGGACGGCGAGGCGGAGGCCGTCGCTTCAATCCTGAAAGACCTGGTTGCACCAACGATGGCTGAACCCGGCGTGACGCTCTTCCTCCCCTACCGCTCACCGACCAACACCTCGCAGTTCTTTATCTTCGAGCTCTACAAGAATGAGCAAGCGTGGGGCGCGCACCAGGAAACCGTACACTTCAAAGAGGCGATCAAAGAACTGCTGCCACGGGTCTCCAAGCGTGAGCGCGTGCCCTTTGTTCCCTACGTTCCAGTATAGACGCGCGGTCCTGAAACCGAGTTCGCGATTGTCATTCCTGCCGCGCGGTGGCGCCCACCCCTCGTCACCTTCGCACTTGATGCGAGGGCTGCGCGCCGGCCCCCTCACCCAGCTTCGTCTAAGCTCGCTTTGCTCGCTAGGACTGCGCATCCCTCTCCCGCGCCGGCTACAGCATTCACACATCTCACGCAGGAGACGTTCGGCCCTGCCCTATTCAAGCCGTCGTCCCGGCACTCGTTGCCGGGACCTAATGCCCTAACCGTTCAATTGGTGTCTGGCGAGGATGTAAGTGTCACAGGATATTGCCTTGCGCCAACACCATTGGGTCCCGGGGACAAGCCCCGGGACGACAGTGGTGGTGTATGAATAGGCCTTGCGAGACCACCGCGCGAGATGTGTGAATCCGTTAGCCCACGCTGGGGAGAGGGAAACTTCACTCTTCGCCTGACAGGAACGCATTCAGCCGCTCCAGGACGACATCAGGCGCTTCGAGCTGCGGCAGGTGGCCGACGCCCGGCAGGGTTTCGAAGGCCGCTTGCGGGACCAGCGCATGCAGTGCCTTGCCGCGCGCCAGCGGAATCCACGGATCGTCTTCGCCCCAGATTATTCTTACCGGGCAGCGGATAGCGCCGAACAGCGGCTCGACTTCGGCGGTGTAGATTTCGTCGGCTTGCGCGAATTGCCGGTAGAAGCTGCCGCGTCCCTCCTCGGAAAGCCACGGCTCGGCAAGCTTCTCGAAATCTCCGGCGTCGATGGCGTTCACGATCGCGCCCTTGATGTAGGCATCCACGACCGCCTTGTGGATATGCGGCGGCAGGCCCACAAAGGCATCGACATGGCGGCCGACATGATCGAAGAACGCCGAACCCCAAGGGCGCATCGCGACGACATTCATCAGCACATAGCGGTCGAAGTCGCAGCCGTGCAGCAGATGCGCGCGCAGCGTCGTCGCACCGCCCATGTCGTGGGCGACGACCATAGGCCGCTCGAGGCCCCACTGCGCGAGCATCTCGGCGAAGACCCTTCCCTGCACATCGAGGGAGGTGCGCTGGTCCGGCGCTTTGTCGGAGCGCCCGTATCCGGGCATGTCGTACCAATGGACGAGATAGCGCTCTGCGAGGTGCGGAATGATCCGATGCCAGGAGAACGAAGACCACGGCCAGCCGTGGGCCAGCACAAGGGCAGGCCCGCTACCGAAACGCCCCGCCGCCACGCTGCCGGCGGACGTTTCGAAGGTCTCGTCGAGTTTCCACGCCATCATGCATTCTTTCCGATATCAGTGAGGAAGCCGAGCACGCGCTGCCTGAGCAGTGTCGCGGCACTTTCGTCATAGTCGGGCAGGCTGCTGTCCGTGAAGAGGTGTCGGTCGCCGGGGTAGAGGAAAAGCTGCGCGCCCGCGATCGTCGCGGCGAGGTCGCGGGCGACATCGACGTCGCCCCAGGCGTCGGCCTCCTTGGTGTGGATCTGGAGCGGGACGCCGGGCGGCCAGCGGCCGCCGAACTCGGCGACCGGCACAGCGCTGTGGAGCAGCAGGGCGCCCTTCGCGCCGGGACGCGTCTGAGCCAGCATCTGCGCCGGCATCACCCCAAGCGAGAACCCGGCGTAGACGGTTTCCTTCGGCAAGCTGTCGGCGGCGCGCCGACCGCGCTCGATGATCGTGTCGAAGCCGAGCTGCTGGGCGTGGCTGAGGCCGTCAGCAAGTTGCGTGAAGGTCTTGCCGTCGTAGAGATCGGGGGCGTGCACGACGTGCCCGGCAGCGCGGAGGTCATCGGCGAAAGACAAGCATCCGGCCGTCAGTCCCAGTGCATGGTGAAAGAGCAGGAGTTCAGCCATGTATCCCTCTCATGGGTTACGGCGAAGCAGCATATCAGAGCCCGCGCCTGATCCCCAGAGGGTGCCGCCAACTGCGCCGGTCCCCTCACCCAGCTTCGCCTAAGCCCGCTTCGCTCGCCAAAACTGCGCAACCTTATCCCGCGTGGAGAGAGGGATGAAGAAAAGGATCAGAACTCCGGGGTGCCCAGCAGGGTGCGGGCGCTGTCGACCTGGCCGAGCGCCCAGGTGAGCTGCTGGCGCTGGAAGGCTTCCATCTCGCCCGGCGCGACGCGGTTGGAAAGCGTGACGCCGGCCTCGATGTCGCGCAGTTGCTGGCACAGGATGGCGCCGAGCAGGATCTTGTGCGCCTCGATCAGGCGGCCGATCAGCGCAGGGTCGAAGACCGCCAGCGCGCGCACCGCCTCCAGGCGCTCCGGCGTCGAGCGCGCCGCGATGCCGTGGGTGAGGGCGGCCACGCGCGCCGCCGAGAAGATCGGCAGGAGACCACCCTTCTTGAGATCGATGCGCCCGTTCTGCAGCCGCGGGCGGCCGAGCCAGTTGAGCTCCACCCGGAAGTCGCCGGCAGTGAGCGCCATGGCCTTCAGGAAGGTGCGCGAGGCGCGCGCGCCGGCCAGCGCCTCGGCGTATAAGGTTTCGGCCAGGGCCGGGGTGCCGTGCACCGGCACGGCGTCGAAGAAGATGTCGCAGTTCAGGAGGTCCTCGGGGCGCGACTTGCCGATCCAGATCTCGAGGCGGCGGCGCCAGCCGGCGAGGTCCAGGCGCCACTCCGGCCTGGACGCCATGATGCCGCCGGGGCAGTAGACCACGCCGGACTGGTTCAGCATGTCGGAGACCAGAGTGCCGAGCTGCGCGAACCAGCGATCCGCCGGCCCGTCGGCTTCGCCGGCAGCGAAGACGATGGCGTTGTCCTGGTCCATCGCCAGCAGGCTCTCGCCGCGCCCGCCGGAGCCCAGCACCATCATGGCGTAGGGCTGCGGCGGCGCGCCCTTGCCGTCGCGCGCCAGCATCGCCTCGGCCAGTTCGCAGGCCCGCCTGGTGAGGGCCCGCAGCTCCCGCGAGACGATGGCGGCGATGTCGCGCGGATCGGCGTCCTCGAACACCAGGCCGCGCGCCACCGTGGTCAGGTCGGACCAGATGCGCCCGAGGTCGGCGGCGCTTTCCGCCCGCTCCAGGCTGTCGCCGAGCGCGAGCGCGTCGCTCGCCCGCTGGCGCAGCAGGTCGCGTGCGCTGAGGGCGCCGACCAGGGCGCCTTCGGCGTTGCGCACGCCGAGATGGCGGAAACCGCGATTCGACATGCCGGCGAGGGCGCGATAGACGAACTCGTCGCTCTGCACGGTCACCAGCGGGCCCTTGGCATAGCGCGACACCGGCGCGTCCAGGGCGGCTTCGGCGTCGGCATCGACGGCGCGCAGGACGTCGCGTTCGGTGAGGATGCCGTATTCGCCGCCGGGGGCGCCGCCGGGCTCGCCGCCGGCGGCCGGAGGGTCGATGAAGATCGAGGAGATGCCCTGGTCCATCATGGCGGCCAGGGCCTCGCGCAGGCTGCGGCTGCCGGCAAGGGTGACGGCCGGCAGGCGCATCACGTCGGCGACGCGGTGGCGGTAGGGGAAGCTGTCGATGCGGGCGTACTCGGCCACGCTGCGCGGCGCCAGGCGGCTGTCGCGCGCCACCTCGTGCCAGCCGGCCTGGGCCTCCTCCTCGAGGCGTGTGGTCAGGCTGCGGCAGACGCGCTCGGCCTGGGCCAGGGTGACGATGCCCTTCTCCCTGAGGCGCGGCACCAGGGCCTGAAAGATGCGCCCGGCGGTCTCGGCATCGCCAAGGGCGCTGTGACGCTGGCCGGCCTCCACTCCCAGCCACTGGGCAGTCAGCTCGAGCGACTGGTTCGGCAGCTCGGGGCCGACCAGCTGCACGAGGTGGCGCACGCAGAGCGAGCGCGGCGGCGTCCAGGCGAGGCCGTGGCGCTGATGCTCGGCGCGCAGGATCGCCAGATCGAAGCCGAGGGAATAGCCGACCACCACCGCCTTGCCGACCCAGGCGGAAAGCGCCGCCATGACCGCCGGAAAAGCCTCCGCGGCCGCCACCTCGCCGTCGCCGATGTTGTGGATCGCGCGCGCCGCGGCGGGAATCGGGATGCCGGGATTGACCAGGCTGGCAAAGTGCTCGGCGAGACCGTCCGCCCGCAGGCGGACCGCGGCGATCTCCACGACGCGGTCGGTCTTCACGTCGAGCCCGGTGGTCTCGGTGTCGATCGCCACGGCCGGGATGGCCGTCAGGGGCAGCCCGGAGAGGCTGCTATCCGCCCCAAGGAAGCTCATGGGCCGATCCCTCCCGCGCATCGCAGGCCCGTATGGCCTTGGCCGGCGTCAGCCGGGCCAGCACCGGCCGGCCCCGCGCGAGATCAAGCCGGGATCCGGCTGAGCTGGTCGGCCTGCAGGGCCACGGCAGCCGCGTCGAGGCGCTTGACGAAATCGCGGCGCACGTCGCGCCATTTGAACTTGATGGAGTTCTCCACGATCTCCTGGTCGAGCTGCTTCAGCTCCGGGGCGATCGGGGCCCAGCGCACCAGCGCGGCGGGACTCTCGCTGAAGATGTCCGGGCCCTGCGGCCCGTCGGACCAGTCCCAGAAGGCCAGGCGCCGCTTGAAATCCGACAGCACCGCGTCGGTCGAAAACTCGGCGATGGCGGCCGCCGGGGCGGCATTGTCCGCCAGCCCGCGCTGGAAGCACTGCAGCGCCAGGGCGGAACAGTCGTCCGCCGCCAGCGGACTCGGCGCGTCCTGCCGGACCCGCCACGCCGCGAAAATCGCAAGGTCGGCCAGGCAAGCCACGTAGACGTGCAGCTTGGCAATGTCGATCGAGGCGACGAAGACGTCGTCCTCGAAGACCCTGGGATAGCGGGTTCCCATGCGCGTCTTCAGGTAGCCGTAGAGCGTCTTCTGCGCGATGAAGGCGGCGCGGGTGGAAACGAAGTGGCAGAGCGCATCGACGGAGTCAAGAGGCCCGGATTCGCGCCGGAAGGTCAGGCTGCCCAAGATCTCAGGCAGCAGAGTCCGGGCTTTCTTCAGTAAAGGAGTCATCCTCGGCACACCCCGCAAAGCCCCACTTAGAGCCAGTTACAGCTGCCCCCGTAGGAAGGCAAACTAAAAATCCTGTGACGACCGTCATTATTGGTATTGCGACGCTACCTATTTTTGTACAATTGTGACCCGCTTCCCACCGTCCGCCAAAGGCTTACGGCTGGAAGCGAGGTAGAGTCAGAATAGAATAATTGCCTCGGGGGATAACATGCCTGAAATCAGCCAAGACGCCAAACTGCGTCATTGGAGCCGAACGAGAAGTCTCACCATAGGGATTCTCGTCGTTTGGTTCATCTTCTCTTTCGTCATTCCATGGTTCGCTAGAGAGCTGAACGCCATCACCTTCATCGGATTTCCGCTGGGCTATTACATGATCGTCCAGGGATCGCTCATTGTCTTCGTGCTGCTGATCTTCTTTCAGAACTGGCGCCAGGACGCGATCGACGATGAAGCCGGCGCCGGCGAGCTATAAGGGGGGCCTGACATGCGAATGAAGGGAAGTTTCATCCAAAATCTGGGCCGCATCTACGCTCTCTATACCGGCGGCTTTCTCGTTTTCATCATCCTGATGGCGATCCTGGAGCAGCTGGGAGCTGCCGCGGATAC
>WHTV01000132.1 GCA_009377535.1 Kiloniellaceae bacterium
AGCTGCGCTGGTCCTTCTTTTCCTCGATGCGCACGATGTTGGCGGCACGGCGATAGGCGACCAGCAGGTTGGACCCGTCGTCGCTGTCGAGGAAGGAGCCGAGCGCCTCGACCCGCGCCAGCAGGCGTACGAGATCATCCTCGCCGCCGCGCGCCATCACGGCGGTGATGAGGTCATGGCGCACACCCTGGTCGCGCAGCACCACCTTCAGGCGATCGCCGAGAAAATCCATCAGGTCGCCGGCCACCGGCGCGGCGGAGAGGCCGGCGTAGTCCGCCTGAGCCACCGCGAAGGCCTTCAACAGCGGCAGGCGCAGCTTGTTCTCGACGATGAGGCGGATCACGCCGAGGGCGGCGCGGCGCAGGGCATAGGGGTCCTTGGAGCCGGTCGGCTTCTCGTCGATCATCCAGAAGCCGACCAGGGTGTCGATCTTGTCGGCAAGCGCCACGGCGATGCTGACCGGCGCCGAGGGGCAGGCATCGTGGGGGCCGAGCGGGGCGTAGTGCTGGGCGATAGCATCGGCCACCGCCGGCGCCTTGCCATCGTTCAGGGCGTAGTAGCGCCCCACGACTCCCTGCAGCTCGGGGAACTCGCCGACCATGCCGGTGACGAGGTCGGCCTTGGCGAGCCGCGCGGCGGAACGGGCTTCGTCGCGATCGGCGCCGGGCACGTAGTTGCTGATCTCCGCCGCCAGGTCCTCCAGGCGGGAGACCTTGTCGGCGACGGTGCCGAGCCTGGCATGGAAGACGATCTCCTTAAGCCGCGGCACTCGCGCGGACAGCGGCTGCTGGCGGTCCTGGTCCCAGAAGAAGCGGGCATCGGCGAGGCGCGCGCGCAGCACGCGCTCGTTGCCGGCGACGATGGTCTTGGCGCGCTCGCTGCCGGCGGGTGCCTCCATGTTGGCGACCACCAGAAAGCGGTCGGCCAGACTGCCGTCGGCCCGCTCCGTCGAGAAGTATTTCTGGTGGCTGCGCATCGAGGTCGAGAGCACCTCGGCCGGCAAGTCCATGAAGGCGGCATCGATGCGGCCGATCAGCACCTGCGGCCACTCGACCAAGCCGGTCACCTCGTCCAGCAGGCCGGCGTCGTCCTTCACCGTCACGCCCGCTTCCCTGGCGAGCGCCGCCGCCTGCTGCGCGATGAGCGCGCGCCGCTCGGCCGGGTCGAGCATGACCTTCGCGCCGTGCAGCTTCACGCGGTAGTCGTCGAAGGTGATGACATCGAAGGCGTCGGGCGCCAGGAAACGATGGCCGCGCGACTGCGCGCCGAAGGGGATCTGGCGGCCCTCGCCCATCGCCAGCCCGCCTTTCAGCGCCATGCCGTCGAAGACTGCGACGATGCCGTGCAGCGGGCGCACCCAACGCTGGGTATCACCGGCCCAGCGCATCGACTTCGGCCAGGGCAGCTCGGCAATGGCTTTGGCGAGAATCTCCGGCAGCACCTCCGCCGTCGGCCGACCGGCGACCTTGCGTACGACGAAATAGAACGGGCCCTTGTCGGTCTCGCGCAGTTCCGCCTCGGTATGGAGCGACTTGATGCCGTTGGCCTTCATGAAGCCCTGGATGGCCTGCGCCGGCGCGCCGTACTTCGGACCCTTCTTCTCTTCGACGAGGTCGGGCTGCTGGCTCGGCAGGCCGGCGACGACCAGCGCCAGGCGACGCGGCGTCGCATAAGCCACGGCCGTATCGAAGGCGAGGTTGGCGGTCTTCAGCGCCTCGCTCACCAGGCGCTTCAGGTCGTCGCCGGCACGCGCTTGCATACGTGCCGGGATCTCCTCGGAGAACAGCTCGACGAGAAGTTCGGCCATCAGCCGGCCTCGCCCATCTGCGTCGCCACCCAGGCCTCGCAGCAGGCTTTGGCCAGGGCGCGCACGCGGCCGATATAGGCCTGGCGCTCGGTCACCGAAATGACGCCGCGAGCGTCCAGCAAGTTGAAGACGTGGCTCGCCTTCATGCACTGGTCATAGGCCGGCAGCGGCATCGGCCGCCCCTTGTCCTCACCGAACGTCAGGATCGCCTGGCACTCCGCCTCGGCGTCCTTGAAGTGCTGGACCAGGATATCGGTGGCCGCGGCCTCGAAGTTGAAGGCGGAGAATTGCTGCTCGGCCGCCAGGAACACATCCCCGTAGGTCTTGCCGCCCTGGTCCTTGGGCACGCCGTCCCAGTCCAGGTCATAGACGTTCTCCACGCCCTGGACATACATGATGAGACGCTCGAGTCCGTAGGTCAGCTCGGTGGAGACCGGGCTGCAGTCGATGCCGCCTACCTGCTGGAAATAGGTGAACTGGCTGACCTCCATGCCGTCGCACCAGACCTCCCAACCGAGGCCCCAGGCGCCCAGCGTCGGGCTCTCCCAGTCGTCCTCGACGAAGCGGATGTCGTGCGCCAGCGGGTCGATGCCGATGGCCCGCAGCGACTCCAGGTAGAGCTCCTGGCTGTTCGGCGGCGAGGGCTTCAGGATCACCTGGAACTGGTAGTAATGCTGCAGCCGGTTGGGGTTCTCGCCGTAGCGCCCGTCGGTCGGCCGGCGCGAGGGCTGCACATAGGCCGCCTTCCAGCTGCCGGGCCCCAGCGCCCTCAGGGTGGTTGCCGGATGGAAGGTGCCGGCCCCGACCTCCATGTCGTAGGGCTGCAGGATGACGCAGCCCTGCCGCGCCCAGAAGTCCTGCAGGCGGAGGATCAGGCGCTGAAAGCAGGTTTCCGGATCGGCGTGAGACATCGGGGTTCGGGCGGTTTGGGGCGCGGCATGTTGCACCGCGAAACGCGGCCGCACCTTAGCGGGGGCCCCACCCTGAATCAAGCAAAGGGATCGGCCCGCAAAGCCGGCCGGCGGCCTCGATCGGGCCGTCAACCGCTCGCGCGTGCGCGCTCAGGCCTTGCGGCCGCAGCTGCAGGTGCTGCCGGCCCGCACATAGGCGCCGCAAGAGGGACAGGGCACCAGGTCCTCGACACCGACCTCGCCCTTGCCAGCCTGATCCGGAGCCTTCTTGGCCGGCCGGCCGGCCCCCGACTCACGCAGCTTGGCCTCGGCCTTGCGTGCCTGCTGGAGGCGGCCGAGGAACTTGAAGCCGTACCACACCGCGGCAACCACGACGGCGAGGACGATCAGCTTTTGCATCGAGGGGAGTCCGAACATGGCGGCATTAAGCGTCGCGCGCCCGGCAAGGTCAATACGAGCCGCTCATCCGGTCCAAGCTATTTACTATAGGCCGAAGCGCGACCACAAGGCCCGCTCTTCCACCGCCGCCAGCAGTCCGGCGGCCCAGTCCTCCGGCGCCGGCAGCCCGCCGGCCCAGAGCTGCGTGCCCTCGCTGCTGCTGCCGCGGCCGATCCCGAGCCGGCGCAGCAGGCGCTTCGGCCCCTGGATGCGGCGCAGCCGCACGCGCTTGCCAAAACGGTCGCGCAGGATCTGGCGCAGATCGCCCAGCGAATCCGCGAGGCCCAGTTCCACCGCCTTGCCGCCGGCCCAGAACTCGCCACTGAACAGCACTTCCTCCGCGCCCTTCAAGCGATGGCCGCGGCGGTCGCGCACCATCTCCTTGAAGACCTCATGCAGTTCGTCCTGCAGGGCCCTGATGCGCGCCACGTCGCCCGGGTTCTCGGGCTGGAAGGGATCCAGCATCGACTTGCGCTCGCCAGCGGTATAGAGGCGCCGCTCGACGCCTATCTTCTCCATCAGCTCGGTGAAGCCGAAGCCGGAGGTGATCACGCCGATGGAGCCGATGATGGAGGTTGGCTGCACGAAGATCTCGTCGGCGGCGCAGGCCAGCCAGTAGCCGCCGGAGGCCGCCACGTCCTCGCAGAAGGCGAGAACCGGCACCTCCTTCTCCCGTGCCAGATCGCGGATCCGCTTGGCGATGAGGGCCGACTGCGCAGGCGAGCCGCCGGGCGAGTTGATCACCAGGGCGACGGCCTGCAGGCGCGGCTGCGCGAAGGCGCGCTCGACGAGCGGCTCGACGCTGGCCAGGCTCATGCCACTGCGCAGGGGACCGAGGCCGCCGATCACCCCGCCGAGGCGCAGCACGGCGACCTCCGGCCGCGGCCGGCGCAGCCATTCGAAGGTCACCAGGCGCCAGATGCTTCGCTTTGCCATGACAGCCGATCGTTCCTCGTTGCTTGCGGATATAGGCAGGACGGCGCCGGCCTCCAAGCCTTCCGGCTCCGCCCCGCACGGGTAGTTTTACCCGACCTTCCCCGGTGGGACAAACCGCTGCGGCAACCGCAGGACCGATCTTCCGGCGGTGCCGTCAGAGATCGAGCCCGCGGGCGTCGCGCAGCACGGCTTCGGCCGCCGCAGTATAGCCGCCCCCGGCGTCGTGCAGCACCAACCCGGCCAGGAAGCGCAGCGGCGCGCTGCTGGACTTGCGGCCCTGCATGAGAACCCGCTTGGCGTTCTCGCCCTGGCGCGGCCACAGCGGAAAGACTGCCAGATCGCCGCAGCCCACCGAGAGCGCCGCCAGCAGCCGGTGGCTGCGGTCGGCCCGGTGTATCACCGTGAGGCTGCCGCGCGGGCGCAGCAGGGCGAGCGCGCAGGCCAGCCAGGTCTCCAGCGCCGCCGCCCCTTCGACGGTCGCGATGCGGCGCAGCTCCTGCTCCGGGGCACGGCCCGACCCGGCCTCCAGATAGGGCGGGTTCAACATGATGTGATCGAAGCTGCCGGCGGCAAGCTCGGCCGGCGGCTTGGCCACGTCGCCGATCGCGACGCTAAGGCGCCCGGCATAGCCGTTCAGGATCGCATTCTCGGCCGCCAGGGCCACCAGCGGCGGCTGCAACTCCAGTCCGGTCACCGCAACCCCCGGCACCCGCGCCAGCAGGCAGAGGCCGGCCGTCGCCACCCCGCAGCCGAGGTCGGCGACCCGCTCGCCGGCGGCCGCGGGCACGGCGGCGGCCAGCAGCACGGGGTCGATGGCCGCACGATAGCCGGCGGCCGGCTGGCGCAGGCGCAAGCGGCCGCCCAGGAAGGCGTCCTCGGTGATCGGCGGCAGCAGGGTCACGCTATGTCCGCCCCCTCGCCGGCATCCAGCAGCACGCGGCGCGCGCGCAGGTAGTCGTGGTCGCTCACCATCAGGCGGCGCGGCAGAATGCCGATCGAGCCCTCCAGGACGCTGGTATGGAGATCGAGCACCAGGGTTTCCACCCCCGCATCGGCCAGCAGGGCTTCCAGCCAGGACAGCCTTACGACGTCGTTCGTGCGCAGCAATTCTTTCATCGTGCCCTTCTTATAGCGCCATTCGTCGCAGGCTGGGTATCAGGCTTGACCGTCCGCCGGTTCAACCTATGCTGCCCAAAGGCTTGGCCATGGCATGCGAGGCTTGCCGGCCCGCAAGGCGGACAGGCAGTCTGGCCGCAGCGCAGCGGCATGAA
This sequence comes from Kiloniellaceae bacterium, assembly GCA_009377535.1. Taxonomy (GTDB): domain Bacteria; phylum Pseudomonadota; class Alphaproteobacteria; order Kiloniellales; family Kiloniellaceae; genus Pelagibius. The sequence goes on from WHTV01000132.1 coordinate 5,364, forward strand.
AAGCTGCTGGGCAAACCGCACGGCCGCTCTAGATTGTCGAGGGCTCATCGACTTCGCGCGAATGGGCCGCGTGTAGAACATGACGAAAAACTGAGGGTACCGCCTTGGCGCTGGCCGCCGAACTCGACAAGCTAGCGAAGGGACCGGCAAGGGCCGGCCTGGAGCCGCTGAGCAGCCTGGTGGCCGACGACCTGCAGGCCGTGAACCGCCTCGTTGTCCAGCACATGCACTCGCCCGTGGCGCTGATCCCGCAGCTCGCCAGCCACATCGTCGCGGCCGGCGGCAAGCGGCTGCGGCCCATGCTGACTCTGGCCTCTGCCAGGCTCTGCGGCTACCAAGGCGAGCGCCATCTGGGTCTGGCCGCCTGCGTCGAATTCATCCACACCGCCACCCTGCTGCACGACGACGTGGTCGACGCCAGCGACCTGCGCCGCGGCCTCGCCACGGCCAACGCGGTCTGGGGCAACAAGCCGAGCGTGCTGGTCGGCGACTTCCTGTTCAGCCGCGCCTTCCAGCTGATGGTCGCCGACGGATCCCTGGACGTGCTGCGCATCCTGTCCAACGCCTCGGCGGTGATCGCCGAAGGCGAGGTGCTGCAGCTGATGACCGCCAACGACACCACCTCCGACGAAGCTGCCTACATGCAGGTGATCGAGGCCAAGACCGCCGCGCTCTTTGCCGCGGCCTGCCGCATCGGGGCAGTGGTGGCCGACCGACCGACCGCCGAGGAGGCGGCCCTGGAGCGCTTCGGCAGCGGCTTCGGGATCGCCTTCCAGCTTGTCGACGACGTGCTCGACTACTCCGCCTTGCAGGCCGAACTCGGCAAGGCCGTGGGCGACGACTTCCGCGACGGCAAAATCACCCTGCCGGTGGTGCTCGCCATACAGCGCAGCGACGCCAACGAACGGGCATTCTGGCAGCGCTGCCTGGAAGACCAGGACCAGCGCGGGGGAGATCTGGAGCAGGCCATCGAAATCCTGCAGCGCCGCGAGGCCTTGGCCGATGCCATGGCGCGGGCCCGCGATTACGCCACCTCGGCCCGCCAGGCCCTGGAAGGCTTCGCCGACGGCACGGTCAAGTCGGCCTTGCTCGAGGTCGTGGATTTCTGCGTCGACCGCGCCTATTGAGCCGTCCGTCCCTGAGGGGCTCCTCGAGGGGCCCGGCATCGCTTGGGCCTAGAGATCCTCCTTGATCGTCTGGCGCCACTCGCCCAGCCAGCTCAGCTCGTCGAGGAATACCATCAGCTTCACGCAGAGAGCCACCGGATGCGGGATCCGCGCCGTGCCGGAGGCCCAGCGCCGTACGGTGCGATCGTTCACTTTTAGTTCTTTCGACAGCGCCGTTTGCCAGCGCCCGGCCCCATAGAGGCGGGTGCAGAGATCACGCAGTTGGTCGGCCGACATGGCCTCTTCATCGTCCTCGTCCAAGGCCGCTTCTCCCTCTCTGTCGCTAAGGCCGGCCATAGACTAGGGCTATTTGTCCTCTGCCGCAAGGCTATCCGGGCATTTTGTCCAACAAGCAGCGCCGTGATTGGCTATTTTGCCCTAGTTTATGGCCGAAACAGGCCATCAAAGTGACAATATAGGCTATAACGCCCTAGTTTGTGGACCCGGTACCGAGTGTACTTGAGTAATTTCGTCCAACAGCAGTTTTTTTCATTGACGACATGATAGAGAATAGGTATATTCAAATCATCGTTCGGACAGAGAGACAAAACCATATCGCATTCCTGATCCAAGTACTCCGCATCGCACTATTTGTCTCCTACGCACGCCGACCGACATCGCATATTCAAGAATTAGGGGGTCGAATAAATCGACCCCCTTTTTTTGACTGGGACGCAAGACAGAACTTCACCGGGGTGAGGACATAGGTAATGACCAAGCTTTCCGAGACACTGACCCGCGACCGGCCGCCGCAGAAGGTTCTGATCGGCAACCGGATCAACCCGGTCCTGCTCTGCGCGCTGCTGGAAGCCCATGCCCGCTTTCAAGCCGGCAGGAGCGACGGGCGCCGCGCCGTCCTACTCCGCTGCGACCTCAGCGGCCTCGACCTCAGGGGTATCGACCTCAGTGGTGCCGACCTGGTCGATTGCGACTTCGGGGGCAGCAACCTGACCGGTGCCCGCTTCGAGGGGGCCACGCTGACCGGCGGCCGCTTTGCCGACAGCCTGCTGAATGCCACCCGCTTCGCCGGCGCCGATCTCTCACGCGCCGACTTCCACATGGCCGATCTGCGCGGGGCCGACCTCAGCGAGGCGAAGCTGACGGAGGCCCGGCTGGACAGCGCCCTCTTCGGCGAGAGCCCGGAAACCGGCCTGCCGACCACCCTGGACACCCGCGTCCTCGACCGCTTGGTGGCGCGCCGGCGACGTCACTGACGGCCGTTGTGGAACAGGCTGGAAAACTTGGGAAAGTTCGCTGGCCCGCAGCCAGGGACCGGGGCGGGACCCCGAGAGCGGCTGCTGCCGCTGCGCCGGACCAATCTCGGCAAAGACAGC
>WHTV01000133.1 GCA_009377535.1 Kiloniellaceae bacterium
GCTCTTGGCGCGTCACGTGCCGCTCACCGACGCCAATCGGCGCCTGAGGCAAGGCGACTGGAAGTACTGGGCGGGGGGACCCGCTGGCCTGCGCAGCGAGCTTGGCGCGACCAGCCTCGGCATCCTTGGGTTCGGCCACATCGGCAAGGCGCTTGCCGCCCGGGCCAAGGCCTTCGGCATGCGGGTGATGGCTGCGAACCGCAGTCCGGTTCCGGAACTGGATACTGTGGACCGGGCTTATACCCTTGGAAAGCTCGAAGCCTTCATGGGCTCGGCAGACACCATCGTCAACACCTTGCCGTTGACGACCGAAACGCGGGGGTTGGTCGGCGCCACGGCGCTCGCCGCGATGCGTGCGGACGCTGTGATCGTCAACGTCGGCCGCGGCCCGGTGATAGACGAGGCGGCCCTCTACGAAGCCTTAAAGAGTGGGCGAATCGGCGGGGCGATTATCGATACTTGGTATTGCTATCCGACGACAGAAGAACCGGAGCCGCTGCCGGGGCGGTTTCCGTTCCATGAACTCGACAACGTGGTGATGACCCCGCATATGTCTGGTTGGACCCACGGGACAGTCCGGCGCCGTCAGGGGACGATCGCGGACAACGTCAATCGCCTCGCCCGCGGAAAGGTCCTCAGGAACGTGGTGTACGGTGGCGGCGCCGCCGGCTGACGCTGGCTGTTGGTGGCGAAGGCGCCTGGGTCCTTCTGCCAAACCGGCGCGATGCGGCACCAAGCGGAAGCTCCTCCGCTCGACACGAGCCGCATATCGCCATCCGCTCCTCTCGGGCGCGCTGGGACACCGTCGGAAGGCGGGCCATCCGCTGGACGAGCACCAGCGGGGCCTTCGCCGTGGTACAGCTGGATCGTGTCCACAACTGACCCTGTGTCATTCGGCGGATGGACCTGTTGGCTCGGCGCCCAGGTCCGGAAGTGGCACTCCTGCGACATGCGAGGCTCAGTCCATGATGTCTGGAGCAGGATCGCAAGCGGACGCGCGCTACCGCAGGGCTGAAGTCTCTGCCTGACCCTGAGCGGAATTCGGTAGTGCGGCTTGGGAAGCGGTCCGCTATTGCTGGTGGTACGCCACCTCAACCGCCTCACGCGGGATGAGGTAGGACCGGGTTTCGATACGCCGGGTGACGCGGCTGCGCTGGCCGCCTCCGCCTGCGGGCCCGCAGCAGTAAAGGGCGAGTACTTCCTGAAGTGCCCCTTCGACCGCAGCCTTGTCCGGGCCGGCGACCGCAAGGCGAAGCCGCAGGTCCTGCGCCCCGTCGACAGCTTCCGGCCCAAGGTTGTCGCGCAGGCTGCCGCTGTCGTCGTCAAAGGCGCTGCTGACGCCGATAAGGTCGATGCGGCGCCGCAGGCCGAGACCGCGCATGTCCAAGCGCTTACCGATCACTTCGGCAGCCAGCTGGGCGCGCGCGAAAGCATTGAGGCCGGCATAGGAGATTTCGCCCTCACCGAACCAGTCACCGAGAAACCCGATGGTCGCTTTCAGTCGTTCCGGTGCCGCGTGGCCGCGCGCGCCGCTGATCCGCACCTGGTCGGGTCCCACTTCGGCGATCTCCACGCAGGTGATGTCCAGGCTGACATCCGGCGTCAGATAGGCGGCGGGATCATGAATCTCATAGAGCAACTGCTCCTTCACCGTGCGCAGGTCGACTAGGCCGCCGGTGGCGGGCGGCTTGGTGATGACGAAGCTGCCGTCGGCCTCGACCTCCGCGATGGGGAAGCCGATGGCCTCCGGCCGCGGAACATTCTTGAAGCCCGGGTCTGCGAAGTAGCCGCCGGTGACCTGCGCGCCGCATTCCAGCAGATGGCCCACCAGAGTCCCCGCGGCAATGCGGTCGAGATCATCCCAGGCCCAGCCGAAGTGCGCGACCAGCGGGCCGAGCGCCAGCGCCGGATCGGCGACCCGTCCGGTGACCACGACCTGCGCGCCGGCGGCGACGGCGTCGGCGATCGCCTTGGCGCCGAGATAGGCGTTTGCCGAGACGATTTCGCCCGCCGGCGGCGGCAGGCCGGTGTCGCCGTCCCAGAGATCTTCGGTCGCCAGATTGATGCGGTCGCGCACGTCGTCGCCGTCGATGGTGGCGATGCGCAGGGGCGGCAGGCCGAGTTCGCGGGCCAGACCGGCGATCACTGCCGCGGCGGCGCGCGGGTTGGCGCAGCCGAAGTTGCCGACGATGACGATGTCCTGCTCGGCGCAGGTCTTGAGGATGGGTCTCAGGTAGTCGGCGAGCAGCGGTTCGTAGCCCAGCGCCGGATCCTGCCGGCGCGCCAACTGGCCGAGCGCCAACGTGCGCTCGCCGATGGTTTCAAAGATGATTGCGCCGCCATTGCCAGCCGCGGCGATCGCTTCGACCACGGGCAGCCCCGCATCGATGCGGTCGCCCGAGAAGCCGGCCCCGGAGCCGATGCGATAGGTCATGGGGCGGATGCCCCGCGCAGCGGCGCGACCGTGTCGGCGGCGCTGTTGGCGCGCAGGTAGAATTCCTTCGGCCAGCGGATGTGGGCGCGGCAGAGCCGCACGAGCCGCTTGGAGTCGCCCTGCGCGATGGCGTCGACCATCTGCCAGTGCTCGCGGATCGCGATATGCCGCAATTCGTCGTCGGCGAAACCGCGGCTGCGAATCGGCTGGGTCATCAGTGAATAGTGCTTTATGGCTGCAGCGAGCTCCGGATTGCTCGCGCCGGCGTAAAGCCGTTCGTGAAAGGCATTGTTCATCCGGAAGACCTCGACATAGCGCTGCGCGTTCGACGCGTTTTCATGCGCCGCAGCGAGCATCTTCAGGTCGTCGACGAATTCGGGGGGCGCCGGCAGCTGCACGCGCGAGGCGGCCAGGGTCTCCAGGGCATCGCGGATCTCGTAGAGATTCTCGACTTCTTCCTGCGTGAAGTCCCGCACCCGCACGCCGCGGTTCGGCTGGCGAAGCACCAAGCCTTCCTTCTCCAGCTCGTCGAGCGCGCGCCGGACGGCATGCCGCGTGGCGTCGAAGCGCAGGATGAGGTCGTCCTCCACCAGGCGTTCGCGCAGGTGGAGGCGGCCCAGCATGAGGTCCATCTGCAAGACCTCGTAGACCTGGCTCCAGCCCTGCGGCTGGCGCCGTCCTTCTCCGTCTGCGGCACCGCTTCTGGCAATCGCTCTCGTCATGGTCTGGCTGCTCCGCTCATGACGCCAATCTATCCGGAAACGATGCCCGATACAATTATCGTTGACATTATCGATAATTTTTCCGAGGTTGAAAGCGGGAGGAAAGCCATGGACGTGAGAACGCGTTGCCCGGAACAGGGTGCGGGTGTAATGCGGCGGCAATGCGCGTGGCGCGCGGCATGAGTGCCCTTGTGCGGGCCGCCCTGCACCGGATCGCCCACGCGCGCTCGGGCGACAAGGGCAATCGCCAGAACATCTCCGTGATCGCCTACCGGCCGGAAGCCTGGCCCGTGCTGCTGAGCGAAGTCACGGAAGCGCGCGTCCACGCCCTGTTCCGCCATCGCGGCGTGACCGCGGTGCGGCGCTACGAACTGCCCAAGCTCATGGCGCTCAACTTCGTGCTGGACGACGTGCTGGAAGGCGGCGTCAACGCGGCGCTGGCACTCGACAGCCACGGCAAGACCGCCTCATTCCGCCTGCTTTCCCTCGAAATCGACGTTCCCGCCGCATTGCTGGCCGAACGGCCGGGCGAGACGGCGGGCGATATTCATCAAACCAAGCAAAAAATGGGAGGACTGACATGAAGAAGATCGCAACTGCCCTCTTGGCGGCAGCGGTGCTCGTCTCGCCCGCCGCCGCGCAGACCCAGAAGCTCGCCATCGGCACCACCTCGGCGTCGTCGAGCCACTACGGCTATTTCGTCGCCGTCTCCAAGCTGATCAACGAGAAGGTCGAAGGCGTCGAGGCCAACGTGGTCGAAACGGGCGCGACGCTGGACAACCTGCGCCGCCTGCAGCGCGACCAGGTCGATCTCGGCCTCGTCACCACCAACGTCGCCTACGACGTCTTCAACGGCCGCGGCGAGTTCGAGGGCAAGGCCTACCAGCCGCTGATGCTCTGGGTCTACGCCTCGGCGCCGCAGAACGTCGTCGTGCGCAAGGACGCCGGCATCGCGTCGCTGCAGGACCTCGCCGGCAAGGAGTTCAATCCGGGCATCAGCGGCTCGGCCACAGAGGCGACCGCCGAAAAGGTCTTCTCGCTGCTCGGCATCGAGCCCGGCTGGGCGCGCGGGTCGACCGGCGACGTCGTCAACCAGATCAAGGACAACCGCGTCATCGGCTACGTGAAGAGCGGCTCCGGCAAGCGCCTGGACGCCTCAAGCATCGACATCGCGACCCTGACGCCGATCTCCATCGTAGGCCTGAGCGACGCGCAGGCCGCCAAGGTGCGCGAGGAGTTCCCCAACCTCTCGGTGGTCGACGTGGCCGACGGCCAGGCGGGCGAGGGCTATCCGGCCTACAAGACCTGGGCCTTCGGCGTGGCGGCGGTCGCGCAGGCGGATCTCGACGAAGAAGCGGCCTATCAGATCACCAAGGCGGTGGTCGAAGACCAGACGGCGCAGGCAGCCGCCTTCTCCGGCCTCAAGGGAAGCGACCTTCCCACGATGACCATGGAGCTCTCGACCATCCCGCTGCACCCGGGCGCGGTGCGCTATTACCGGGAGATCGGCGTCGAGATCCCGGAACGCCTGCTGCCCAGCAGCTAAGCCGTGAACCGCCGGCGGCCGGGGCCGATCTGCCCCGGCCGCCGGCCCGGCCGTCGACTTGGCCCCCGACCCGGCCCCCGACCCGGCCCCCGACCCGGCCGTCCAGAGGTGTGTGGTGATGCGTGACAACCTGCGGCGGGCCGTCGCCCTGGCGATCGGCCTGTTCATTCTCTATACGGCCGCGGCCGGGGCCTTCGACGCCCTCATCCAGCGCTCCGTCATGGTGGCGCTCGTCGTCTCTCTGGGCTTCCTCGCCTATCCGCTGAAGCTCTCGGGCGCCGCCGCGAAACTCGGCCTCGCCGTCGACCTCTGCCTGTGGGCTGCGACGACGGCGGCCTGCGTCTACGTGGCGGTCAACGCCGAGACCATCATGACGTCGCTGCCGACGGCGGGACCGATCGACATCGCCCTGGCCGCCGTGCTGGTCGTCACCCTGCTGGAACTGGCGCGGCGAACCGTCGGCCTCGCCTTTCCCATCCTCGTCGCCATCGGCCTTGCCTATGTCTTCTTCGGTCACCTGATCCCCGGGCGTCTCGGCCACCGCGGCTACGACATCTGGTTCGTCACCGAGACCATCCTGCTGACCGACATCGGTGTCTGGGGATCGCTCACCGGAATCGCCGCCACCATCATCGCCGCCTTCGTGCTGTTCGGCGCGGTGCTGCTGCACACCGGCGGCGGCCAGACCTTCATGGATCTCGCCCTGCTGGTCTCGGGACGCTCGGTCGGCGGCGCCGCCAAGATGGCGACTGTCGCCTCGGCCTCCTTCGGCACGGTGAACGGCAGCGCCGTCGCCAACGTGGCGACCACCGGCACCATGACCATTCCGCTGATGAAGCGCATCGGCTACCCGGCGCCCTTCGCCGCGGCGGTGGAGGCGGTGGCCTCGACCGGCGGGCAGATCACGCCGCCCATCCTCGGCGCCGCCGCCTTCATCATGTCGGAGATGATCGGCACGGAATACCTGCGCATCGCGCTGGCGGCGCTGATCCCGGCAGCGCTGTTCTACACCGGGCTCTTCACCACCATCCACCTCATCGCCCTGCGCAAGAACATCGGCTTCGTGCCGCCGGAGGAGATCCCGTCGGCCAAGACCGCCCTGCATCCGGTACGCCTGCTGCCGGTGATCGGCGGCCTGGGCGGCCTGTTGTGGATGCTGATCGCCGGACGTTCGGTGGCCTTCTCCGCCGCCTTCGGCGTGGTGTGCGCGGTGGTGCCCTTCGTGATCGGCGACGTTATCGCGCGCCGGAAGCCACTGGCGACATTGCGCGCCTTGCTCGACAGCCTGGGCGAGGCCGGCAACGGCATCGTGATTATCGCCCTGATGCTGGCCGGCGCGCAGATCCTGGTGTCGCTGATCAACCTGACCGGGGTTGGGGTCACGCTCTCCTCGCTGACCGTCGCGGTCGGCGGCGAGCACCTCTTTCTGGTCGGGCTGATCGTCGCGCTGGCCTGCCTGGTGCTCGGCATGGGCATTCCCACCACGGCGGCCTACGTGCTGGTGGCCGCCGTCATGGCGCCGGCGCTCATCGCCATCGACGTCGAGCCGCTGGTCGCGCACATGTTCGTCTTCTACTACGCGACCATTTCGGTGATCACGCCGCCGGTCTGCATCGCGGTTTTCGTGGCCGCCTCCATCGCCAAGACCGACTGGTGGCCCGCCGCGGTAAACGCCGTGCGCCTGGGCATCGTCACCTACATCATTCCCTTCATGTTCCTGTCCTATCCCGGCATGCTGTGGTCCGGCAGTCCCTGGCAGATCGCCGAGGCGGTGCTGTCAGGCGTCGCGCTGGTGCTGGCGACCTCGCTGCTTCTCGCCGGCACGGGGATCCGCGGCAGCCGCTGGCTGGCGGCGGCGATCTACCTGCCGGCCGCGGTCCTCGCCATCGTGCCTTCCGAAATCGCCCTCGCGGCAGCGGTCGGCCTGACCCTCCTCGGAATCGCTTGGGGGCGGCCGTTCAGTCGGCCGAAACCTTCGCCATCGGGCAGCCTAGCGATCCCAGGCGCCTCGTCTGAGTTCCGCTGATGGCACGCAGCCGCCGTTCATCAGGGGCGACGGGTAGGTCTGCTCGCCACCACAAAGCCGAGCTTGAGGTGTCGGAGTACCCGAATGGCAGGTTGATCGCCGTGACCGGATCTGGTGCAGCCGGCCGTGGATGGGCAGGTCGTGACCCTGGCTGTGGAAAAACGCGGTGCGTGTTACGATTCTCTCGCAAGCATCGGTGGAGGGTTGGATGCGACGATTTGTGGAGGGGCTGGATCGAGGTCAGTCGACGCTGTTCCCGGATTGTCTGGAGGACTGGGTCGGTGAGGAGAACCCGGTCCGGATGATCGACGTGTTTGTCGACGAACTGGAACTCGGCGGGCTTGGCTTCGGCAGGGTTGACCCCAAGGCCACGGGTCGGCCGTCCTATCACCCCGCAGTCCTGCTGAAGCTCTACGTTTACGGCTATTTGAACCGGGTGCAGTCGAGCCGCCGGCTGGAGCGCGAGGCGGGGCGCGACGTGGAGGTCATGTGGCTGACCGGCCGGCTGGCACCCGATCACAAGACGATCGCCGATTTCCGCAAGGACAATGGCCCCGCCATTCGCCAGGTCTGCGCGCGGTTTGTCGAGCTTTGCCGCCGGCTCGGCCTCTTTGCCGAGGCGAGCGTCGCGATTGACGGAAGCAAGTTCAAAGCAGTGAACAATCGGGACCGCAACTTCACGGCTGCTAAGATGAAGCGACGGATGGCGCAGATCGAGGAGAGTGTCGCGCGCTATCTGCACCAGCTCGACAGCAGTGACCGGCAGGAGCCGTCCCTTGCCCAGACAATGAGGACGACGCGCCTGAAGGAGAAGATCGCAAAGCTCAAAGAAGAGATGGGGCGCCTTGAAGCACTCGACGCCGAGAGGCGGGAAAGACCGGACCAGCAGATCTCATTGACCGATCCAGATGCCCGTTCGATGGCGACATCCGGCCGGGGCAGCGGCACGGTGGGCTACAACGTGCAAGTGGCTGTTGACACGAGGCATCACCTCATCGTGACCCATGAGGTCACGAACGTCGGCAATGATCGATCCCAACTCTTTCCGATGGCCAAGAAGGCTATGGGCAGGCTCGAGGTCGACAAACTGCACGTCGTGGCCGACCGAGGCTAC
>WHTV01000134.1 GCA_009377535.1 Kiloniellaceae bacterium
CGGCCTTTGCGGCCCAATGCCCGGCGGACATCGCGAAGATTGATGAGGCGCTGCAGAGCTCCAGCCTTTCCGATGCCGAGAAGGCCGAGGTCACGGCGCTGCGCGACGAAGGCGAGCAGTTGCACAGCAGCGGTCAGCACCAGCAGTCGATGGTTATCTTGGCCCAGGCCAAGGAGATGCTCGGGATTCAGTAGAGTGGGCGCCCGCCTTCCGTCACTCTCTCTTCAGTGGTGCTCGGGCCGCCACTAGGGGATGCGGTCATGATGACCCCCGTTTCCCTTAGCGAGGTGGCGCGGTGCTGCCCAGCCAGGCGCTGCTCACTGTCTTTAACAAACGTCCGAGTAAGGTCCCGCGGCCGAGCTAGAACATAGCCGATGCCACCGGCACCATGTGTGCGTAACGCTCCAGTACTTCACGCGCCACCACTTCCTCGTCGCGGTGCGTTCCCGGCGTTTCTTCGCAAGGATCGGCGCCATCACCGGGCGCACGCACGGGAGCGGCGGACTAATTTGTTGGGGCGCCACTCCCGCGGGGCCGCGGCAGCAAGATATGCGTCCGCGGGAGCGCTCCGGCGGCCGCTTTCGGGTGGCCTAGTGGGCACCGTCATGGGCCACGGTCGCGGTGGGCTCTTCGAGCATCGCATAGCCGTAGCCGTCGCAGGAGACCGCCGGATTGGTGGTCGCGAAGACGCCGGCCGGGTTCTCCTTGAAGAGCCAGACGTGCAAATCGTAGTGATGCAGCCCGTCCGGCATCAGAGGCTCGTGACCTGCCATCGGGCCGTTGAACGGCTGGCCGAAGATCGTCGGCCGCTCGGTAATGCCGGTGGCGAGGGGGACCAGCCACTCGGCCGCGACCAGTTCCAGCTTATCGCCAACCGGCTCGTAGATGAGGAGCTGCGGCTTAGCGGGATCGGGCTCGGGCGAGATGAGGGCGGTGTTCAGGAAGTGCACGCCCATGGCGCCGTCCTTGTAGTGGACGCAGCCCAGGGTCGAGAAATAGCCGTCGTGCACGGCTGCGACGGGGTCCTTGTATTTCGCAAGCTGGTCGCGCACAGCGGCGAGCTCGGATGAGAGCTCCGGCGCCAAGGCGCCAGCGACGGCGGCAGGCCCCTGCGTTGCGGCTGCAGCGAGCCCCAGCACGAGGGCGATGGCTCCTGCGATGCCGGTTGCCGCTGCGCCGTGCCTGGTGAATGTCTTCAAGGTCGTCTCCTCTGTCACGGTTTTTAGCCAGCGCGACCGATCACTTGTTCCATCTGCTCGGCGTCGATGGCGCGCTCGAGCTCTTTTTGTCAGGCGATACCCGAGAAACAACTGAGCGATTGGGAGCTTGTTTGCGAGAAAATGCAATCAGAATGGTTAGACTAATTCCTTATATCCAAACCACACAACCGGACGATTGCATGGGTCTTTGACTGCACCTTCCGGAAGAGTGCACCCGGAGCATCTGCACCACCATCGCATCTGATTCCTTTCGGCGGCTCTTGCCGAGGAGTTTCCCTGCGCAAAGCCGCGGCAGAGTTCCTGAGGGAACTCTGCTGCTGCGGTGAGAAACGAAGAGTCGCGACACGCAGTGCCACGACCCTCTAAATTTCCCCAACTTTAGTAAACGGCTGGCCTTCGATGGGGGAGGGTTGGGTTGGGAGTGACACCGCTGCAGGCATGAACTCGCCCACCCCGACGCGCTCAAGCGCTGTCTCCAACGGAGTGCGGTCTCGCTAGCCCTTCGCCGTCGAGTAGATGTAGCCGGCGCCGCGTACGGTCTTGATGACCTGCGGCTTGGCCGGATCGCCCTCGATCTTGCGGCGGATGCGGGCGATGCGGATGTCGATGCTGCGGTCGAAGGGTTCCCAGTCGCGGTTGTGGGCGAGGTTGAGCAGCTGGTCGCGGCTCAGCACGCGGTTGGGGTTGTCGGCAAAAGCCTTCAGCAGGTCGAATTCCATGCCGGTCAGCGGGATCTCGCCACCGTCGGGGCCGAACAGCTTGTGCGAATCGAGATTGAGGGTGAAGCGACCGAAGCGCGCCAGGCGGACGCCGTCCGGCTGCCCCGATTCGGCCTCCACCTGCGTCCGCTCGCTGCGCCGCAGCACCGCCTTGATGCGGGCCAGCAATTCGCGCAGGTCGACCGGCTTGGCGAGATAGTCGTCGGCGCCCATTTCCAGCCCGACGATGCGGTCGACCACTTCGCCGGCCGCCGTCAACATGATGATGCCGACCTCTTTTTCGGCGCGCAGGAAGCGCGCCAGCGACAGTCCGTCCTCGCCCGGCATGCGGATGTCGAGCAGCACCAGGTCGACGTCGTTGCCGTCCACCGCCCGGCGCAGCTCCTCGCCGCCCCCGGCGGCGGTCACCTGGAAGTCGTGCAGTTCCAGGTATTCCTGGATGGTCTCGCGGATGCCCGGTTCGTCGTCCACGACGACGATGTGCTTTTGCGACTGCATGCCGAAGGCTCCTTGCCTTGCAATTTCCATCTGCGCTAGCCCGCGCCGGGGCCCGGCGGCCAGCGCCGGGTATCGTTCAGGATCTGTCCGACCAAAGCCCGCAGCTCTTCCAGGGTGAAGGGCTTTTCGATGAAGGGTCGCTGCACGCGCTGCAGGAAGACCCGGGCCGAGGGGCTCAGGGTATCGCCGGAGATGAAGGCGGTGCGCTTCAGGAGGCCTGGTTCGATACGCTCCAGCGTGGCGTAGAGGCTGGGACCGTCGAGCTCCGGCATGCGCACATCGCTGAGGATGACGTCGAAGCGCTCGCCCTCGATGAGACTGAGCGCCTTCAGGCCGGAGCTGGCGGTGACCACCCGATGGCCCTGGGAGGCAAGGATGTCGGCCAGCATCTGGGCCACTTCCGGCTCATCGTCGATGATGAGGATGCTGGCCGCCGGCGCGGCGTCGTCCGCCGAGGGCCGCGGCGGCATCGCTTCGGCTTCGGCCGTGCTGACCGGCAGGGCGAGGGTGAAGACCGTGCCCTTGCCCAGGGCGCTGTCGACCCGGACGCGCCCTTCGTGCGCCTCGACGATGCGGTGGCTGACGGCGAGGCCGACGCCGGTGCCCTCACCGATGTCCTTGGTGGTGAAGAAGGGCTCGAAGATGCGGCTCTGGATCTCCTCCGGAATGCCCGGGCCGCTGTCGGCGATGGTCAGCGTCACCTCGCCCTTGGCCGCATCGTAGACGTCGCGGATGGTCAGCACGCGGGGCGTGGAGACGTCCATCATGGCCTGCTGGGCGTTCACGATGATGTTGGTCACCACCTGGTTCAGCTGGTCGGAATCACCCCACACCGGCGGCACGTCCGGATCGAGCTCAAGCCTCACTTCGATGTTTGCGGTGCGCAGCGAGTAGCCGGTCACGTCGAGGGTGGCCTGCACGATGTCGCGCAGGTCGACGGCGCGGCGCTCGGGCGGCCGCTGGCGGGCCATGGCCAGGAAGGACTTCACGATGCGCGAGCAGCGGTCGGCGGCGTTGCCGATCTTGGTCGCGCGCTCGACGATGCGCTGGTCGCCGGCTGTTTCCTTCAGCAGCTGGGCGTGGCCGACCACGACCGACAGCGGATTGTTCAACTCGTGGGCCACGCCGGCCAGGAGGGAGCCCAGCGCGCTGAGTTTTTCGCTCTGATAGAGCGCGTCGCGCTGGCGCGCCATCTGCGTCTCGGCGGCGCGCTGTTCGCTGAGGTCATGGGCGCTGGCGACGATCATCTCCTCGCCCTGGTACTCGATCAGGCTGGCGGTCACCGCGACCCAGATCGGCTGGCCGTCGGCGCGGCGCAGCAGCACCTCGAAGCCCTCCACCATGCCCTTTTCGCGCAGCAGCGCCAGATAGCGCCGCCGGTCCTCCGGGTTGACGTAGAGGTCGCTGATGTAGGAGGGCTCGCCGGACTGCTGCAACTGGCCGAAGATCTTGCGCGAGGCCGGGCTCTCGTAGATCACCAGCCCGTCCTCGGCCCGCACCATGGCGACTGGCACCGGCGCGGCCTCCAGGATGGAGCGCACCAGGTTCTCGCTCTCCCGCAAGGCGCGTTCCATCTCCTTGCGGTTGGTGATGTCGGTCCGGGTGACCACGATGCCGCCCTGGCGGGTCGGCTGGTTGGAGAACTGGAACCAGCGTCCGTCTGTCTGCTGGAATTCCATTTCGGTGCTGAACCGCCGGCGCAGGCGCTTGCGCTCCTCCAGCCAGGCATCGACGCGACCTTCGGCGTCGACGTACTGGCCACGCTCGGCGCCGGTGTGGATGAAGTCCACCCACGGCGTGCCGGGGACCAGCAGGTCGGCGCTCATGAAGTTGAAGTCCCGGTAACGCTGGTTGCACATGACCAGTCGGTCGTCGGTGTCGTAGAGCGCGAAGCCCTCGGTCAACGACTCGACGGCATCCTGCAGGGTCTCGCGCGCCGCGAGCAGTTCCGCTTCCTTGGCCATCTGGTCGGTCAGGTCGACCAAAGTGCAGATGGAGAAGGTGCGGCTGCCGATCTTTGCCAGCCGCGACGATATGGCGCCCCAGAATCCGGAGCCGTCGGCCTTCGTGAGCCGGCTCACGCGCCCGTCGACGCGGCCCCTCGCGATCAGCTCGCTGACGAAGTCCTCGTGGTCCTCGGGCACGGCGAAGGTGGGCACCGGTTTGTCGTGCTCGCCGAGCGGCCAGCTGTAGCCGAGCTGCTGCACCGCAGCCGGGCTGTGGTAGAGCACCTCGCCGCTGTAGGTGTCTGTCAGCCACAGCGGCAGGGGGTTGTTCTCGACCAGGGTGCGGAACTGCAGCTCGTTCTCGCGCAGGGATTCCTCGATGCGCTTCAGTTTGGTGATGTCGGTGCGCACGTAGACGCGGCCGCCGCCGTGAATCGGATGGGTCGAGGTCTGCAGCCAGGTGCCGTCGTGCAGCTGGAAGACTACCGGCTCCTTTTCCGAGGCGGCGACCTTCTGCAGCCACAAGGAGTCGTCGCTCCTGGAGGCGTCGGCGGCATCGCCCTCGGCCATGTCCAGGCCGTCGAAAACCTTCATCTTCGGACGGGCGCGCAGGTAATTCTCGGTGGTCGTCGAGCCGACCATCTCGTCGGGCCCGCAGTCGTAGAGCGCGGCATAGGCGGCATTGCAGAGGATCAGGCGCTGATCCTCGCCATAGATGGCAAAGCCGTTGGGAATGTTGTCGACAGCATCGCGCAGCAGGCGCCAGACCCGGTTGAGCTCCGCCTCGGCGTTCACCCGGTCGCTGATGTCATGCAGCTCGGTGACCACCGTGCGGCTGCCGGCCAGGGTGAGGACGCTGGCCATGACCTCGACGGGCAGGCTGGTGCCGTCGCGGCGGCGGGCGGTGATGCGCAGGGGCGTCGGTACGGCGCTTTCATCCTCCCGGCTCAGCAGCCGGGCGACGGCCTCCCGGTAGACTGCCTGGCCATCCGGGTCGAGCAGCGTTTCGGCAAACTCGCGGCCGCTGACCTCCTCGCAGGTCGTGCCGAGGAGCGACTGGGCGGCGCGGTTGCAGGCGGTGATGCGGCCCGCGGGATCGCTGAGGAAAATCGGGTGCGAGGCCTGTTCGATGATCGACCGGCGCTGGCGGATAACCTCCGCTTCGCTGGCGCCCGCGTGCCGCTCGTCGTCGATGTCGAGCAGCATGCCGACGACTTCGCCTTCGACCACGGAAATCTCGTCGCGGCACCAGCGGATCTCGCCGCCGGCGCCTTGCAGCCTGTACTCCATGCTGGCCGTCCCGCCGGGCGCCAGCCGGGCCAGCGCTTCGCGATAGCCTGCGAGGTCGCCCGGATGGATCAGCCCGCCGAGCGGGTCGTCGAGGCGGCGGAGCTCAGCGGAACCGCATCCGGTAAGCGTGGCGGCCCGTTCGCTGACGTAGTCGAGCCGCAGGACACCATCGGCCAGCCGGCCGCGATAGAAGGCTGCCGGCAGGCGCGTTTCGAGCAGGTTCAGGAAGTCGCCGCGCGGGTCGCCGGCCAGCCCGGCGCCGGAGCCTGGCTTCTTTGACGGCGGACGCTTGGTCGTCGGCGCGGACATGGCGACCCCCTGCATCTTGACACGGCCGCCCAGACCGCCAGGCGGGGCACTGGCCGAGGGCGCGATGCAGATTAGCCGAGGGGCGCACCAGAGGAAAGTAGGCTGCGCGAGCCGTGCCGTTGCCGCTAAACCGTCGGTTTGCGGCGTGGTCCGGCCTGCGCGCTGTGAGAGCTCTCCCATCCCTTGACCTGCCCGCTTCGCAACCCTGGGCACCGCGGCTCTTCCGCGGCCCCTGCCGGGTCAGCGCTTTCCCCATCGCGCTGGCCCGGCGGGCTGATGGTTTATCGGCAGGACCTTCGGTCGCTGCCTACGTCGAGATTCTGCGCGGCGCTGACGATCATCGAGCGGTGGAGGCCGATGTCGCACAGCGTGCGGTCATCGAGCCTCGACAGCTCCGCCACGGTCTTGCGGACCCGCCGGTCCCGCGCGACCGGCGCGAAGAGGTCGCGCAGGGCCTGCAGCAGGCTGCGGCCGTATCCGGCCGCGTCCGTTTCGTTGGAGGAGGCATAGATGGCGGCGCCGAAGGGGCTGACGGCCTTGCGGCCGGTCAGGGTCATCGGCGAGCCGAAAACTTGTGAATTGCTCATTTTCATCACCAGGTTCATCGGTTCGGTAGAGTGCTCGCCCAAACTGGCGGCGATCCGGCGTCCTCCGACGGTCCGCCGCTCAGTTTCGGCCCCTGATATAGAAGGCTGCTGTTTCGGCCTGATGTCTCGCGGCGCGGCTTTGGGTATCAATTGTTCGCCGTTGCGAAGGGCGCGGCGCCTGCGGAACCGGCCGGCAGGGACGGCCTGGCTGCAGCCAAGCCGCGCGGCAGCGAGGCGACAGCGAGATTCTCGGAAGGATAGCAAGAACTTGGCGCCAGAAGCCCCGCTTGCTGTGGGGCCGTTTACTGGCGGTATGGATGTCGTCCGGCCCCTGAAACAATTGAAACACGGGCGGGCAGCCGGAGGCCGGCGGCTCGCCGTCGTGGGGCAGGCCGCTGTCCTGGCCGGACCCGGACGTTTGCGTTAACCTTATCTTCGAATCGTTGCGCCAAAACTGACCGTCTGGGCGGGACAGGCTTTGGCCGCCTTCAACGAGACAGGATGCGGGGAATGAAGTTTTGCATGCCACGCGGCGTCGCCGCAGGAGTGGTTTTGTTTGCGGCGGCTGCCGCCGTGCCGCACAGCGCCGGCGCCCATCCCCACGTCTGGATCGACGCCCGCTCGCAGGTGATCTTCGATGACCAGCAGCGGATCTCGGCGCTGCGCGTGTCGTGGCGCTTCGACGAGTTCTACAGCCTCTTTGCCATCGAAGGCCTGGACCAGAACGGCGACGGCGAGTTGGACGCCGACGAACTGCGGCCGCTGGCCGAACTGAACGTGACCTCGCTTGAGGAGTATCGCTACTTCACCCAGATCGTCGCCGACGGGGCGGAGCTGGCCTACGGCCCGGTCAGCGAATACGGCTCGCGCTACGAGGACGGCATCCTCACCCTGGAGTTCGTGATTCCCCTCGAGGCGCCGGTCGATCCGCGTCGGGCGCAGGTCAGCTTCAAGAGCTACGACCCGACATTCTACATCGCCATCGAGCCCGCCTTGCAGGAGCCGGTCAGCTTCGCCGGTTCGCCGCCGCCTGCCTGTGCGGCGGTGGTGGAGGAGGGCAGCGACGGCGAGACCCTGGACCTCTCGGAGGCGGACTTCCTCAATCCGGCCACCAG
>WHTV01000135.1 GCA_009377535.1 Kiloniellaceae bacterium
GGCAGCCCGGCGGCCAGCTGAGGGCCCGCCGTCCGCTCAGCCGGCGGCCGCCACCACCTCCAGAGGGGCCTGGACCCTCACCTTCCTGCCCAAAAGGTCGAGCAGCAGGACGACCCGGTCGCGATCCGCCATCTTTTCGAAGAGCCCGAGGCAGTCGGCCAGGGCGCCGGATACGATTCGCAAGGCTTCGCCCTTGTGTAGAGTACGCGGAGGCAGGACGACAAGCCCCTCCTCGTTCTCGCGAGTGGCAATCTGCTCGACCACGCCGTTGGGCACTGACGCCGGCCGGTCCCCCTGGCTGACCAGGTGACTGACGCCGAAGGTGCCGTTGATCGCGCGCCAGGGTGCCGCATCGAGGTCGAACTCGATGAAGATGTAGCCGGGGAACAGCGGCGCCAGAACCACGTCGCGCCGGCGCGCGTGCCGCCTTTCGCGCCGATAGCGGGGCAGGTAGGTGTGGAACCCCTGGCGCTCCAGGTTGCAGCGGGCACGCTCTTCGGCACGGACCTGGGTTTGGGCGACATACCAACGTTTCATGGCCGACCCTGCCTCATCTTGCGGCCACCACGCCAGCCGGCCGGCGCCTGGAAAGGCGCAGCAGGCTGGGGAAAAAGACTCTGTCGTGCCCCAGAGCTGCCGTCATCTGGTCATAGGCGGCCTGGGGGTCCTTCATATCGGTGATCACCACCGCATCGGCCTTGGCCAGTTCGGCAGGATCGCGGACGACACGCACGCCGGCGAGTTGCTGCCGGTTGGTTTTCGCGTCGAAGATCGCCATCACCTCGATGTCGGAATCGAAAGCGGCCAGGGTCGCGATTTCGCAGAGGTCGCCGATTCCGATGAGGGCGATGCGATTGTGCCCCATGGCTTTGCAGGCGCGGAAGAGATCCGAGCAGTCCTCCCGCGCCAGTCGGAAGAAGCTGAGCGAACGCGCCAGATACTTGGCCGTCAGCCGCGCCTTCTCGCCGAAGCCCTTGGCTGTGAGGTAGTAGGCGTAACGCCGGGCCGGCGCCTTGCGGACCTTAACCAAGCCTTTGTTAATGCAGCGTTTTAGGTAGATATTGGTGAGGCCGAGGGCGATTCCCAGCTCGCCGGCCAGTCCGCGCTGAGTTACGTGGCCGCCTGTCTCGATGACATCCAGCATGAGGCGGGTCGAGTCGGCCTCCTGGTCCTGTTCGGCCGATGGGCGCGTTTGCAAGCTCAAGGGTAGCTCCGCTGGGGCGAGGGCCGGTACCGGGCCACAACTGCCTGTCTAGACCCGGCGAACTGACTCTGTCAAGTGTTCATCAAATGAACAACTTCGTGATTATGTAAGCTAATTCATTGATTTGGATGGTTGGCGGTGGCCTAATGCGCTGATGCATGGCGGCGCGGCTTGCGGTGTCGGCGGCGGGCGGCTATGGGAAGCGTCGATTCTCCCCTGGAGCCGCAGGGAGAGGGAGATTCGCGGGCGCGAGCCTGCCGCAATACCGAAAGCGGCTGTCACACGCTGCAATTCGATCTGAGGGCAAGATGGATCTCGTAAGCCGGAGTTTGACCCAGCCGCGCCAGGCAGGGACCAAATGAGCATACTTGTCACCGGCGTTGCCGGGTTCATCGGATTTCACGTCGCCGCGCAGCTTATTGAGCGTGGCGTCCCGGTGGTCGGCATCGATAATCTCAACGATTATTATGATCCGGCCTTGAAACGAGCGCGGCTCGACAAGCTTTCGGGCCACAACGGCCTTTCCTTCCGGCGCCTCAATGTGCAGGACCGCGAGGACGTCTTGGCGCTGGCCGGAGAATTTCCGGAGGTAACGGAGATTGTCCACCTGGCGGCCCAGGCCGGCGTGCGCTACTCGTTGGAGAACCCCTTTGCCTACGTCGAAAGCAACGTGATGGGGCAGCTCTGCATGATGGAGCTGGCGCGCCGTCTGCCGAAGCTGCGCCACTTCGTCTATGCCTCTTCCTCTTCGGTCTACGGCGGCAACAAGGAACTGCCGTTCTCCGTCGATCAGCGCGTCGACTCCCCGGTATCGCTCTATGCGGCGACCAAGCGGGCCAACGAGCTGATGAGCCACTGCTACACGCACCTCTTCGATCTGCCGAGCACCGGGCTGAGGTTCTTCACCGTCTACGGACCCTGGGGGCGGCCGGACATGTCGGCCTATATCTTCACCAAGGCGATCTTCGAGAGGCGGCCGATCAGCATTTTCAACAACGGCGACATGCGGCGGGACTTCACCTACATCGACGATATCGTCGCCGGCGTGCTGGCGGTGATCGAGCGCCCGCCTGCCCGCGAAGGCGAGGTGCCGCCCAACAAGGTCTACAATCTGGGCAACCACCGCTCCGAGCCGCTGCTGCGTTTCGTGGAGCTCATCGAGCAGGCCTGCGGTCGCGAAGCGATCCGCGAGTTCGCCGAGATGCAGCCCGGCGACGTGAAGGAAACCTACGCCGACATCGAGCCGGCGCGTCGCGAACTCGGTTTCGAGCCGCAGGTTTCCATCGACGAGGGCATCCCCCGCTTCGTCGCCTGGTATCGGGCCTATCACGGCGTTTAGCCGGGCAGCTCAATGCCGGGCACCTTGCGTGGGGCATAGAAAGAGCAAACGGGATGTGACAAGAGTGGGGTCTTGACCTGACCCAGTCTTGTTCCTTGATTCACCTCGGCAAAGGCGATAAATCCTTTCGCAGTTGCAGCATTCTCACTGGTTGAGGACGACCGCCTTCATGGACCGCTTGGACGCCCTGGAAGCCCAATCCGTTCACATCCTGCGCGAGGCCTATGCCCGCATCGAGCCTCTGGCCATGCTATGGTCGCTCGGCAAGGATTCCAACGTGATGATCTGGCTGGCGCGCAAGGCCTTCTTCGGCCATGTGCCCTTCCCGGTCATGCACGTGGACACCGGCAGGAAATTCAAGGAGATGTACGAGTTCCGCGACCGCTATGCGGTGGAATGGCAACTCGACTTCAAGCGCGAGGTATGCCCGCCTCTGGAGGAGATGGACGCCTCCCTGCCGCCGGCCGCCCGCTCGGCGGCGCGCAAGACCGAGGGCCTGCGCCAGGCCATCGCCAAGCATCAGTTCAAGGCCGTCATCGCCGGCATCCGCCGCGACGAGCAGGCGACCCGCGCCAAGGAGCGCGTCTTCAGCCCGCGCGGCGAGACCGGTGCCTGGGATTTCCGCGACCAGCCGCCCGAATTCTGGGACCAGTACAAGACCGATTTCCCGCCCGGCACCCACATCCGCATCCACCCGCTGCTGCACTGGACGGAACTGGACATCTGGCTCTACACCCGTCGCGAAGGAATCCCCATCGTGCCGCTCTATCTGTCCAAGGACGGCAAGCGCTATCGCTCCCTCGGCGATGAGGATATCACCTTCCCGGTAGAGTCAGACGCCAGCTCGATCGATGAAATCATCTTTGAGTTGGAGACCACCAAGACCTCGGAGCGCGCCGGGCGCGCAATGGACCACGAGCGCGAGGATGCCTTCGAGCATCTGCGCGCCACGGGCTACCTGTAAGCAAAGGCGGGGCGAGGATGAAAGACGACGGCACCACCACCCTGACGCCCGCCCAGGTGAAAGGAGTGGACTTGGCAGAGGCTGATACCGAAGACGCCCGCACGTTGCACCGCATCGTGATCGTCGGCCACGTCGATCACGGCAAGTCGACGCTGATCGGCCGGATGCTCTACGACACCAATTCCCTGCCGCCGGGCAAGGTGGAGGAACTTGAGGCGGTTTCCGCACGCCGCGGCATGGCCATCGAGTGGTCCTTCGTGCTCGACGCCTTCCAGGCCGAGCGTGACCAGGCCGTGACCATCGACACCACGCAGATCTGGTTCAACACGGCGCTGCGTGACTACGTGATCATCGATGCGCCGGGCCACCGCGAGTTCCTCAAGAACATGGTCAGCGGCGCGGCCAGCGCCGATGCCGCCGTCGTCGTGGTCGACGCCGCCGAAGGCGTGCGCGAGCAGTCGCGCCGCCATGCCTATCTGCTGCACCTGCTGGGCATCCGGCAGGTCGCCGTGGTGGTCAACAAAATGGACCTGGTCGGCTACGACGCGGCGCGCTTTGCGGAGGTCTCCCAGGAGATCACCGACTACCTCACCTCGATCGGGGCGACGCCGATGGTCATCGTGCCGATCTCGGCACGCGACGGCGACAACATCGCGACTCGCTCCGCCCGGACGCCCTGGTACGACGGCCCCACGGTCCTCTCTGCCCTCGACGGCTTCCACGGCTCCCCCGACGTCGGCGCCCAGCCTTTGCGCCTGCCGATCCAGGACGTCTACAAGTTCGATGCCCGCCGCATCCTGGCCGGGCGCATGGAAAGCGGCCTGCTCTCGGTCGGCGACACCCTGATGTTCTCGCCGTCGAACAAGACCGCAAGGGTGCGCTCCATCGAGGCCTGGCCGGCGGACCGCCAGCCCCAAAGCGCCGCCGCGGGAGAGGCCGTCGGCATCACCCTCGACGAGCAGATCTTCGTCGAACGCGGCGAGATCGCCAGCCATGTTGCCAACCCGCCCAAGCTCAGCACGCTCTTCCACGCCCGCCTGTTCTGGCTCGGCCACAAGCCGCTCACCGTGGGTAGCCGCTACAAGCTGAAGCTGCTCACCCAGGAGGCCGAGGTCACGGTGCAGTCTATCGAGCGCATCGTCGACACCCAGACCCTCGAGCATGCCGCCGGCGAAACGGTCGAGCGCAATGCGGTCGCCGAGGTGACCCTGCGCAGCCGCCAGGTGCTGGCCCTCGACGACTACGGCGATCTGCCCAAGACCGGCCGTTTCGTGCTGGTTGAGGACTACGACACCGTGGGCGGCGGCGTGATCTCCATGGAGGGCCTGCCGGATCAGCGCCGGGCGGTCGAGGTCAAGTCGACCAATGTCATCTCGGTGGAGCACCGCCTCACCGCCGACACCCGGGCAGCGCGCAACGGCCATCAGGGCGGGGTGCTGTGGTTCACCGGCCTCTCGGGTGCCGGCAAGTCGACCCTGGCCATGGAAGTGGAACAGCGCCTCTTTGCCAAGGGTTACCAGGTCTACGTCTTGGACGGCGACAACGTGCGCCGCGGCCTCAACGCCAACCTCGGCTTCTCGCCGGAAGACCGCACCGAGAACATCCGCCGCGTCGGCGAGGCGGCGGCCCTGTTCGCCGATTCCGGGGTCATCTGCATCACCGCCTTCATCTCGCCCTACCGCGTCGATCGCGACCGCGCGCGGGCCTCGGCACCGGGCCGCTTTCACGAGGTCTACATCCAGGCCGACGTGCAGACCTGCGAGCAGCGCGACCCCAAGGGCCTTTACAAGAAGGCGCGGGCCGGCGAGATCGCCCAGTTCACCGGCGTCTCGGCGCCCTACGAGCCGCCCGAAGCCCCCGACCTGGTGGTCGACACCTCCGGTGAGAACGTCGCCGAATCGGTGGAGTGCATCATCCGCTACGTCGAGAAGGTCTTCACCCTGGAAAAGGGGCAAGAGCCCCTTTGACGGATCGACTCTGACACGTACGGACTCCCCGCCAGTAGTCCCCAGATCAGCGCCGCAATCTGCACCAGCGGCACGAAGTCCTTGTCCGCCCCGTAGGGGGCCTGCTGGTGCCGGCAAGGCGAAGGACGCCCAACCCAACCCTGGGCGCGCCCGGCGATTGGTCTCAGACTAAAGGAGCGGGCGTCGCTACCGCGTCCTTCTTCGAGAGTCTCCGGGACCAAGAAAAGCGCGCGGCGCCACTTTCCCTCGAGGGCCGCGCTTTCTTCGCCCGCAGGTGACGGGCGGCGAGCGCGAAGGGAGAAGTCAATCAGATGACCTAGTCCTGAGTGCGACGAACACCGCGGCTGCAGCGCCGATCATGGCTAGCCAGTGGCTCTGCCAGAGGCCATAGGCCGTCGCGGCGATGCCGAGGACGGTGACGAACATCGCCACCGCGCAGGCGCGCGGAACCGGGGCCAGGCGGTCGATCCGCCGGCCGATCAGGAACAGCAAGGCGAGCGCCAGCAGGCTGCCGACGAGCCCGGTTTCCACCATGATCTGCAGCGCCCCGTTGTGGGGATGCAAGGGGATCACCTTTCCGTCGGCCCGGAACGGCTGGACGTCTCCAGCTGGCAGATCGGGCGAGGCATCGAAGCCCCAGCCGAACAACGGC
This sequence comes from Kiloniellaceae bacterium, assembly GCA_009377535.1. GTDB lineage: Bacteria > Pseudomonadota > Alphaproteobacteria > Kiloniellales > Kiloniellaceae > Pelagibius. Next base: position 6,127 of record WHTV01000135.1, read on the forward strand.
CGCTCGGCGATGCGGTCGCTGATCACACTCCAGAAATGCAGGCGGAATTGCGCGGTGTCGGACAGGAACCCTGCCTTCGCCAGCCCCGCCTGCTGCGCCAGGTCGGCGACGAAGGGGCTGCCAAACAGCGTGACGATCACCGCCACGGCCATGACTGCGCGCGCCAGGGGGCGGCCAAACCAAGCCAGCGCGGCGGCCAGCAGCCCGCAGCCGAGCGCCAGGATCGAGGCGGAAGACTGCGAGAGCAGGCTAAGAAGAAAGAACGCCGGCGGCAGGCTGAAGGTCAGCCAATGCCGCTGTTCCTGCCACGCCAAGGCGGCCACTGGCCAAACCAGGATGGCGACCGCCGAGACGCCGCGGTTAAGTCGGGAATAGGTCGTGTAGTCGGAGTCGGACTCGCCGTGCAGCAGGTCGAAGATGGGACTTCCAAAGGCCAGTTCCACGGCGAGCAGCAGGGCCGTGATGGCAAAGCCGAGGCAGAAGGCCAGCCGCACCCAGCGGCGCTGGGCTTCGCCTAATCGCTGCGCCAGTGCCACCAGGTAGAGCAGCGCGAACAGCAGTACGCCGATCCTGAGCGCCAGCGCCGCCGACGCCAGCGGCTGCACGCTCCAGGCCGCGGCCAGCAGGCACCAGGCAATCAGAACGCCGATGGCGACGGCGAGGCCGCGATCGAGGACGCGCCAGGGCAGCGCCCCACGACCGGCAAGCAGGCCGCCGCCGATCGCCGCCGCCAGCGTCAGCGGGACCACGGCCTTGTCGGCCAGCAGCCCGAGCGGGGCCAGCAGTAGGGCGAAAACGGCTAGTGCCAGACCAAGGCGGTCCAGCCTGGTGCGGTTGCCGGGCACGGCTTGCGGAAGCATCGTCACAGCGCCCTTGTAGAGGAACGCCAACCGCAAGAAAACAGCTTAGCCGGCGGCCGCGGCCATGCGCTCTTCGGCTTCGCGCCGGATCTCCTGGCGCCGGGTGATCAGCGAGGCGGTCAGCACGGCGGTCGCCACCAGTCCGACCAGGACGGTACAGACGGCATTGATTTCCGGCGTTACGCCAAGGCGCACCTGGCTGTAGATCTTCATCGGCAGCGTGGTGGCGCCCGGGCCGGTGGTGAAGCTGGCGATCACCAGGTCGTCGAGCGAGAGGGTGAAGGACAGCAGCCAGCCGGCGACCACCGCCGGGGCGATGATCGGCAGGGTGATCTGGAAGAAAGTGCGCGCCGGCGGGCAGCCCAGATCCATGGCCGCCTCCTCGATGGAGCGGTCGAAGCTGACCAGGCGCGACTGCACCACCACCGCCACGTAGCACATGGAGAAGGTGATGTGGGCGATGGT
>WHTV01000136.1 GCA_009377535.1 Kiloniellaceae bacterium
CGGGCCGCACCAAAAGGGAATCCCTCGATTCAACCTTCCTGCCCGACGCTCTAGCGCAGGGCGATATCCTCCTACGTTTACATCCTTGCCAGCCGCAAGCACGGGACGCTCACCATCGGCGTCACCAACGACATCGCCCGGCGCGTCTGGAAGATCCGGCTGATCGAGCGCGCCAATCCCGAGTGGGAGGATCTCTACGACCGATTGAGCGGTTAGGGCCTTGGGTCCCGGGAACAAGTCCCGGGACGACAGCCTTGCGTGTGGCGAGGGCGAGCCTCTCCTACGAGATGTGTGAATGCCGTCGCGTCGGGGAGGGGTCTGCTACCGCTCAAACACCGCGACCAGCTCGAGGTGGCCGGACCAGGGGAACTGGTCGATGGGCGTGGCTTCCTTCAGGCGGTAGCCGCCGTCGACGAGCGTGCGGGCATCGCGGGCGAAGGTGGTCGGGTTGCAGGAGACGGCGATGACCACAGGCACGTCCGAAGCGGCGATCTCGGCCGCCTGCTCGCGCGCGCCGCTGCGCGGCGGATCAAAGACCACGACGTCGCCGCCGGACAGCTCGTCGGCCATGACCGGGAAGCGCGCGAGGTCGCGCAGCTCGGCCTCGATACGGCCGGCACGGTCGGAGCGCCTGGCGGCAGCCTGCAGCGCCGCCAGCGAGTCCTCCGCGCCCTCGGCGGCATAGACCTGCAGGCGTTCGGCGAGCGGGAAGGTGAAGGTGCCGCAGCCGGCGAAGAGATCGGCCGCCGTTTCGGCGCCGGCAGGCACCGCGGCCATGACCAGCTCCACCAGTATTGCTTCGCCCTCTGCCGTCGGCTGCACGAAGCCGCCGGGCGGCGGCAGCACGGCGACGCCGCCGAAGGTGAGGATCGGGTCGCGGCGCAGCGCCAGCGGCGTCGGCTCGTCATCGCCATCGGTCCACGAGAGGCGCGCGAGATCCTCAGCCGCGGCGAAGGCGGCCAAGGCCTCGCGGTCCTCCAGGCGAAGCGGCTGGCGCGAGTCGATCAGCAGGTCGATGCCGGTATCGCAGAGCGTCGCCGTGAGGCGCGCCTGCTCCCGGATCTCCAGCAGCGGTTCCAGCACCGCATGCAGCGGCGCCAGGAGCGCCTGCAGCTCCGGCCTCACCAGCAGGCAGGCGTCGATGTCAGCGAGCTGATGGGATTCGCGCTGGTAGTAGCCGAGCAGCATGCCGTGAGCCGTCCGCAGCGCCGACCAGGTGATGCGCCGGCGCCGGCCGGGCGCCACCCGGCGCAGCGGATGCAGAACCTCCGGCGCGAGGCCGCGGCGCTGCAGCGCCACTGTGAGTTGCTCCTCTTTCCAGGCGGCGTAGGCGGCATCCTCCAGGTGCTGCAGCGCGCAACCGCCGCAGGGGCCGAAGAAGGGACAGGGCGGATCGGCCCGGTTGGGGCCGAGCGCCAGCAGCTCGATGACCTCGCCCTTGAAGCCGCCGCCGCGCTCGCCGGTGACCCGCGCCAGCACGCGGTCGCCGGGCAGGGTCTGCGGCAGGAACAGCGGACGCCCGTCGGCCGTCGCGAGGCCGTCGCCCTTGGCGCCCAGCGCCTCCACCGTCACCTCGATCTGCCGGCCGCCGCCGCGGCGCGCCTTACGCCGCATGGCCCGAATGCCTCAAAGTTCGCAAGCTCATCGTTACCCGTCAGTTTCCGCGCCACCCGGCGCGGCCGGACTTTGCGCGATCGCCTCCGCCCTGGCAAGATGCCGCGTTCCGGCAGGCTTTGGCGCCAAAATTTAACTGGCCAGCGGGCAGCTAAGCCGTTGAGATGGGGCCATGACCCGAATCATTCTCTTCCTCCTCAAGTGCGTGGTCGGCCTCTTCGCCACGGTCGGCTTTCTCCTCCTCGCCGGCATCCTTGCGGTAATCCTCGTGGCGCCCAGATTCGACGCCTTCCGGCCCGGCGCGACCGGGGTGGCCGACGAGACCGTCCTGGTGCTCGATCTTTCCGATGGCCTGATCGAACAGCGGCCGGACAACCCGCTGGCGCTGGCCTCGCAGGGCGGCGCGCTGGTCCTGCGCGACGCCGTCACCGCCCTCGATGCGGCCGGCCGCGACGAGCGGGTGAAGGGCCTCGTCATCCGCGCCGGCTGGGGTACGCCGGGTCTTGCCCAGATGCAAGAGCTGCGCGAGGCCGTCGCCGACTTCCGCGCCCAGGGCAAGCCGGTCTTCGCCTTCGCCGAGACCTTCGGCGAAGCCGGCAACGGCACCCTGCATTACTTCCTGGCCAGCGCCGCGGGCGAGATCTGGATGCAGCCTTCCGGCGATCTCGACATCACCGGCTTTTCCCTGCAGCAGCCCTTCCTCAAGCCGTTGCTCACCGACATCGGCGTGCAGCCCCAGGTCGGCCAGCGCGAGGAATACAAGGGCGCCATGAGCTTCCTCACTGAGGACGCCATGCCCGAGCCGCAGCGCCGGAACCTGCAGCGCTATCTCGACTCGACCTTGTCGCAGATCGCCACCGCCGTGGCCGTATCGCGCAATCTGGAGGCCGGGACCGTGCGCGAGCTGATCGACCGCGCGCCCTACCGCGGCGCCCAGGCGGTGGACCTCGGCCTGGTCGATCGCCTCGGCTACTGGGACGAGGTGCAGGCGGCGGTGGAGGCGGCCGCCGGTGACGCGGCCGCCTGGCAGCCGCTCGGCGACTATGGTCGGGCAATGCCGGCGCCTGGCGACGGCGCGCCGCTGCTCGCCCTGGTGCACGGCGAAGGCCCGATCCTGCTGGACGCCGGCGACAACAACCCGCTGTTCGGCCGGGTCACCATGGGCGCCGTGGACGTCGCCGAGGCGCTTTCGGCGGCCATCGACGACCCGGAAGTCGCGGCCATCGTATTCCGCGTCGACAGCCCCGGCGGCTCCTACGTCGGCTCCGACACCATCTGGCGCGAGGTGCAGCGCGCCCGCGACCTCGGTAAGCCGGTCATCGTCTCGATGGGCAACCTGGCCGCGTCCGGCGGCTACTTCGTTGCGGCAGCGGCGGAGAAAATCGTCGCCCAGCCGGGCACCCTCACCGGCTCCATCGGGGTGGTCAGCGGCAAGGTCTCGCTGCGCGAACTGTGGGATGACGTCGGCGTGACCTGGGACGGCGTCCAGGCCGGCCGGCGCGCCACGATGTGGAGCCCCAACGCGCCGTTCAGCGGCGACGAATGGGGTTGGCTGCAGCAGACTCTCGACACCACCTACGCCGATTTCACCGGCAAGGTGGCGGCCGGGCGCAGCCTCAACCAGCAGGAGGTCCTGGCGGTCGCCAAGGGGCAGATCTGGTCGGGCGCCGACGCCAAGGAGGCCGGCCTGGTCGACGCCCTTGGCGGCTATCGCACGGCGATCGACCTCGCCAAGGCGGCCGCCGGCCTGCCGTCCGACAGCGACGTGCAGCTGCGGCCCTTCCCCGCAGCGCGCCATCCCTTTGCCGCCTTCCTGGAGGACACCCTCGGCGGCAACGTCGAGAGCCCCGCCACTATGTCGTTGCTGCGCAGCCTCGCACGGGTGGCCGAGGTCCTGGCCCCGCTGGTCCAAGCGGCCGAGACGGTCGGCAACGACCCCCGCAGCCATGCCTTGCAGTCGCCGGTAACTGTTCCCGTGAGATAGCCAGCCGGGCCGCTCGAACCCGCGAAAGGCGACGGTCCTTCCCGGCCTTCTTGGGAATTCCTGCGATTGCGTCTTGTGGTGCCGTTGGCGCGCTCGCTATGCTCCAGCGCGGAGCAGACACAGGGTGAGCGCGTGGAGAGGCCTGCCATCGAAGCACGTGGCCTGTCGAAGACCTTCGGCAGCGGTCTCGATGCCGTCCATGCTCTCGACGATGTGTCCCTTACCATTCGTCAGAACGAGTTCTTCACCCTGCTCGGTCCTTCCGGCTGCGGCAAGACCACGCTGCTGCGGCTGATCGGCGGCTTCGAGCAGCCGAGCGGGGGCGACATCTTCCTGGAAGGCCAGCAGCTGACCGGCCTGCCGCCCTTCAAGCGGCCGATCAACACGGTGTTCCAGAGCTATGCCCTGTTCCCGCACCTGACGGTGGGGCAGAACGTCGCCTTCGGCCTGGAGATGCTCGGCCGGCCCAAGAAGGAGCGCGAGGCCCGCGTCGAGCAGATGCTGGCCCTGGTAAAGCTGCAGGGCTACGCCAACCGCCGGCCGACGCAGCTGTCGGGTGGCCAGCAGCAGCGCGTCGCCCTCGCCCGCGCTCTGGCCAGCCAGCCCAAGGTGCTGCTGCTCGATGAACCGCTTTCGGCCCTCGACCTGAAGCTGCGCAAGGAAATGCAGATCGAGCTGAAGCGGCTGCAGACGGAAACCGGCATCACCTTCGTCTTCGTCACCCACGACCAGGAAGAGGCGCTCACCATGTCCGACCGCCTCGCGGTGATGGAGAGCGGCCAGATCCTGCAGATCGGCGCGCCGACGGAAATCTACGAGCATCCGCAACGCCGCTTCGTCGCCGATTTCATCGGCGAGACCAACTTTCTCGAAGGCCGCATCGAAGTCGCCGGCGACACCGCCGTCGCGCACCTCGCCTGCGGCGGCAAGCTGAGCCTGAACGGCCAAGCCGGCGCGCCCAGCAGCAACGGCGAAGCCGTCACCCTGGCGGTGCGACCGGAACGCGCGGTGATCGCCCCGGCCGGGGCCGAGGGCCTGTCCGCGCGGATCGGTGCGGTGGTCTACATGGGTACCGACACCACCTATCACCTGACCTTGACCGACGGCACAGCCTTCATCGTGCGCTCGCAGAACAACGAGGGCGCGCGCCTCGACCTGGCAAGCGGCGCCGAAGTGAAGGTGCAGATCGCCCCGGCCGCCGTTCAGCGCCTGGCGGATTGAGCGCGATGACCGCCGCGACCAGGAGGCGTATCCTGCAGATTGCGCCGGCGATGGCGATCATCGGCTTCTTCATGGTCGCCCCGCTCGGCCTCATGGCCTACGTCTCGTTGCTGCAGAAGGGCGTCAACGGCGGCGTCGTGTGGGACGTCCACACCACCGAGGCCTACGTGAACTTCATCTTCGAGCGAGATTTCGACGACAGTCTCATTGTCAATACCGACTATCTGCAGATCTTCGCGCGCTCCTTCGGACTGTCGCTGCTGACCGCGGTGCTGGCACTGGCGATCGGCTTTCCCACCGCGCTCTACATGGCGATGCAGCCGGAGGGTCGGCGCAACCTGCTGATCTTCCTGGTCACCATTCCGTTCTGGACCAACCTGCTGGTGCGCAACTATGCCTGGATCCTGCTGCTGCGCAACGGCGGGCTGGTCGAGGGCCTGCTGCGCTGGCTGGGTCTCAGCGACCAGCCGCTCGGCCTGATGTACACGCCCTACGCCGTCTCCATCGGCCTCACCTACTCCTACCTGCCTTTCATGGTGCTGCCGATCTATGCCAGCCTGGAGAAGCTCGACTCGCGCCTCATCGAGGCGGCCTTCGACCTCGGCGCCGACCGCCGCCGCGCCCTCACGCGGGTGATCCTGCCGCTCGCCGTGCCGGGCATCGCTGCCGGTTGCATCCTCGTCTTCGTGCCGGCGCTCGGCGCCTATGTGACGCCGGAGCTGCTCGGCGGCGGCAAGTCGATGATGATCGGCAATCTCATCCAGGGCCAGTTCGCCGCCGCGCGCAACTGGCCGTTCGGCGCGGCGCTCGCCTTCGCGCTGCTGGCCATCGTGCTGCTCGCCATGATGATCTACCTCATGCGCTTCCGACGCGCGCCGGCGGCTCCCTGATGCGCGTCGACGTCAGCAATCCCCTATGGCGCTTCCGCGGTATCCGCGCCGCGACTTGGCTGTTCTTCGCCTACCTCTACCTGCCGATCGTCGTGCTCATCGTGCTGAGCTTCAACGAGAACCGCCTGGCCACCATCTGGAGCGGCTTCTCGACGCAGTGGTACGGCGTGGTGCTCGGCAACGACGACATCATGCGCGCGGCGACCAACTCGCTCGTCGTGGCCACCACGGCGACGCTGGCCGCCACCTTCGCCGCCACGCTGGCCGCGCTCGGCATGGCCAAGACACGCTTCATCGGCGCCGATGGCATCTCCGGCCTCATCGTCCTGCCCCTGGTGGTGCCGGAGGTCGTCACCGCCGTGGCCACCCTGCTGTTCTTCATCCTGATCGGCTTCCGCCTCGGCCTCACCACGGTGATCGTCGCCCACACGGTGTTCTGCATTCCCTTCGCCTACCTGCCGATCCGCGCCCGCCTGGAGGGCATGGACAAGGCGCTGGGCGAGGCGGCGGCCGACCTCTACGCCAGCGACTGGCAGGCCTTCCGGCGCGTCACCCTGCCGCTGCTGTGGCCGGGCATCCTCTCCGGCGCCATGCTGGCCTTCATCATCTCGCTGGATGATTTCGTCATCACCTACTTCGTGGCCGGCGCTGGCGCCACAACGCTGCCGGTCTACATCTTCGGCATGATCCGCATCGGCATCACGCCGGAGGTCAATGCGATCTCCTCGCTCATGCTGATCGTCTCGATCCTTTTCGTCACCCTGTCCTTCCTGGTCGGCAGGATGCGGCGATGAACAGCCGCGGCGGCGAGGCGGCGCCGTGCGCAAAAGGCGACAATACCGCTCTTGTTAAAAAAAATTCGGAGGCTCAGATGTCAATGAAGAAGCTTTTGAGAACAGCGGCTTGCGCGGCCGCGCTATCGCTGCTGGCCAGCGGCGCGCAGGCGCAGGGCGAAGTCTTCCTCTACAACTGGTCGAACTACTTCCCACCCGACCTGTTGAAGAAGTTCGAGTCCGAGACCGGCATCAAGGTCACCCTCGACGTGTACGACACCAACGAGACCATGCTGGCCAAGCTGCAGGCGGGCGCATCCGGCTACGACGTGGTCGTGCCGTCGGACTACATGGTGAAGATCATGATCGAGGAGGGCCTCGCCGAGAAGATCGATGCCGGCTCCATGGAGAACTTCCAGAACGTCATGGCACCGCACGACAAGCAGCCCTTCGACCCCGAGCGCGGTTACTCCGCGCCCTACATGTGGGGCACCACCGGCTTCACCTACGACTCCGCCAAGGTCGGCGACCTTGAGGAGAGCTGGAAGGAAGTGTTCGAGCCGCGTGACTCCCTCAAGGGCCAGATCGCGATGCTGAACGACGAGGTGGAGGTCTACAATGCGGCCTCCTACTACGTCGGCGTCTCAAAGTGCACCGAGGACGCGAAGGAAGCGCAGAAGATCCTGGAGGTGCTTGAGCAGCAGAAGCCCTTCGTCGCCACCTACAACTCCGACGGCACCATCGACCGCCTGGCCGCCG
>WHTV01000137.1 GCA_009377535.1 Kiloniellaceae bacterium
GGGCACGAAGTTCGGCTGCGGCGTCGCGGAGTGCGGCGCCTGTACGGTCCATATCGACGGCCAGCCCGTGCCATCCTGCATCGTACCGCTTGCCGACGCCGAAGGCCGATCCGTCACCACCATCGAGGGCCTGTCGCAGGATGGCTCGCATCCCGTCCAACGTGCCTGGGCTGAACTGGAGGTGCCCCAGTGCGGCTACTGCCAGTGCGGGCAGATCATGAGCGCGGTCGCGCTTCTGGCACAGAATCCGAAGCCGTCCGAAGCGGACATCGATAAGGCCATGAGCGGCAACCTGTGCCGCTGCGGCACGTATCTGCGGATCAGGGCGGCCATACACCGTGCCGCTGAACTGGTCTGAGTGGTCCTCTTCCCCGCAATCCCAATCAAGGCTCAGGCAGCAAGATGAAGCACCACAGTTCGTCGCTCACCCGCAGATCGTTCCTGGCAGGCACGTCAGCCGTGGTTGGCGTTGCCCTTGTCGTCCCGCTTCGGTTCGACACGGCATCGGCCCAGCAGGCGGGCGAGCCGCGCATGCCACAATCCTTCATTCGCATCGACACGAACGGCCGGGTGACTTTCCTGCTTCCCACCTGCGAAATGGGACAGGGCACACATACGGGACAGGCCCAGATTCTCGCCGAAGAGCTCGGGGCCGAGTGGTCCAGCATCATCGTGGACATGCCGAAGCAGCCGGCTCCAGACTATCGGCTTCCATTCGGCCAGATGCGTTCCGTAGGCTCTTTCGGTATACGGTTCTGGCATGATCCGCTGCGCCGTGCAGCAGCGCAGGCGCGGGGGATGCTGACGCAAGCGGCCGCGGTGCGGCTCGGGGCCGATCCCGCAGCCCTGCGGTCCGAGAACGGCTCCATCGTCCACGCCGGCTCCGGACGCAGGATTCCCTTCGGCGACCTGGTTGAAGAGGCGATGTCGCTGCCTGTGCCGGAGAACCCGACGCTTCGCCCGGACAGTGAGCGAACGCTGACGGGGCGAACGGTGCCACGCCTGGACACACCGGCGAAAATAACGGGTCGTGCCATCTATTCGATCGACGTGCGGCGCGACGGCATGCTCTATGGCGCCGTGCGGCTGGCCCCGGTCTACTCGGCCGACGTGGAGTCGATGGACGAGAACAGCGTCTCCGGCGTGGTGGCGGTCGTTCGCGTGCCGCGTGGCGCGGTGGTCGTTGCGGAGACCTGGTGGCAGGCCAAGCAGGCCGCCGACGCCTTGGACATCACCTTCACGCAGACGCCTGCGGACAGCCTCTCCACGGCTGAAATCGACGCGCAGCTTCGCGAGGCGCTGGACCGTTCGGACGTCCCGGTCACGACCCTGCGCGGTGACGCTGAGGCGACACGATCGACGCAAGGGCGGGTCGTCGAGGCCGAATTCGGTGCCGCTCCTCACCCATGTGAGCATGGAGCCGATCTGCTGTACCGCCGAATCGACGCCGGAGCGAACGGAATTGTGGATTGGAACCCAGGGGCACGATGTCCTCCGGATGACGCTGGAACGCGCCCTGCAGGTGCCGGCCGACCGGCTCTTCATCAACACCACCTATCTCGGCGGCGGGTTCGGCCGGAAGACCCACGGCGAGATCGCCCTTCAGGCAGCCCTGGCGAGCCGCGCCGTGAACGGTCGGCCGGTCAAGGTGCTCTGGGCGCGCGAAGACGACGTTCAGCAGGGCCAGTACCGCCAGACGATGATGTGCCGCTTCCGGGCGACTCTGGATGACGCCGGCAGCATCACCGCCATGCGGATCCGACTTGCGGGACCGCAGATGGGACGCGACTACGGCTTCGATCCGGAGCAGCTTGCGCGTGTGACGGGCAACCTCGCGAACTTCGATCCCTTCTCGCTCGGCGGCCTGTCGGACATGCACTACGTCATTCCGAACTTCGTCGTGGAGCACGCCGTCGTCGACCTGCCGATTCCGCTCTGCCCCTGGCGGTCGATCTCGCATTCTTTCACTGGCTTCTTCTTTGAAAGCTTCATGGACGAGTGCACGACTGCGGCGGGTCGCGATCCGCTCGAGTTTCGCCGGGGCCATCTTGCCGGCCAGGCGAGGATGCTCGCCGTTCTCGACCGCGTCGCCGAGATGTCGCGATGGCGCGAGGCAGCGCCGGACGGGACGGCCCGTGGCCTGGCGGTGGTCGAGAGCTATGGGTCTTATGTCGCCCAGGTCGTCGAGGCGCGCCGCGTAGGAGGGCGCCTGAAGGTAGATCGGGTCCACGCGGCCATCGACTGCGGCCGCGCCATCAACCCGGGCCAGGTCGAGACGCAAATTCAGGGAGCCGTGATCGACGCGCTCAGTGCGGCGCTGAGACAGAAGATCACTATCCGCGATGGCCGCGCCGAACAGTCCAACTTCTACGACTACCCGCTCCTGCGCATCGAGGAAGCCCCTTCAGTGGCGGTAAGCATTGTCGAGACCGGCTCTCCGCTTGGGGGCGTGGGCGAGCCGGGCGTGCCGCCCCTCGCGCCCGCCCTTGCCAATGCGCTGTTCGCGGCAACGCGGCAACGTGTGCGGAGCCTTCCGCTGTCGGATCACGGTTAGGCGGCAGGCTCGCGCGGCGCCTGTGCTTCAGAGCCGCATTGCGGTTCCCATTTCAGCTGGAGACTTACTTTGGATTTCACAGCAGCAACGGTTCTACTCATAGGCGGCAACTCCGGCATCGGCCGTGGGCTGGCCGAAACCCTGACGGCGCGGGGAAGCAGGCTGATCATCACCGGGCGGAAGGTCCAGTCGCCAAAGGAGACGCTGGATGCCAATCCTGGCATGGTCATCTCTCCGACCGCGTGAGGGTGAGCCGCCATCCCATGAGCTGGGGGCCGATCACCATCCCACGACACCCGATACCTGGACCGCTTACTTATAATCTGCGGCGTTGTCCTTGGTGACGAGCACGGTACCGGTGTCGATGACCGGCGGGAGCTTCTCCCCCTTCGCCAGCTTCATCAGGCTTTCGATGCCGAGAGCACCCATGTTCTCGGGATTCTGCGCCACCGAGGCGGACATTTCGCCGGCCAGGATGCTGTCGGCGGCATCGGGATTCGCGTCGAAGCCGACGACCATCACCTTGTCGAGCATGTTGGCCGACTTGAGAGCTTCGACCGCGCCGAGCGCCATGTTGTCGTTGCTGGCGAAGACCGCCTTGATCCCCGGGTTGCCGGTAATGACGTTCTCCATCACCGACAGACCCTTGGCGCGGTCCCATTCGCCGGACTGCTCGGCCACGATTTTGAGGCCACAGCCGCTGAGGCCCGAGCGCGCGCCGTCGGCGCGAGCCTTGCCTGTCGACTGCGTGACGATGCCGGTCAGGATCGCAACCTCGGAGCCTGACGGGAGCTGCTCGCAGATGAACTTGGCGGCGAGCGCCGCGCCGGCCACGTTGTCGGTGCCGATATAGGTGACGCCCTCGTTGGAGCCCTGGGTATCGATGAAAACCACCGGCACGCCGTCGGCGATGGCCTCCTCGACCACCGGCGCCAGCGCATTGGGATCGGTCGGGGCCAGGGCCAGGCCTTTGATGCCCCGCGCCAGCTGGTCCTCAATCTGGGTGATCTGCGCGGCGACGTCGGACTCGGTCGGCGGCGCCAGTACGACGGTGTCGATGCCGAGCTCCTTGCCCTTCTCCAGAGCACCACGCTCCACCGCCGCCCAAAACGGATTGCCCGCCCCCGGCCCCTTCATGTCAACCAAGATCGACTGCGCCGAAGCAGCCGTCGCAGCCAGCACGGTAGTGCTAATCGACAGCACGGCAAGCGTCAGGGATAATTTCCTCGTGTTCATTTCCTTCTCCTTGCGTTTTGTTTTACTGCGCCTTTTTTCCCGTTCCGCCGATCCCGGTGAACGGCACGGCACGCCAAGGCGTTTGCTGACGGCCGCGGCTTCTCCGCTATCTTCGTGTGCCGATCCCCCGCCTTACGACGTCGAGGAAGACAGCAACGACGATAATCAGGCCGATCAGAATCTGCTGCCAGAACACGCTGACATTGTTCAGATTCAAGGTATTGCTGATCAGGCCCATGATGATGACGCCGCCGAAGACGCCGAGTACCGTGCCGCGCCCCCCGAAGAAGCTGGCGCCGCCAATGATGACGGCGGCAATCGCTTCCAACTCGGCGCCGATGCCGGCGTTCGGGAAGCCCGAGTTGGTCCGTCCGGCCATCATCAGACCGGCAAACCCCGCCATCAGGCCACAGAGCGAGTAGACGAAGATCAGAACCCGGTCGACGTTGATGCCGCTGACCCTGGCGGCCTGCGGATTTCCACCGATGGCATAGATACGGCGACCGAGAACGCTGTGCTCGAGAAACACCCAGAAAATCAGGTAGACGACAATGGTGACGATCAGGCCGACCGGCAGGTTCAGGCGGGTGCCGTCCAGCTCGCCCAGCTCGATCTGCGCGGAGCCGAGGAAGCGGACCGCATCCGGCAGGCCGGTGTAGGGAACTCCGCCGGAGATGAGGTTGGCCAGGCCGCGGGCCATGAAAAGCATCCCTAAGGTCATGATGAAGGGATGCGGCATGCGCAGCTTGGTGATGCCGACGCCGTTCACGAAGCCGGTGGCCAGGCCGACGGCCGGGCCGAGCAACAGCACGATCGGCCATGCCCAACCAGCTGCGTTGGCGACCGCCAGCGACATCATGCCCAGAGCCAGGACCGAGCCGACCGAAAGGTCGATGCCGGCGGTCAGGATGACCAGAAACATGCCGATGGCCAGCATCGAGTTGACCGCCGTCTGCTTGAAGATGTTGGTGATGTTGCGCCAGCTGAAGAACACGTCCGGCTGCAAGGCATAGAGCACCAGTCCCATCACCAGGATGACCAGCAGGATGCCGTAGCGGTCGAGGATCGGCAGCAGCCGGATACCGAGCCCGGGCGCCTCGGCCTCGGTCCTGTTGCCGGTGCGCGAGCGATCAGTGGACACGGTCATGGGCCAGTTCCCCCTGCCCTTCCTTGGTGCCCATGATCCAGCCGATCACCTCGCTGCGACTGGTATCGCAGAGCGCTGCTTCGGCGAAATTCGCGCCGTGGAACAAGGCCATCACGCGGTCGCAGACATAGAAGATGTCGTCCATGCGATGGCTGATGAGAACGACGCCGATGCCCCGGTCTTTCAACCCCTTGATCAGATCGAGGACCTTGCCGACTTCCTTGATGGCCAGGGCGGCCGTTGGCTCGTCCATGATCACCAGCTTGGCATCGAAAGCGGTCGCGCGGGCGATTGCCACCGCCTGGCGCTGGCCGCCGGAAAGCTCGCCGACCCGCTGCTCGACACTCTTCACATGGATGTGCAGGTTATCCAGGTGCTGCCTGGCATGATCGCGGCCCGCCTTGTGATCGACCAGCGGCAACCAGCCGCCGAGCAGCCGGCGCACGGGCTCGCGGCCGAGGAAGATGTTCTCGGCGATGTTGATGTTCTCGGCCAGCGCCAGATCCTGGTAGACCATCTCGATGCCGAGGTCGCGGGCGTCATGCGGGCTTTGGAAGCGGATCGGCCGGCCGTCGAAAATCAGCGCGCCGCGGCTGGGGGCGAAGAGGCCCGACAAGATCTTCATCAGAGTCGACTTGCCGGCGCCGTTGTCGCCGACGACGCCGAGAACCTCGCCCCGGCCGACGTGGAAGTCCACCCCCCTGAGCGCGGTCACCGCGCCGAAGTGCTTGGTGATGCCGCGCGCCTCGAGCAGGTAGTTACCGCTGCCCGCTTCCTCCTGCGCTTGCGTCATGGCTACCTCCCGGTGTTGTGTTCATTGCTCGTTGCATAGGGACTACGTCTTCGGCGGCAACCCTGGCGGGCCTCCCGCTGCGCAGAGACTCGGTGGCAGCGTCGGCGATCAAATGCGCGCGCAAGGCATCCCTGCCCGAGACGACGGGCTCGGGCCGCGGTGCGGCCGCGGCGATCAACTCGACAAAAGCCTGCATCTGGTGCTGAAAGGCGGTCTCGTAGCGCTCCAGGAAGAACGGCAGAGGCAGAGGCCCGACCTGCCCCGCCGGGCCGCGGAAGATGACGCGATTGGCTGTTTGGTTCTCGCTTTCGAGCGCACCCTCGGTGCCGAGCACCTCCAGGCGTTGATCGTAGCCGTAGGGGGTTGCGCGGGTGTTCTCGACGACCCCGACGGCGCCCGAGGCAAATCGCAGGATAGTGGTCGCCACGTCGACGTCGCCTTCCTCGGTGAACATGGGATCGATCAGGCAACCGCCCATCGCCATGACCTCCACCACTTCCTCGCCCAGGATATGGCTAGCGAGGTCGAAGTCGTGAATCGCCATGTCGTGGAACATGCCGCCGGAGCGGCGCAGAAAGTCGCGAGGCGGCGGCGCCGGGTCGCGACTGGCGATCCGAATCGACAAGGGCTTGCCGATCCTGCCGCCGCGCACGCTGCTTGCAATCTCGGCGGCGTTGGGATCGAAGCGCCGGTTGAAGCCGACCTGCAGGATCACGCCCGCGTCCTCGCAGGCCGCGATCGCGACCGCGATGTCCGCTGCCGTCAGCGCCAGCGGCTTTTCGCAGAAAACATGGACGCCATGCTGCGCCGCGCAGCGCACCAGGTCGAGATGGGCGTCACTCGACGAGCCGATGATGATCGCATCGACATCGCCGCCGGCGAGCGCCGCTTCCACCTGGTCGAAAGTGGCGGCGCCGAACTCCCTGGCGAGAGCGGCCGCGCGCGCGACATCGGGGTCGCTGAAGCCGGTGATGACGGCGCCCGGGATGCGGGCGAGCGCGCGGGCATGGACCCGCCCGATCCGACCGGCGCCGGCGATGAGGATTCGCTTGCGCGTCCGGGCTTGCACACGCCCAGAATCGTGCCCGGCGGCGGCAGGGGGTGTCGGATCGTCCGAGCGGGCGCTGTGATTGGTCGGCGGGGCGGCGCTATGGCGGACAACCAGTCTGGCAGAAAGGCGGATGCGCTGCTCGCTCTTGCCGCCTCCCCGCAACAGCTCCATGGCGCCCGCGGCGATTTCCTCGATCGGCTGGGCGATCGTTGTCAGGGGCGGTTGAGAGACCTGCGCCTCCAGGCTGTCGTCGAAGCCGATGATCGAAAGTTCTTCCGGCACGGCCCGACCGGCGGCGGCGGCCGCTTTCACGGCGCCGACAGCCATCGGGTCGTTGGCGCAGAAGATGGCTGTGAGATCGGGGCAGGCGGCGAGCAGCCGTGAAGCGGCCTCCATGCCGCCGGAAATCTTGAAATCACCGCAGCCGATTGCCGCTT